>JADGIC010000096.1 GCA_019683615.1 Alicyclobacillaceae bacterium | reverse complement strand
GGCGTTCGCTTGTAAAGTAGCCAGAACCGGCGGCGTGTAATTTCCGGAAATCCCTTGTCTAACACAGGATCTCAGCCACTCTCAATCGTGAACTTCCGTGTAAAGGCCTAACACATGCGATAGACCCCGCTGGACACGTCCGGCGGGGTGTTTTTTCGCTGTAGCCCCCGTCTTGAAAGCTGACGGGGGCTACTTTACGGACTACGCAACCATTATCAAGTGTGGCCGATTCGCGGGTTGAACTTCATCACGCTGTTCGTCTCTGGGGATCGGCGTGAACACGGTCAGTCTCTGTAGCGGCGTGGGCTGCATGAGCCTGGCCGCGACGGTCACAGCGCTCTCGATCATGATCAGCAAAGCGGCGGGAAGGATTGGATGGCGATTCAAGGCGCGTGAACACCCAGTCCGTGGTCGTACACCATGCTTCCTCTGATTCCCGCAATGCCGGTCGCGGCCGTTGCCACAATCCCCAGACAGAGGAGGAGAAAGAAGGAGCGCACACAGATCGCCTGGTGCCGGGAGACAAGACCTGCCAGTCCCGCCAGAGCGGCGATGTATACAATCGCGATGCTGAAATGAACGACCATCGGATGAATGGTTGGGGGGAAAAGGTGCTTGATCACATTCATTCTGCGTGCCTCCTTCCTGTTGTATCTTGTTCGAAACGCCGGCCAAGCGGCCGTAGGATTCATCACAGTTTTATCGTCTGCTTATCATGTTCTCATCTTTTTCTCATGTCGCTGTGGATCAATGTTCTGGTGAAGTTCTCCGTTACACCGCCACCGGAAAGCTTTGAAGCAGATTTGAGATTGGCGGAGTACGGTAGGGGTACGGGAGGTGAAGGACAAGCGCGGAGATTCGGTCGCGGAGGCTTTCGAGGATCCCGCGTGCGACGTGAGCCTGTTCCTGGAAGTTCGAACAAGTCCCCATGAGGTGATAATGTGTGGAGTCGAGACGACATGACAAGACGTTGCTGGCTGTTTGTTCCGCTGCTGTCCTGTCCGCCGTAAGCGTTACCGCGGCTTTCAGCGCGGACCACCGGCTGGAGCCGGTCGCGGCAGTCGCACGGACGGTAAAGCACGACGTGAATGGGCAAACATCGCCCGTTGCGGAGAAGTCCGCTGCGCGGCAGGGCGCGACTGCAGTGACCCGGACGGCGGCCGTCACAAGGTCCAGTACGATGACCAGTCCTCATGTGATCGGCACCACTGCGGCGAAGGTCACGACGACGCAGAAGGCGGCCAAGGTCGCGGTCCAGAAGAAGACGTCGGTTCCGAAGAAGGCGGGCAAGACGGCGGTCCAGTCGCCTCGCTCGGGCGGACAGTCTGGCAGACCTTCGGCGCTCAAGCAGGTCTACAGAGATGGAACATACGTCGGCGTCGGACAAACGCGCATCGGTGCCGTCCAGGTAGCGGTGACGTTGAAGCACGACCGTATCACGGACGTGAAGATCACAGGGTACACCACCCACTACCCGATTTCGTACATCGATCCCATCCTGCCCCAGGAACTGCTGCAGCGCCAGGACATCAACAAGATTGATGTCGTCAGCGGGGCGACGCTCAGCACGGAAGACTTCTACTATGCGGTGCAGTCCGCGCTGGCACAGGCAAAGCAAGCGGAGCAACGGGCCGTTAATGGGAAAAGTTGATCGCTCGGCCGCTCCACAGGATTCGCCTCGCCTGTATCGGCGCACAGTGCTGCGGATGGGCACCGTGGTTTCGGTGGAGGTGGTGAGCACTGGGCCGGCAGCGGAGGCGGAGGCAGCTATCGACCGCGCGTTGGCGTGGTTTCGGCGGGTGGAGCATGCGTGCAGCCGGTTCGACGGGGACAGCGAACTCAGAAGGTTGTGCCGCCAAGTGGAAGTTGCCATCGAGGTCAGCCCGCTGTTGTTTGAACCGCTGCGGTTTGCTCTGGCCGTGGCCGAGCGGACGTGCGGCGTATTCGACCCGACCGTTGGCCGAATCCTTTACGCCCGTGGATTCGACCTGCACTATCTCACCGGCGAGCGGGTAGCGGACCAACCTGCGGAACCAGGGTGTGCCTCGTACCGCGACATCATGGTTGATCCCGGCCGCCGAACCGTGCTGTTACGCAAGCCCATGACACTGGATCTCGGAGCAGTGGCGAAGGGGTTTGCGGTGGACCTGGCCGCGCGTGAATTGCAAAGTTTTTCAGGATTTGTCATTGACGCAGGAGGAGATGTGTACGCAGGCGGCCGCAACGCGGAAGGAGAGATGTGGAGGATCGGCGTGCGCCACCCGGTAGTGCCGCACGGCTTGGTGTGCGTTCTGCGCGCTTCAGGGATGGCGGTCTGCACCTCCGGCGGATATGAGCGCAAGAGCCCGGTGCACCCCGGTGAACATCATCTCGTGCATCCCAAGACTGGGCGCTCGCCCACCAAGGTCGTGAGCGTCACGGTGTTGGCACCACACGCGATGTTGGCTGACGCGCTGTCGACCGCTGTTTTTCTCATGGGGTGGGAAGCCGGACAAGACTTATTGAAAGACTGTGAGGCGGAAGCGTTGTGCATGGACGACACGCTGAATGTTCTGATGACGGAAGGAATGAAGGCGTATTTACATGGAAGATGAGTCGATGCAGTTCCGCGATGGTCGAAAGCGGCTGTCCGAAGTCCCCCGCCAGACGTCAGTCGAGGGACGCCGTCTGGTCCGGGACGGGGAAGATCCGTCAGAGACTGCGATGCGAGGGAGGCGGCTGCGCGGTCAACACCGAAAGTCTCACTCCCAGCCGGTCGTCCGGCTCCGGCTGTGGCGAGTTTTCAACACGCCGAAGCGGTTAGTGCTGTTTGTTCTGCTCGCTACGGGTGTATCCGCCGCTGTGGCACACGGGGGCGACGTTCGTGCGCTGAGCCATTTGGCTATTGGTCTTGGCACCGGCTGGGCGGTGGATTTCGTTGTGGACGCCGCGCTGCGGCACCGGCGACTGTTGTCGGACGGCGGAATGGTGACGGGCGTGATCGTGTCGATGGTGCTCGGGGCGATGACGCCGGGCTATGTGGTCGCGGCCACAACCGCCATCGCGCTTGCCTCCAAGCACATCCTGCGCCGATGGCGCAAGCCCGTGTTCAACCCGGCAGCCGTGGGTCTGCTCGTCGCCAACTACGCTTTTCTCACGATGCAGAGTTGGTGGGGCGGGATGTCGCTCCTTCCCAACTGGACGCTGCTAGTGCTGTCTGTGCCTGGTGTGTTCATCGCTTGGCGGGTCAAGAGGATTCCGCAAGTTGTCTCGTTCGCCGCTGTGTACGCCGGTGCGTGTCTCGGCTTGTCGCTTGTGCCTCGTTTTCACATGGACGCGATGTATGGTCTCGAGAATCCGATGCTCAACTCGGCACTGTTTCTCGCTTTCTTCATGCTGACCGATCCGCCGACATCGCCGCCTCAACCGCGTCATCAGGTGTGGTTCGGGGCGGTGGCAGGACTGGTAAGCGTCGCCGTGTACATCGTATTCCCTGCGGAACTGTCATACCTGCTGGTTGGATTGTTGGCCGCCAACCTGATTCAGTTCGCGCACGCGCAGCGAAGGCGCGCCAACAACCGGCGTGGGGCGGATCGAGGTGGTGACGAGGGTGTGAGGAGGGTGAAACTTCAACCGCTATGAGGATCCTGCTGGTGGAGGACGAGCCGGTGCTGGCGGATGCCTTGCGGACCTTGTTCACCCGGCACCACTGCGAAGTGGATGTTGCTGCGACAGCGTTCGACGCTTTTGACGCGGCATCGACCGGAGCATACGATTGCCTCGTGGTGGACGTGCGTTTGCCGGACGGCAATGGGATTGAGCTGGTGGCCCAACTGCGCGAATCAGGCTGTACGACGCCGGCACTGGTCCTGACGGTTCAAAACAGCATTGACGATCGAGTGCGCGGGTTGAACGCGGGGGCGGACGATTACCTGGGCAAACCGTTTGACGCCGAGGAACTCGTGGCTCGCGTCAACGCGTTGGTGCGGCGGACGGCGGGGTGCAACAGCCTGGACCAATTGGTCTACGGGCGGGCGATTCTGTACCGCAGGTCGCGCATGTTGGCCATTGGATCGGCCGTCATCACGTTGTCCAGCAAGGAATTCCTGCTTCTCGAATACCTTCTTCGCCATCCAGGTCAAGTGCTTACGCGTGATCAACTGCTGGCCCACGTGTGGGGGCCCGACGCGGAGGTGGCCGACAACGCGCTGGATACCTACGTTTACTTCCTCCGGAAGAAGGCAGCGGAGCTGGGGTGGCGGGATATGATCAAGACGGTTCGGGGCCGCGGGTACGCGCTCGGCCCTCCATTGTGAGGTGAATCGTCTGTTTCGCCGCATCTATGTGCAGGTTGCGCTGATGCTGGTCGTGAGCACTTCGCTTCTGTTGGTGGTCCTCGGCTCCGCGGTGTTTTTGGAACTGCGGCGAGAATTGGCGGACAGCGACAGGTCGTCGCTGAAAGATGCGGTTGCAGAAGTCCGCGAGGCGCTCCGCGAAGGCGATCGGGGGGCGGACGGAGGGCCTGTCACGCGGTCCAATGCGGTGGCGGTCAATGATGTGAGAGGCCGGAACATCTTTTTTGTCGTCGTCCGTGGACAGCGCATGGTGTGGCGGTCTGTGGCCAATCCGGTTCCGCTCCGGATCCTTTTGAAGTATGCCGGACAATCGGGGTTCTCCGCGTTCCAGTACGGAGGAGCCCCGTACCGTTCATACACCCTGAACCATTGGGGAGCGCAAAAGGAACGGCTCGTCGTCTACGCCAAGACTCAGCTTGACCAGGAGGCTCTTCGCCGTTTTGGCGCAATTATGCTGGAGTTCGGCGGGAGCGGTTTGTTCCTGTCCTTGGGGTTCAACCTATGGCTGGCCCGCCGCGCCATCCGCCCTGCGAAGGACACGTGGGACGCCTACCAGGAGACCATTACGCTGTTGTCCCATGAACTTCAGACCCCATTGGCGACGATGCAGGCGATTTTGGCTTCGCCGCCGGTGGACGAGGGAGCGCGTCTAAGGCTAGGGAGCGAGTTGAAGCGAGCCTCGGATCTCGTCAGCGATATGCTTTACCTGTCGCTGCTGCGCACCAAAATTCGCGCCACCTCTCCATATCCGGTGGCCGTGTCGGACATTACGGAGGATTGTGCGCTCAGATTCCAGGAACTCGCCAGTCGCCGGGCTATCCGTTTTTACGGGACTGCAGAGCCCGGCTTGTACGTGCAGACGACGGATGAAAAATGGGAGCGGTTAGTCAGCACCGTGTTCAAGAACGTCGTTGATCACGCGACGCACGAAACGGATGCCGTTTGGAAGTTGTTCGCGCGGAGCCACCAGGTCGTGTTGACCACCAGCAATCAAGCCCATGTGTCCTTGGAGAAGTCGAACCATCCCATCTCGCGTGGCGTTGGGTTACAAATTGTGGACCGGTTGGTAGCTGATATGGGAGGCCAGTGGGAGTTTACGCTGATGGATGGGCAAGTCCATGTGGTCGTCCGGATTCCCCGCTTGAATCGTTAGTCCGATGGTCACCGTATGATATTGCGGGTTCGAGAGGACGAACGGGTCCGACCCCGGGCAGCCATGATTGCCAGCGGATGACGAAGGGTACCGAGAGACCCTCGGTATACAAGACGCTCCCGAATTGACGGTCATCCAGCTCGGGGTGTACATGGTTTGGACGTATCTGGTCAAAATAACAATTACGTGGAACAAGCAGTCTCGGGGAGTTTACGATGATAATCGACAAGCTTCGGCGTACCAAGAGGAAAGACCTGTGGAATGATCCCGCTAGGATAGCCAGCCTCGTCGACGCTTCGCTGTCTGAGCCGGATGAACCGCTCCCTGCTTCTGTAGAACAATTGCGGAGTTGGGTCAAGGCGGAGTGGAAAAACTGCGACGATTTTCAGCTCCGTGACGTCGACGTGCACGGTACGCGCGGGCTTTTGGTCTGGCTGCGCGGATTGGTGGACCTTGCACGCATCGAAGAGGGTGTTCTCGAGCCCCTTGCGGCTTTGCAAAAACGGCGGCCAGACATGCAGCAGATGGCGTCCGTCCTGCACACGGTGCGCATCCGTTGGATCAAGACACGGCAAGAATTGAACACAGCGATGTCGGACGGCAACGTGGTGCTCTGCGCAGACCGTTCCAAATCAGCCCTGGTGCTCGACGTCAGCAAGCCCCCGGTCCGGGCCATCGAAAAAGCTGATAACGAGCCCACCCTGCAGGGCCCTCAAGAGGCGTTCGTCGAGCATTTGGAGCTCAATGTCGCGCTCCTTCGCAAGCGGCTCCGCAGTCCGCGCATGAAGGTCGAATCGATGCGCATCGGCGTGTACACCAAGACCAACGTGTGCATCGTTTATGTTGAAGGCATTGCCAAACCAACTCTGGTGGAAGAAGCGCGCCAACGGCTGCGCAAGATTTCCGTCGACGGAGTGAATGACATCAACAAGTTGCGCGAACTGATCGGCGACGCGCCGTACACCCTGTTTCCGACAACCGAAGAGACCGAACGTCCGGACCGGGTGACGGGTAGTCTGTTGCAGGGGCGCATTGCCATCATGCTCGACGGAGCGCCAAGCTGTATGATGGTGCCAGCACAGTTCATCTATTTTCTGGCATCAGCCGAAGATTATTACACGAACTACACATTGACGCTGTTCATTCGCATTTTGCGCCACATCTCATACTGGTCTTCCCTTTTGTTGCCGTCTCTGTACGTGTCGCTGTTGTCTTACAACCAAGACCTGATACCGACACCGCTGCTCGTCAGCATGGTGGTCCAACACCGCGGCATTCCCTTTCCAGCCATCTTGGAAGCGCTCGTCATGATGTGCATCTTTGAAGCCCTGCGTGAAGCGGGCACGCGTCTGCCGAGGGCGGTTGGGCAATCGGTCAGTATTGTGGGTACGCTGATTGTCGGCGATGCCGCAGTACGTGCAGGCTTGGTCTCTGCCGGCATGGTGATTGTGGTGGCGGGAACCGGGGTCGCGTCGTTTGCTCTGCCGGCGTACGGGTTTGTGAATTCGAGCCGGATCATTCAGTTTGCATTCGTCGTGGTGGCCGGCGTTTTTGGACTGGTCGGAATCGTCGTCCTCGGCCTAATCCTTGTGACGCATCTCGTCTCGCTCCGTTCTTTCGGAGTTCCATACATGGCTCCCATCGCACCGTTCACTTGGTCGGACATGAAAGACATGTTCGTCCGGTCTCCCTGGTTCGAGACCAAACGACGCCCTGAGCAGCTTGAACCGGTGGACCGTGTCAGCAATCGCAGCCCGGCACCGCGGCCCCCCAACAAGCCTCACTCTGGCGAGGGACAGTGATGAGGTCGTACCTGTTTCGCAAGCTGGCCTTCTTCTTCGTGATAAGCATTGGTTCGTTGTTGTTGCCAGGGTGCTTTGACATTCAGGAGGTCGATGACTTGAACATCGTCTTGGCCCTCGGCATCGACCGGACCGACAATGGCTTGGTGCAGGTGACGGCCCAGCTCGTCAATCCCGATGCCGTTCCTTCGGCGGGAGGGGGCGAGTCAGGTTCAAGAGGCGGCCAGCCCTTCCTCATTCGGGATGAGACGGGCCGTTCTATCGAAGAAGCGGTGGAAAAATTCAAAGCGGACGTACCGCACCGAATGTATCTGGCGCACAACACCCTGGTGGTGTTCGGATGTGACTACGCAAAACAAGGGCTTGACAGGGCGTTTGACTACTTCGAGCGGAACCGGTACTTTCGCCGCAATCAATTGTTCCTCGTGACACCGGGGCAGGCGCGGGACGTTCTTTCGGCACCGTCTGATCCCGAGCCGGTGAACGCGCTGGGCCTGCGTGATCTAGTGGAGCAAATTGGCGAGATGTTCCGCGTTGTCGACAGCAGGCAACTGGAGGTGATGAAGGAGTACCTGTCTCCGTCGCAGGCCCCCGTTTTGTCGTTGGTAGACAGAGACGCTACGGGCCATCTCCTCATGAAAGGGGTTGCTGTGTTTTGCGGCCCAAAGATGGCGGATGTCCTGACTGTGGAGGAGACGAAGGGGCTCGCGTGGCTGTTGGGGGACACCCGCCAGGTGGACATCCACCTGCCGTGCGGCAGCAGGGGCGACGGGGCTGAAAGCGCCGTGCGACTGCTCACTTCCCGTACCAAGGTGATTCCTCGGTTTGGCAACAATGGGGTGAGTTTTCTGGTTAAGGTTCAAGCACGGGCAGAGATCGACCGACTTTGTCCGTATGAGCGGTTGACCGAGAAAACCTACAAGCAACTTGAACAGAAAACGGCCCAGTACATGGAACAGCAGATACAGGCCCTTGTGGAGAAGCTCCAATCCGACGGCGTGGACGCCTGCCAGTTCGGCACGCGGTTGTTTATTGAAAACCCGCGCAGGTGGCGGCAGATTAGCGCTCACTGGCCGGCTTACTTTGCTCGTGCACAGGTCAGGTGCAATGTACGCGTACACATTACCCGGACCGCCCTTTCTTCCAATACACCCGAATCCGCGGCCTCGCCCAACGGCTTGGCCCCGCCGGCAGGGCGCGGAGTGGTCACACCGTGATCTGGGCCGCGCTGTGCACTGCCGTTGCTGTAGCCATCCTTGACAAACACGCCCTTCGCCGGGCAAGCCGCCGTGAACTCGCAGTGTACTGGTCACTCGTCATGTTGGCGGTCGCGATGTCCGCGCTGGTCTCTTGGCACCTGTGGCCCAATGTGCATCTGCTCGCTCCGTTCGACGCCACGTTTGGTCGAGTTACAAAATGGATGTACGAGATTCTTTAGAAGGGGGTCCGCGTCCCATATCGAACGTACAGATTTCCCGGTTTCAAATCGTCATCGTGCTCATTTGGAGCATCCTCGGCACCGGCGTCGTCACAGTCCCGTTCGTCATTGCCCAGTTCACCGTCCGCGACAGCTGGATTACGGGCCTCCTGTTTGCGGTCGGGGGTCTGCTTTCCGCCGGAGTCGCGGCGGTGTTCCTCCGTGCGCTGCCAAACCGGAATCTGACCAGCGGCTTGATTGACGCATTCGGACCATGGCTGGGGCGCATGTTCTGTCTCTGGTTTCTTGTCTGGTTGTACGTGGTTAACTGCGCCGTTCTCCGGGAAGCAGAATCGTTTGTGAGCATCACCATCCTGCCCGAGACACCGGAGTATATAATCGGACTGCTGGGCATGACCGGGATCTCATACATGGTGTACATG
>JADGIC010000008.1 GCA_019683615.1 Alicyclobacillaceae bacterium | reverse complement strand
GCGGCGGGGTGGCCTGTGGTCACCATCTGCCGCGGCAGAGTTGTGCACAACGAGAAGGAGGGTGGCCAGGCGTGACGTGGGCATGGAGACCGGCCCGCCCAGCACGGCTGGTGCTGGAGAACGGCATGGTGTTTCACGGCCAGGCGTTTGGCGCGGACGGCGAAAAGTTTGGTGAAGTGGTATTCAACACCAGCATGACCGGTTACCAGGAGATCTTGACGGACCCGTCCTACTACGGGCAGATTGTGACGATGACGTATCCGCTGATTGGCAACTACGGGGTCAACGTGGATGACGTGGAGTCGCGCCACCCGCACCCGTTTGGCTTCGTCGTGCGCGAGTACAGCGAGATCCCGAGCCACTTCAAGAGCACGGGCAACCTCGACGAGTACCTGCGCAAGCACGGCGTCATCGGCCTGTGCGGCATCGACACGCGCAAGCTGACGAAGGCGCTGCGCAGCGAGGGCACGATGAAGGGCATCATCACGACCCTCGACACGCCCGAGGCGGAATTGTTCGAGCGGCTGCGGCAGCCGCTGCCGACCGACCAGGTTGACCACGTCACAACGCCGATTGTCTACCGCTGTCCGGGCGAGGGCCGGCGCGTGGTGCTGATCGACTTCGGCGCCAAGGCGGGCCTCGTGCGCTCAATGCTGGCGCGCCGCTGCGACGTCATCGTGGTGCCCGCACGCACCACCGCCGAGGAAGTGTTGGCTTGGCAACCGCACGGGGTCCTGTTGTCCAACGGCCCGGGCGATCCGCAGGACGTCCCGTACGGCATTGAGACGGTGCGCGGCCTGCTCGGCAAGGTGCCGCTGTTCGGGGTGTGCCTCGGGCACCAATTGTTCTCCCTCGCCTGCGGGGCAAAGACGGTCAAGATGCGGTTTGGCCACCGGGGCGGCAACCACCCGGTCAAAGACCTGCGTACCGGGCGGATCGCCATTTCGTCGCAAAACCACGGTTACGTGGTCAGCCATGAGTCGCTGGAGGGCACGGACCTGGTGTTGACGCACGTCAACCAGAACGACGGCACGGTGGAAGGCGTGGCGCACCGGGTGTACCCGGCGTTCGCGGTGCAGTACCATCCGGAGGCGCGGCCGGGTCCGGACGATTCGGACGACCTGTTTGACCAGTTCATGGAGATGATGGACGCGGTCCGGGAAGGGAGATGGGCAGCGTATGCCGAAACGCACTGACATCCGCAAGATCATGGTGATTGGCAGCGGCCCCATCGTCATCGGGCAGGCGGCCGAGTTTGACTACGCAGGCACTCAGGCCTGCCAGGCGCTGCGCGAGGAAGGGTTCGAGGTGGTGTTGGTGAATTCCAACCCGGCGACCATCATGACCGACCCGGAGATGGCGGACCGCGTTTACATCGAACCGTTGACTTTGGATTTTGTCGCCCAGATCATCCGTAAGGAGCGGCCGGACGGGCTGGTGGCGACCCTCGGCGGGCAGACGGGGCTGAACCTGGCGGTGGAACTGGCGGAGGCCGGGGTGCTGGAGGCAGAGGGCGTTCAGTTGCTCGGGACGCCGCTGTCGGCGATCCGCGAGGCGGAAGACCGCGAGCGGTTCCGCGCCCTCATGCAGCGGTTGGGCGAGCCGGTGCCGGAGAGCGCAATTGTCACCAACATGGCGGAGGCCCGCCAGTTTGCCGAGCAGATTGGCTTTCCCATCATCATCCGGCCGGCGTACACGCTGGGCGGCACGGGCGGCGGCATCGCGCACGACTGGGAGGAGTACGAGGAGATTGTCGAACTGGGGCTGACGCTCTCGCCCATCCACCAGGTGCTGGTGGAGCGCAGCATCGCCGGGTACAAAGAGTTGGAGTACGAGGTCATGCGCGACGGGGCGGACAACTGCATCGTCGTCTGCAACATGGAGAACATCGATCCAGTCGGCGTCCACACCGGTGACAGCATTGTGGTGGCGCCGAGCCAAACGCTGTCCGACCAGGATCACCAAATGCTGCGGGCGGCCAGCCTGCGCATCATCCGTGCGTTGAGCATCGAGGGCGGCTGCAACATCCAGTTTGCACTGGATCCGTTGAGCCAACGCTATTACGTGATTGAGGTCAATCCGCGCGTCAGCCGCTCCAGTGCGCTGGCGTCGAAGGCGACCGGCTACCCGATTGCCAAGGTGGCCGCAAAGATTGCCGCCGGGTACCGGTTGGACGAGATCCGCAATCCGGTGACCGGCGAGACGTACGCCAGCTTCGAGCCGGCGCTCGACTACGTGGTCACGAAAATCCCGCGCTGGCCGTTCGACAAGTTCCAGAGCGCGAACCGGCGGCTGGGCACGCAGATGAAGGCAACCGGCGAGGTGATGGCGATCGGCCGCACCTTTCAGGAGTCGCTGATGAAGGCCGTGCGCTCCTTGGAGGTCGGTTTGGACTCGTTGTGGACGCCGGCTGCGGCCAGGTGGAGCGACGAGGACATCGAGCGGCGGCTGCGTGACGCGGACGACGAGCGGCTGTTCGTGGTGGCCGAGGCCCTGCGCCGGGGTCGCACCGTCGACGAGGTCCACGAGGTGTCGAAGATCGACCGCTGGTTCCTGCATCGCATCGAGTCGCTGGTGCAGATGGAGCGGGAGCTGGCCGCGGCGGGCCGGGCGGGATCGGCCGGAGCCTTGGCCGACAGCGTTCCGGCCGACCTGATGCGGGCCGCGAAGAGAATGGGTTTCCCGGACAGCGCCATCGCCCGCTTCACCGGGTACCCGGTGGGCGAGGTGACCGCCTACCGCAAACAGTTGGGGCTGCGCCCTGTGTACAAGATGGTGGACACCTGCGCTGGCGAGTTTGCGGCGTCGACGCCGTACTACTACAACACGTACGAGGAAGAGGACGAGGTCGTCGACAGCCCGCGCAAGAAGCTGTTGGTGCTCGGCTCCGGGCCCATCCGCATCGGCCAGGGGATTGAGTTCGATTACTGCTCCGTGCACGCGGTGTGGGGCATCCGCCGCGCCGGGTACGAGGCGCTGATCATCAACAACAACCCGGAGACCGTCTCAACCGACTTCAACACCTCCGACCGCCTGTACTTCGATCCGCTCCACATTGAGGACGTGCTGCACGTCATCGAGCGGGAGCAGCCGGAGGGGGTCATTGTCCAGTTTGGCGGGCAAACCGCCATCAACCTGGCGGGGCCGTTGGCCAATGCCGGAGTGCGCATCGTCGGCACGGCGCTGGAGGACATCGACCGCGCTGAGGACCGCGAGAAATTCGACGCGCTGCTGGCGGAGACGGGCATCCCGCGTCCCCCGGGGTGTTCGGTGGCGTCGGAAGCCGGGGCGCTGGAGGCGGCGCGCAAGCTCGGCTACCCGGTGCTGGTGCGGCCGTCGTACGTGCTCGGTGGGCGCGCGATGCAGATCATTGAGTCGGACGATGAACTGCTCACCTACATGCGCGAGGCGGTGCAGGTGTCCCCGTCCCATCCGGTGCTGGTGGACCGCTACATCCAGGGTGTCGAGGTCGAGGTGGACGCCATCAGCGACGGTGACACGGTGGTGATCCCGGGCATCATGGAGCACATTGAGCGGGCAGGTGTGCACTCCGGCGACTCCATCGCCGTCTACCCGACGCATTCGCTGTCGCAGCGGACCAAGGACGTGATCATCGACTACACCATCCGCTTGGCGCGGGCCCTCCACGTCAAGGGGCTGATCAATATCCAGTTCGTCGTGCAGGGTGAGGACGTCTACGTACTGGAGGTCAACCCGCGGGCGTCGCGGACGGTACCGTTCTTGTCCAAGGTGACCGGCGTCCCCATGGTCGATCTTGCCATTCAGGTGATCCTCGGCAGCCGCCTCAAGGATCTCGGCTACTCGACCGGCCTGGTACCGGAGGCAGAGCTGGTGTCGGTGAAGGTGCCGGTGTTCTCGTTCGCCAAGCTGCGCCGGGTGGACATCACCCTGGGGCCCGAGATGAAGTCGACGGGCGAGGTGATGGGCACCGAGCGGACGTACGCGAAGGCGCTGTACAAGGGCCTTGTGGCGGCCGGCATGGCGATCCCGGCGCACGGAACGGTGCTGGCGACCATCGCGGACCACGACAAGGAGGAGGCGTGGCCCATCCTGCGGGGCTTCGCGGATCTGGGCTTCCGCATCGCCGCGACAGAGGGCACGGCGCGCTTCTTGCGCCAGCGCGGCCTCGAGGTGACGGTGGTGAACAAGCTCACGCAGGGCACACCGAATTTGGCGGATGACATTCGCGACGGCAAGATCCAGCTGGTCATCAACACCCTGACAAAGGGTCGCGCACCGGAGCGTGACGGCTTCCGCATCCGCCGCACGGCGGTGGAGCACGGTGTGCCGTGCCTGACGTCGCTCGACACGGCGAAATCCCTGCTGGAGGTGCTGTCCACGATTCGCCTGCAGGCGGTGCCGCTGCCCGAGGCGGTGCCCAACCCGGCGGCGGGCGGGAGACGAGCCGCCAGCCAGCAAGTCATTGCGACGGGTGGGGTGCGCTGAATGGACGCCTGCGAGCGGCTGCGGGAGGCGCTGTGTCACCCGCGTTTTGATACCGCCCGGCGGATGACGTACGTGGCGCTTGACGTGCCGTCCTGGGCCGAGGCGGAGCGCTGGGTACGGCTGTTCGGCGAGGCGGTGGACGGCTACAAAGTGGGGCTCGAGCTGTACTTCGGCGACGGGCCGCGCGCGCTGGAGCGGTTGGCCGCGCTGGGGAAGCGGGTGTTCCTCGACGTCAAGCTGCACGACATACCGAACACCGTGGCCGGGGCGCTGCGCTCCATCATCGGCGTCTGGCCGGGTTTGGAGATGGTGAACGTGCACGCGCTCGGCGGCGAGGCGATGTTGGCCGCCGCGCGCGAGGCGGTGGCCGCCACGTGCGGGCAGGGGCCCAGGCCCCGGCTGGTGGCCGTGACCCTGTTGACCAGCATGGACCAGGTGGCCGCCTCGGCGGTCGGCCTGGCGCGGGAGCCGGTCGACACCGTCGTCCGCCTGACTCGGCTCGCCGTGCGGTCGGGATTGGACGGGGTGGTCGCCTCCGCCCGTGAACTCAACTGGTTACGGGAGGAGGTGCCGCCCGGGTTCGAGCGGGTGGTGCCCGGCACGCGGCCGGCGGGGGCCGAGGCGCACGACCAGGCCCGCAGCGCCACTCCCGGCGAGGCGGTGGCGGGCGGGGCGACGCGGCTGGTGCTGGGCCGCGCCGTGCTGCGGGCGGCCCGACCGCTGGAGGCGTTGCATGCGATTTGGGAAGAGATCACCAGGGCGGCGGGCGCGGGGTGAACAGGCGGAGGCGCCTGGTTCCCCGGCTGTAGCGCCGCGTGTGGTGGCGTGAGGTGGAGAGATGGGTTCGCCAGTCTTTTTGTCGGACCCGGCCGGCGTGGGGCGGAGCCTGGCGGCCGGGCTGCTGCAAATTCGGGCAGTGGAGATCCGGCCGCGTGATCCGTTCACTTGGTCGTCCGGGTGGAAGTCGCCGATTTACTGCGACAACCGGCTGATCCTGGGCTACCCGGTGTTGCGCAACCTGGTGGTGGCGGGATTCCGCAGCATCGTGGAGGAGAAGCTGCCCGGCATTGACCTGGTGGCGGGTGCGGCGACGGGCGGCATCGCCCATGCAGCGCTGTTGGCCGACCGTTTGGGGCTGCCGACGGCGTACGTGCGCAGTGGCGCCAAGGGCCACGGCCGGCAGAAACAGTGTGAAGGCCGGCTGTTGCCGGGGATGCGGGCGGTGATGATTGAGGACACGCTCTCGACGGGGAGATCGGCGTATGACGCGGTGGCCGCGCTGCAAGCAGAGGGAGTGCAGGTGCTGGCGGTATGCACGATCTTCTCGTACGACTTCGACATCGCAAGGGCCCGGGCGGAGGCGACGGGCATTCCGGCGTACCGCTTGGTCGACTATGGTACGCTGCTCGACGTGGCAGTGGACAGCGGGTACGTCTCGGAGGCCGAGGTGTCCGTGCTGATGCGCTGGCGGGCGGCGCCGGACCGGTACGAGCCGCCTGCAGGGTGAACCGGCAGCGGGTCAGCCGGCTGCGCAAGTCCGACAAGGGACATGACCAACTCCAAGAGGAGAGCGCAGACACGCCGGAAGCACGAAGCAAGCCGCCCCCGGGCCCCGGCCCCCCGCGCCCGGGCCCGGGGCCGGCGGCCGGGGCCCGGGGGCGGCTTTTGCCTGCCGGTGACGGCATCAGACGGACGGGTTGGGATTGACGTCCCAGGCCTCCTTCGAGCGCTGAAAGCTCGGGCCAACCTCAATGTAGCCGTTGGTTCCGACGCGGTACTTGTACAAGTCGAGCGGGCGGGGAGCCGGCGAATTCGGACTGGGAACGCCGTAGATGTCATACATGCTGCCGTGGCACGGACAGCGGAACCAGTACTTTCCGTCTCCCCATTGGGGCGCCACCGATTGGTTGTTTTTGATGGAGCCGTCAACGTGGCAACCGAGGTGGGTGCACACGTGCGACATGATCATCAACTTGCCCTGGTACTTGATGACGTAGACGTCGTTCGGAACGTCCTTCGAGTTCCAGGCGTCGTCGATGTGTTGGGTGAACGTGACGTGCGTAGGCAGCTGTTCGTTGAAGTCGGAAGGCTTCCATTTCGTCTTGTAGTACGCTTCGCCTCCCGAGCGGTGGATAGGGTCAAACGCCATGACGACCAACGGTGCTGCCACCACCGTGCCCATAAACGCGCCGGTGCCGCCGAGGACGTATGTAAGAAATTGACGGCGCGTCAAACCTTTCTCGTCGTCCAACTGCAGATTGGGACCTGTTCCTGGTTGCAGCGGTGTCCCATCGCGGCGTTCCATGTGGCCAATCCTCCCCTCACACGTGCTCTCTCGCGGGCGCCGGCAGTCCCGGACGCCGTGCCGGTGTTGCGGAGCACGCTTGCAAGATCCGTCAGACAGGTATGGATAAGAGCTTGAAAGAACACCCACGCTATCTTAACACACAATTCCGCCGCACTGGGCGGCGGAATTGTGTAGAATCCCTGACATTGGCGGCTGTTGCCGCACCGGCCACTCAGATCCAGCCACGCCAGCGCATCGCCTCGGCGTACGGCCGGATTCCCACCATGTAGGCGGCCAACCGGGTGGATACCTGGTAGCGTTTTGCAGTGCGCAGGATATTGTGAATCGATTCCACCATCATCTTTTCGAGCCGCTGGTTGACTTCTTCTTCAGTCCAGTACCATCCTTGGTTGTTCTGTACCCACTCGAAGTACGAAACGGTCACGCCACCAGCGTTCGCGACCACGTCGGGAACCACCAGGACATTCTTTTTCGCCAGGATTTCGTCGGCCGCAGGCGTCGTCGGCCCGTTGGCGGCTTCAACGACAATCGAGGCTTGCACTCGGTCGGCGTTGTCGGCGGTGATCTGGTTCTCCAGTGCCGCCGGGACGAGTACGTCACAGGGCTGCACGAGGAATTCCTCGTTCTTCATCACGTTCCGGAAGTTGGACGTGACCATGCCGAACGAATCCTTCTTATCGATGAGGTCAGGGATGTTCAACCCCTTCGGGTCGTACAAGCCGCCGCCCGCATCGCTGATGCCGACCACTTTGGCACCCATCTCGTGCAGCAACAGGGCGACATTGCTGCCGACGTTACCAAATCCCTGCACAAGCACGCGGAGGTCTTCCACTTTTTGATTCCTGGTGGCAGCTGCTTCCCGGATAGCGATGACGACACCCAAGGCGGTGGCTTTGTCACGCCCTCTCGATCCGCCCAACACCAGCGGTTTGCCCGTGATGAAGTTGGGAGAATCGGACTCACGAATGCGGCTGTACTCGTCGTACATCCAGGCCATGATCTGCGGGTTCGTGTACACGTCCGGGGCCGGAATGTCTTTGGTGGGGCCGACAATCTGGCTGACAGCGCGGACATAGCCGCGGGCCAGGCGCTCCTGCTCGCCGATGGACATTGTGCGCGGGTCGCACACAATCCCGCCTTTGGCGCCTCCGTATGGCAGATTGAAGATGCCGCACTTGATGGTCATCCAGATGGAGAGCGCCTTCACCTCGTCCAGTGTCACGTTCGGGTGGAAGCGGATCCCGCCCTTGGTCGGTCCAATGGCGTCGTTGTGCTGGGCCCTGTACCCGGTGAACACCTGCACCTCGCCACTGTCCATGCGTACGGGAATGCGCACCGTGAGCACGCGAATGGGCTCTTTCAACAGCTCGTATACTTCATCCGAGTACCCCAACCTGGACAGGGCCGCGTGGATGGCCTCCTGTGTGTCTGTCAGCACGTCGCCGCCGGGCGCCGGCATGCTGGCGCCTGCCGCCAGGCGTTTGCTGACCTGCATGCTCATGCCGAGAACTCTCCTCTCGTCAGTCACGTTTGTCATGAACGCCCTGTTTCCGTTTCATAATAAAACAGTCCAGCCGCAATGGAAAGTAGGACGTATTTCCGGTTCTGACAGGGGGAGACGGCGTGCGTGCAGGCGATAGCGACAGGAGTAGGGAGCGCGCGGCACCGGCGGTGTTTCGATGCGGCATCGCGGCGCGCCTGCGCCGGCTTGCCTCTTCTTGGGTCTTTCACCTCGTCTTCGCGATCGCCGTGATTCTGGCCGTGTTTCTGCGCCCGCCGATGGTGTTTTCGGGTGACACGGACACGGCACGCAATTATCTGAACACCATCGTTTCGTCTCTCTCTACCATATTGGCTCTGTGCATCTCCATCATCCTGGTGGCGATCCAGCTGACAGCAAGCAACTACACGCACCGTGTGCTCGACTTTTTCATGCGCCTGCCTTACAACGCCTCACTGTTCACGTTTTACCTGGTCACCATCATGCACAGCTTCTTCCTCATGGCGAAGATCCAGGACCCGGTGCGGGATCCGCTGCCGCGCTCGCTTCGCCCGGAAATGAGCGCGGACCTGGTACTGGTGGTGATCTGCTTTATCAGTCTGCTGATTTACATGTACGCCGTCGTCCAACTGCTCAAGCCTGAACGGATCATCACCCTCATTGTCCGCGAGTACAACCGCGCCATCGAGAAAGGGCGGTGGCGGGCTGCTCTCGACAACGTCGAACAGATTTGCGACATCGCCAAGCGGGCAGCGTCGGTCAGCGACTCCGTCACCGGGGCGAGGTGCGTGGCTGCCATGGGCCGGGTAGCCCGGCGCTTGCCGCTTCCGGAGAGCCGGGACGATCCGCTCCTGCAAGTGCACCAAAACGTCGTGGACCAGTGGGTCGAGATGGTCGGCGTGGCCGTCAAGGAGCGCGAATCCAGCCTGTTGTACGGTGTGTTGAACGCGTTGTACCGGCAAGGGGAGTTGTACGTGCGTTCGGCAACCTGGCCAGCTGCGGAGCTGGTCATCAAGGCCTACCGCCACCTGGTGTTCAGTCATCTCTTGTGTGAGGAGCAGGTGTTTTACGTACGCCAGGTGGCCGACAAATTGTACCAGCTGGCGTGGAGCGGTTGCCGTCAGGGGGAACGCGGGCAGCTGTTCTGCCTGCGCACATGGCGGATCATCCGGGAGATTGGGGAGTCCGCGTTCGCCACCCAACCGGCCGGTGTCGCGTCTTTGCTCGAGGGCTTCCTGATGCCGGCTGAACTGGCGGACACACTGGCCGGACTCGCACCAGGCACACGTCTCGGGGGTCCGGGCGACAGTGCTGTCCGCACGGACGCCGCCGGGACCGATTTGCTGCGCGCCGGGCTGATTGCGTACTTCGAGCTGTGGAAGGCGTTCGCCGCTGTCGCCACCATGCGCGACGCGGCCCGCTGGGCGCGCTGGTGGCAAGAGAACGTCACGCAGCCCAAAGTGAATCAGCGCGGACGCCTCTTGGCCGTGTTGATTGCCATGCACATTCAGCGCCAGGAGATCGCACAGACGTTGTGTTACGTTTGGGGCATGGACCTGGACGAGGCGACGTCGTTTCCGGCGCGCGCCGAGTTTCGGCACAGCCAGGCTGTGTTGTTCGACGGGTGGCCGTGGCGCAGCCTGGTATCGCCTTGACCCAGGACTGCGCCTGGCGCCACCGTGCCGCCGAAGGCGGCTTCGGCGGCATCGCCTCGGCATCGGACAGGGTCACGGCGTGCGCTGAAGGATCTCCTGCACGCGCTCGCGGTCCGGGGTCACGTACAACGTCCGGTGGCCTTCGTACAACACCTGGCCCGGACGGGCGCCGTTCGGCTTCCAGACGTGTTTCACTTTGGTGTAGTCCACGGCCACGTTGGCCGAGTGGCGCGCTTTGCTGAAGTACGCGGCCAACAGGGCGGCGTCGTGTAAGGTGGTGTCGGGGACGTCTCGGCCGTCAGACTGGACAATCACGTGCGCACCCGGTTGGTCTTTGACGTGCAGCCAGATGTCGTGGGGCCGGCTCTGGCGCAGCGTGAGACGGTCGTTTTGCAGGTTGCTGCGGCCCACCCGAATGGTAAACCCGTCCCGGCTCACGTACTGGTCGGGCCGGTCGCGGGCCGGTTCCTGCCGGTCCTTGCCGGACGCCCGGCGCCGCTGTGACCGGCGGAGGAACCCCTGCTGCTCCAACTCTTCGCGAATCGCCCACAGGCGTTCTGCCGGCGCCTCGTACAGATGCACCAACACGTCCTCCAGATAGCGCAAATCCGCTTCAGCCGCCGCGCGCTCCGCGGCGAGGATAGGTATCGCGCGCTTTCGCTTGCTGCTCAGCTTGAAGTACCGTTGGGCATTTTCCACCGCGGTGAGCGCCGGGTCGAGCGCGATCTCGAGCAACTGGTCCCCGTCATAGTAATTGGGCAATTGAACGCGTTCCATCCCGCGGCGCACGGCGTCGGCGTACGTGATCAACAGTTCCCCTTTGATCCGCAATTGCTCGTGATCCTGGCTTTCCTGTTCCATCTCCGCGATTTTGGCCAGTTTCGCTTGAAGTTTGTCAATCTGGCTGCGGACCACCCGGTTCAGTTCACGAGCCATGGCGGACGTGCCGGCAGCCTTGGCGGCTTCTGCGTGCACGGCGTCAAGCGCCTCGTTGAAGGTCGGCACCGACCGGTGCGGCTGGCTAGTCAATCGGAACGGCGCCGCTGTCACGGGCCGGCCGAGTGCGTCGAGGCCGACGCACGCCGGTTCCAGCCCGGACTGTGCACGGTTGGCCAGGTCGGTCAAGGCGGACCACAGGAGTCGAGCCGCGTCTGCCAATGGGCGGTGTGCTTCGGCAAGCGGGTCAGCTGCGCCGCGAACTTCCGCCGGACTGAGCAGGCCAGCGCGAAACAGCGCCTCGCGGGCCGTAACCGGGCCCACGCCCGCTACCCGTGCACAGATGGCGCGGATCCGAGCGCGCTCGTCGAGACCGGGAGCGGCAGCCGGTTCCAGGTCACCGGCTGTCACCTGTGCAAGCGGCTGTTTGTCCTGCGGCGGGGGCGGACTGTAGGCGAGTCCGGGCAGCACCGGGCGCACCCGGCTGACGTCGGGGGGTACGCGGACGATGCTGTCCACGATTTGCTGCGGTTCTCCGGCGGCGTCGGCCGAACACAGCAGCAGGTTGCTGTGCTTCCCCATTAACTCCAGAACAAGGAGCAGGTGGACCCTGTCGCCGAGGTCGTTGAACCCTTCAAACCGCACGGCGACGATGCGGTCGCGGTGGAGTTGCCGGACGTCCACCACGCGGGCACCCTCCAACCGGCGGCGTACCAGCATGCAGAACATCGGAGGCTCGTCCGGGTTCACCGGGCGCGTTTGGAACAGCAGGTGGGCGGTGGGCGCCGAGCGGTCCGCCGACAGCCGCAGTCGAACCGTTCCCTGCCTGCGGGTGCGCAGTGTCAACACCAATTCGCGCTCACCCGGCTGGTGAACTTTTTCCAGCCGTGCGTGTGCCAAGGCGTCGTCGAGTTCCCGGCAAAGCGCAGCCACAGCGACTGAATCCACGGCTCAGACCCCCACTGTATCCGCTGAATTGCATTCCTTCAGTATACGGTGGCCGGCTTCGTCGGGTCAATGGGCGCGGCCGCCATGCGGCGGACATGTTTCCATCCGTACAAGCATACAGATTACGAGACACAAGTGGACACGAAGGGGTGGCTCCGGTGGAAAACAACTGGCATTCCTTGGCCGCCAAAGACTGCCTCGCCCTGTTGGAGTCGTCGCCGCAGGGTCTGAGCGAGGACGAGGTGGCGGAGCGGCGGCGACGGTACGGGCCCAATCAACTCGTCGAAGGCCGCAAAGTGTCGTTGCTGACCGTGTTTCTGAACCAGTTCCGCGATTTCATGATTGTCGTCCTGATTGTGGCGACGCTGATTTCCGGCCTGCTTGGGGAGTACACCGACGCCATCACCATCATCGCGATTATCATCCTGAACGGAGTGCTGGGGTTTGTTCAGGAAGTCCGCGCAGAGCGATCGCTGGCGGCCCTGAAGGAGTTGACAGCGCCCGTCGCCCGCGTCCGGAGGGTGGGGGTCGTGCAGACTGTGCCGGCGCGGGAACTGGTGCCCGGCGACGTGATCCTGCTGGAAGGGGGCGACCGGGTGCCGGCCGACGGGCGGATTCTGCATGCGTCCGGGCTCGACGTGGAGGAGTCGGCCCTGACCGGCGAGTCGGTGCCCGTCACCAAGCAGGCGGGCGCATACGTGGACCCGGTGTCGAACCTCGGGGACCGCGTGAACATGGTGTACATGGGCACGCTGGTCACGCGGGGCAAGGCGGAGGTATTGGTGACCGCCACCGGCATGAACACGGAGATGGGCAAGATTGCAGGGATGATGCAGGAATCGGAAGAAACATTGACACCTTTGCAGAAGCGGCTCGACCAGCTGGGTAAAGTGTTGGTCTGGCTGGCGCTCGGCATCACGCTGCTGGTAGTGGTGACCGGCGTGCTGCACGGCCAGCCCTTGTACCATATGTTCCTCGCAGGCGTCAGCCTTGCCGTCGCCGCCATCCCCGAGGGCCTGCCGGCGATTGTCACCATCGCCTTGGCGCTGGGTGTGCAGCGGATGATCAAGCGCAACGCCATCGTCCGCAAGCTGCCGTCGGTGGAGACGCTGGGCTGTGCGACCGTCATTTGCTCCGACAAAACGGGGACGCTCACGCAGAACCGTATGACCGTGCAGCGGGTGTGGGCGGACGGCGAGTGGTTCCGCGTCTCCGGCTCCGGCTACGACCCGGTTGGCGAGTTTGTGCTCGGCGACCAGCCCATCCAGCCCTTGCGCCGGCCCGCGCTGAAGGCGGTGGTGGAGATTGGCGCCCTCTGCAACAACGCCCAGTTGACAGCCGTGCCCGCGGAGGAGGGAGGTGAGCGCTGGCAAGCCCAGGGCGACCCGACCGAGGCGGCGTTGTTGGTGATGGCGAAGAAGGCCGGGTTCGAGCAGGAGGCGGCGGGATTCGAGCGGATCGACGAGATTCCGTTTGACTCGGAGCGCAAGCTGATGTCCGTGGTCGTGCGCCGCGGCTCGGACGTGTTGCTGCTGGTGAAAGGGGCGCCGGACGTGCTGCTTGGCCGCTGCACCCGCATCCTCACCGGCGGGCGCGAGGAACCGTTGTCGTCCGGCCTGAAGAAGCGGGTTCTTGCGGCCAACGAGGAGATGGCGTCGCACGCCCTCCGCAACCTGGCGTTCGCCTACCGGCGGCTGAAGAGCGCGGAGGCGGTAAAAGTGGAGCGGGACACCGAGACAGACCTGGTGTTTGCCGGCATGGTGGGCATGATGGACCCGCCGCGGGAGGAAGTGTACGAGGCGATCCGCAAGTGTCACCGGGCGGGCGTGCGGACGGTGATGATCACCGGGGATCACCACCAGACCGCCATCGCCATCGCGCGCCAGCTGAACATCCTGCGCGAGGGCGGACGCACCCTGACCGGCCAGGAGCTGGACGCCATGAGCGACGAGGAATTGGCGCGGGTCACCGGGCAGGCGGCGGTGTACGCGCGGGTGACGCCGGAACACAAGTTGCGCATTGTCCGCGCCTTGCAGTCGCAGGGGGAGATTGTCGCCATGACGGGTGACGGGGTGAACGACGCGCCGGCCATCAAGCAGGCGGACATCGGCATCGCCATGGGGCAGGCGGGCACAGACGTCGCCAAGGAGGCGTCTGCTCTCGTTCTGGCTGACGACAACTTCGCGACCATCGTCGCGGCCGTCGAGGAAGGGCGCGGCATCTACGACAACATCAAGAAGTTCATCCGCTACCTGTTGGCGTCGAACGTGGGTGAGATCATCACCATGTTCGTGGCGATGCTGGCGGGCCTGCCGCTGCCTTTGCTACCCATCCAGATTTTGTGGATCAACCTGGTCACCGACGGTCTGCCGGCCATTGCGCTCGGCGTCGATCCGGCGGAGAAAGACATCATGGACCGCCCGCCCCGCCGAGTGGACGAAGGCATCTTCGCGCGCGGCCTGGGAGTGAAGATCCTCAGCCGCGGCATCCTCATCGGCGTTATCACGCTGGCCGTGTTCGTGCTGTCGTTGCGCCTCAACCCGGGCGATCTCGCCCGCGCCCAGACGATGGCGTACGCCACGCTGACGATGACGCAGTTCATCCTGGTGTTCGATTGCCGCAGCGTCGAGGGCGGTATCTTGAAGCGGAACCCGCTGGAGAACCGCTGGTTGCTGTTGGCGGTGCTCTCGTCGGTGGCGCTGTTCTTGCTCACGCTGTACGTGCCGGGCATCGCCAAGGTATTCCGCACGGTTCCGCTGGGCGTGCGGGAGTGGGTGGTCGTGCTGGTGGCTGCTGCGCTGCCGACGTTCACGCTGTCCGTGCGGCGGGCCGGGCGCAAGGCCCTGCGGCCGAAGGTGGCGGTGCGCTGAAGTTGACAATAACTTGTGTCGGTTCTCGATTTTGGAGTAGAATAGAGTCACATTTGGAGGCCGGTAGCATGCCTTGTCACAGTATGACCGGGTTCGGTCAGGCGTTGTGCGTGGGACAACGGATGCGGGTGAAGGTCGAGATCCGGACCGTTAACCACCGGTTTCTGGAGTTCAGCGTGCGGCTGCCGCGAGAGTTGCTCGCCTTGGAAGACGACGTTCGCTCTCTGGTCGCGTCGCGGGTTGCGCGCGGGCGCACCGACGTCTTTGTCGCAGCGGAACCGGTGCAACCGAGCCCGAAACGGCTGTCTGTGGACTGGTCGCTGTTCGAGGCGCTGGTCGAGGCGGAGCGGGCGGCCAACGCCCGCTGCGGTTTGACCCAGCAGCCGGTGTCAGTCGTATCGTGGCTGCTGTTCCCGGATGTCGTCACGGTGGAGGCAGCCGAACTGGCGATCGACGAAGTGCGGGCCGACGTGTTGCGGGCAGTCGAAGAGGCGTCCAGCCAGCTCGCCGCGATGCGGGCGCGCGAGGGTGCCAGACTGGCGGCCGACATGGCCGCGAAACTGGCCGACCTCCGGCGCATTGTGGCGGAGATGGAGCGCGTCGCCCCGGATGTCGAGAAACTGCACCGAGACCGGCTGGAACGGCGCATGGCCGAGTGGGCCGGAGTGGTGGACGAGCAGCGGTTGTTGAACGAGATTGCCGTGTTGATGGATCGCACGGCAATTGACGAGGAACTGGTGCGGCTGGCCAGCCACTTATCGGAGATGGAGTTGGCGCTGGCGGGCGGCAGCCCGGTCGGTCGCCGGTTGGACTTCATCGTGCAGGAAATGCACCGGGAGGTCAACACCATCGGGTCGAAGGCGGGGGATTTGCGCGTGGCCCGGCTGGTGGTGGATGCCAGGGTTATCGTTGAACAACTGCGGGAACAGGCCCAAAATATAGAATAGCGTGAGACGGACAGGACCGGCAACGCCGGCCGGGCGGGGTAGGCAGTGTGCGGCGAAGAAGGGGGCTCGCATCGTGTCCATCAAATTAATCAACATCGGGTTCGGGAACATCGTGTCGGCCAACCGTATCGTCTCCATTGTGAGTCCGGAGTCGGCACCCATCAAACGGACCATTCAGGAGGCGAGAGAGCGCGGCCGCTGCATTGACGCCACGTACGGGCGGCGTACCCGGGCCGTGATCATCACGGACAGTGATCACGTCATCCTGTCCGCGGTGCAGCCAGAGACGGTGGCGCACCGATTGACAGCGAGAGATCACATGCTCGACAAGGACCAGGTCTTAGAAGAGGACGAATGACCCTGCGTTCGTGTGGAATGCGCAATCGTTTTCGATATTCATCAGGGACAGGAGGGAACTGGCCATGTTGTACCCGTCGATTGACGAACTGATGGAACTGGTGGACAGCAAGTATACGTTGGTTGTGGCCACGGCGAAACGCGCCCGCCAGTTGCAGGAGCAAAGCGTGGGCACACCTGGTTCGTCGACGACGCGCAACGTCAGCCGCGCCCTTTGGGAGATTTACGAGGGGAAGATCCGGTACGTGCGTACCCGCGACGGCATCAAATGAGTGAGCCGGACCGAGCCGCTCCGGTGCCTGCCACGTGCAACCGGTGCGGTGAAGTGTCGGGCCCCGTGCAGATTCACGCTGTTCACTGCTGTCCACGCCGCCCGTGCTGCGGGCGGATTCTCTTTTTAGGGAGGTGAGGACGATGGCGCAGACCGTCGTGATGGGCATCGGGGGCGGGATTGCCGCTTACAAGTCGGCAACCGTCTGCAGTCTCCTCGTCAAGCGAGGCCTCGAGGTCCAGGTCTTGATGACAGAGCACGCGACGCACTTCATTCAGCCTTTAACATTTCAAGCGTTGACCAAACGGCCGGTCGTCATCGATACGTTCGCCGAACCGAACCCTGCTGAAATTGCGCACATCGCCATCGCAGATCGGGCGGATCTGTATCTCATCGCGCCGGCTACAGCGAACTTGATTGCCAAGCTGGCCCATGGCATCGCCGACGACATGGTCACGACGACAGCCCTCGCCACCACCGCTCCGGTGGTCGTCGCGCCGGCCATGAACGTGCACATGTTCGAACATCCGGCTGTGCAGGACAACCTCCGCATCCTGCGGGGGCGAGGGTGCATCGTCATCGATCCCGCCTCCGGCCCGCTGGCCTGCGGCTACACCGGCAAGGGACGCCTGGCCGAGCCGGAAGACATCGTGGATGTGGTGATGGCGGTTCTCGGTCGCAGCCGCCGTCTGGCCGGGGTCAAGGTGCTGGTGACGGCAGGGCCCACGGTGGAGGACATCGACCCGGTCCGCTTTCTGAGCAATCCGTCGTCCGGAAAGATGGGGTACTTCATTGCGGAGGTCGCGGCCGCTCAGGGTGCCGAGGTGACGCTGGTATCGGGGCCGACGCACCTCGACCCGGTGCCGGGCGTCCGCATGGTGCGGGTCCGTTCGACGGAAGACATGCTCAACGCGGTGATGGCGGAGGTCGGTTCGGCGGACGTGTTCATCAGCGCCGCCGCCCCGGTCGATTTCCGGCCCGTGGCGAAGTCGCCTCACAAATGGAAGAAACAGGACGGCGTGCCGGTTCTGCAGTTGGAGGTGGCACCCGATATCCTCGCCGCGGCCGCCAAGGTTAAGCGTGCAGAACAGGTGTACGTCGGATTCGCCGCGGAGACTCACAACGCCGTCGCTTACGGGCGGGACAAGCTCACCCGCAAAAACCTGGACCTGATTGTGATCAACGAAGTGTCCCAGGAAGGCGCAGGGTTTGCCAGTGACACGAACCGCGTGACACTGATTGGCGCGGACGGTTTTCAGGCGGATTTGCCGCTCATGCACAAGCGGGCGGTGGCAGAACAGATTATCGACTGCGTGTGGCGGATTCGCGGCCAAAAGCTCGGTGGCCCGGATGCGGCTGGTGACGCAGGCCGATGACGCCGCGCGTGGCTGCGGTGATCGTCGACGTGCGATCCCGCTCGCTCGACCGCGTCTTTCACTACAGTGTGCCTGACGCCCTGGCGGATCGTTTGCAGCGCGGACATCGCGTTGAAGTCCCGTTCGGGCGCCGGCGCTGCCAGGGCTACGTGGTCGACTGGCCGGCGGAGGCAGACCGGGTTGCCCTCGACCGGCTGCGGGCTGTCGAGCGCATTTTGGATGACGAGCCGCTGTTGACGGACCACCTGTTGGCGCTCGCGGAGTGGCTTCGCGAGCGGTACGTGTGCACGCACTTGGAGGCGATTGAGGCGATTGTGCCGGGCGGCGTACGCGGCGAACAGGCTGTCGGTGCCCGAACGACCGCGGTCCTGGTGGCGGCGGATGCAGCGGCGCTCGGTTTGGAAGCGGAGCGTTTGCGAGCGCGCCGGCGGGCGCCGAAACGGCTGCGCCTCGTGGAGGCCCTGTGCGCGCAGGCAGCCGTCCCGCTGGACGCCCTCGGGCTGCGCCCGTCAGATCCGGCCGTCACTGCTTTGGTGCGGGACGGGTACGCGCGCCTGGAGCGGCGGGAGGTGTACCGGGTCCCGCAAGGTGCGGCACTGGAAGAACCCCACGCGGGTTCGCCGCCGTTGACTGTGCACCAGGAGCGCGCGCTGGCGACCATCCGGGAGACTTTGGAGGCCTCGTCGATGACAGGCGGTGGCAGCCGCGTGGTTCTCTACGGAGTGACGGGCAGTGGCAAGACGGAGGTTTACCTGCGGGCTATCGAGCAGTGTCTGCAGATGGGCGGCGGCGCCGTGGTGCTGGTTCCTGAAATCGCCTTGACGCCGCAGATGGTCGGGCGTTTCACGGCCCGCTTTGGTCGCCAGGTGGCGGTCTTGCACTCCGCATTGTCAGCCGGGGAGAAGCGGGACGAGTGGCTGCGCGTGCGGCGCGGGGAGGCGTCCATCGTGGTGGGGGCGAGATCGGCCGTGTTTGCGCCGGTTTCGAACCTCCGCCTGGTGATTGTGGACGAGGAGCACGAACCGTCCTACAAACAGGAAGAAAGTCCCCGTTACGACGCCCGCGAAGTCGCCCACTGGCGGGTGCGGCAGACGGGGGGCGTCGTGGTGTACGGCTCGGCCACGCCGTCGCTGCAGGCCATGCGCTGGGTGGAGGAGCGCCAAGCGCGCCTCGTCAGCCTGCCGTTTCGGGTGAACGGGCGGCCGCTGCCCCGCGTGACCGTTGTCGACATGCGCCAGGAGTTGCGCGAAGGCAACCGCACCCTGTTCAGCCGAGCGCTCTGCGAGGGCCTCGAGGAGGCGGTGGCCGGCGGACGTCAGGCCATTTTGTTCTTGAACCGGCGCGGCTTTGCGGCGTTCGTGCTGTGCCGGCACTGTGGCGAGGTGATGCAGTGTCCGCGCTGTGACATTTCGCTGACGTTACACCATCGCCGGCACGCCGAAGGTATGGCATGGCGGCTCGTGTGCCATTACTGTCAGTACGAAGCGGCGATGCCCGAATCGTGCCCGTCGTGCGGAGAGCGGGCAATGCGGCCGTTTGGCGTCGGCACGCAACAGGTTGAACAACTGCTGCGCGAACGGTGGCCGCAGTGGCGCGTGTTACGTGTCGACGTCGACACGACGCGCGCAAAGGGCGCGCACGCGGCGGCTATGCAGCAATTTCTCCGCGGGGATGCCGACATTTTGCTGGGGACGCAGATGATTGCCAAAGGGCTGGACTTCCCGAACGTGGGGTTTGTCGGCGTAGTGGCAGCTGACACGATGCTGGCTGTTCCTGACTACCGCGCCGCCGAGCGCACGTTCAACTTGCTGACCCAAGTGGCCGGCCGCGCGGGCAGGGCGGACGTGGAAGGGCGCACCGTCGTGCAGACTTATCGGCCGGAGCATTACGCGATTGCCGCCGCAGCCGCCCACGACTACGGGGCGTTCTACCGCCAAGAGCGGGAGGTGCGGCGGGCGTTCCACTACCCGCCTTTCTGTGAACTGTCAGTGTTTATGGCGATGCACGGTGAAGAACGCCTGGCCCGGTCGGCGGCGGCCCGTTTTGAGCGAGAGGTCGGGCGCGTCCTCAGCCGGGATCTCGCGGTCGTACTGCCAGCCGCACCCAGTGCGTTGGCGCGGGTCGACAACCAGTACAGATTTCAGGTTGTGGTAAAGTATACTCAGTGGGATGCGGTACGCCCGGCCATCGTCGCGGCGTACGAGACAGTCAGTGCGAAAATGCGGGCGGTGGGCGGCCGCTGCGTGCTCGACGTGAACGCCGGCCGTATCGGGTGATGCCGCGTCCGGAGGGGGAAGAAAGTGGCCATACGCATCATTCGCACCGGCAACGACCCGGTGCTTCGGCAGATTTCCAAACCGGTGCAGGCGATCACGCCGGCCATCGAAAAGCTGCTGGACGACATGGCCGACACGATGTACCATGCTGAAGGCGTCGGGCTGGCCGCGGTCCAGATTGGCGTGCTGAAGCGGGTCATCGTGATGGACGTGGGCGACGGCCTGATTGAACTGATTAATCCGGAGATCACGGAGAAGAGCGGCAGTCAGGTGGATTCCGAAGGGTGCCTGTCGCTGCCCGGGATTCGCGGTCCCGTGGAGCGGGCGCTGCACGTCGTGGTGCGCGGGCTGAACCGCAAGGGAGAACCCGTGGAAATCCGGGCCTCGGAGCTATTGGCGCGCTGCGTGCAACACGAGGTGGATCACCTGAACGGCATTCTGTTCATTGACTACGTGCGTCCCGAGGATTTGGTTTACGTCAATGAAAAGGAACGCACCGCAGGCCAGGCCCGCACAGAGCGTCCGGGCACGGCCGCGGCGATGCTTGCCAGACGGCGGCAGCCAGGGGGCAGCGAACCGGCAGACCCCAGTCTGGTTACAGGGTCTTTGCCCTCTGCGCCCAACCGAAGGGCGGGTGGGCCGTGACTGCGCGCGTGGTGTTTATGGGCACCCCCTGGTTTGCCGTTCCGGTGCTGGAAGCCCTGCACGGCGCCGGCTATTACATCCAGGCTGTGGTGACACAGCCGGATCGGCCGGCGGGACGGGGACGGCAACCGGCGGCGCCGCCGGTGAAGGCGACGGCGGAGAGACTCGGGCTGCCGGTCCTGCAGCCCGAGCGGATCAGAGAGCCGGCGACCCTCGAAAAGCTGGCGTCGCTGGCGCCGGACGTGGTGATCACGGCGGCCTATGGACAAATTTTGCCGCAACGGCTGTTGGACATTCCCGCTCGCGGGTGCCTCAACGTGCACGCCTCTCTGTTGCCGCGCTGGCGCGGCGCGGCCCCGATTCACCGCGCGCTGATGGCGGGCGACGCGGTGACGGGGGTCACCATCATGCAAACGGTGCTGGCGTTGGACGCCGGGCCGGTGGTCGGTCAGATGCAGGTCCCTGTCGATCCGCTGGATACATACGGCACGTTGCATGACAAGTTGGCCCAGGCGGGTGCGCGCGCGTTATTGGATGTGTTGCCAGCGTATCTGTCGGGCGAGCGAGTCCCCGTTCCGCAGCCGGAGGAGGGCGTCACGTACGCGGAGCGGCTGACCCGGGCGGACGAGTGGATCGACTGGAACCGTCCGGCGTGGTCGGTGCACAACCAAATCCGCGCCTTGTCCCCGCGGCCAGGGGCGTGCACGGCGTGGGAGGGGCAGACGGTCAAAGTGCTGAAGTCATTGCCCCCTGCCGGCGGTACGACCGGCGCGCCAGGTGCGCAGGAAGCGCCGGTGAGCGATGGGACGGCGCCGCCCGGGTTCGTTCGCGAGCGGGACGGAAAGGTTGAGGTACGCTGCCGGGACGGCTGGTTGCCGGTCTTGGAAGTCCAGCCCGCCGGCAAGCGCGTGATGCCCGCCGGAGCATGGCTGCGCGGGGTGCGCGGGCAGGTGGTGTTCCGCGGATGACGCGCGCTCGTGACATCGCCTTCGAGGTCCTCTACCGTTGGGAAACGGAGGGGGCGTTCGTCAACCTGGCCCTTCGGCAGGCGCTGTCCCGTCATCATCTGGACGAGCGGGACCGGGCGCTGTGTGCTGAACTGGTGTACGGGTGCGTGCAACGCCGCCGGTCGCTCGACGCACTGCTCAGCGAAGTTTGCCACCGGCCGCTGGGCGACTTGGATCTGGGTGTCTTGACCATATTGAGAATGGCGGTGTTTCAACTAGCCTTTCTCGCGAAAATTCCGCCGTACGCAGCGCTGAATGAAGCCGTCCGCCTCTGCAAGCAGCGCGCGCCGCAGGCGGCCGGTTTCGTGAACGCCGCCTTGCGGGCCTATCTGCGCCGGCCGGAGCCGGCGGGCGAGCGGTTGCGCCGGCTGGCCGAGCGGGCGCCGAGCTGGGCAGACGCCATGGGCCTCGTTCACTCGTACCCGACCTGGTTGGTGGAGCGGTGGGAGCGCTGCTTCGGACGCTCCCGCACGGTCGCCATGCTGCAGGCGTGTAACGAACCCGGACACCTCTCGTTAAGGGTCAACGTACTGCGCAGTGACCGGCAGCGCGTCCTGGAAGCCATCCAATCCCGGTGCGGCCCGGACGCCGCCGTCCCGTCGGTGCTCAGTCCGGTTGGGATTCGGCTTTTGCGCGGCATCGATGTGTCGCACTGGGACTTGTATCGCCGCGGCGAGGTGTCTGTACAGGACGAAGGCGCGATGCTGGTGGCGCCGCTTTTGCTGCCGGCTTCCCATCGGGTGCTGCTGGACATGTGCGCGGCGCCGGGCGGCAAGGCGGCGCATCTCGCCGAGCTGCAAGGAGATACCGGCGTCATCGACGCCTGCGACGTTCATCCGCACAAGCTGGAACTGATGATCAAGGCGTTCCGGCGGTTGGGACTGCACAGCATCCGCGCCAAGGTTGCGGACGCCCGTAGGTTGGTCGACGACCCGGCGAATCTGGGCCGTTACCACGCGGTGTTGCTGGATGCGCCGTGCAGCGGGTTTGGCGTGCTGCGGCGCCGCCCGGACATCCGCTGGCGCCGGCACCCCGGGGAGATCGAGCAACTCGGGCAATTGCAAGCGCAATTGTTGGCGGCCGCCGTGCACCTCGTACGCCCGGGCGGGATAGTCGTGTACAGCACGTGCACGCTTTGGCCGGAAGAAAACGATGAGCGCATCCGCGAGCTGCTGGATGCCTGCGCCGGGTTGGTCCGCGTCGACGACATCCGCGCCCAGTTGCCGGACGCCCTGCGTGACGACGCTGGCGCCGGGGGGCTGTGGTTGACACCGGAGCGGTTCGGCACAGACGGCTTTTTCATGGTGCGGTTGCGAAAGGCTGGTTGACTGAGCGGTTGTCGTGCGCTGTTGCGCGGCGGGGCGGCGCGCACACGGGCGATTCAGCAAATACGGGGTGGTGGACGTGGAGAAGGTGCAGTCCACAACGCACGTGCAAGGAGATGGCCGGGCCCGGCTTTACAATTTTCGGCAGGACGAGTTGGCCAAGTGGTTCCAATCGCGCGGAGAGCCGGCTTACCGAGGCAGACAGGTGTTTCAATGGCTGTACCAGCACCTGGCTGTGACGTTCGATGAGATGACCAACCTGCCCAAACCGCTGCGTTCGCGGCTGGCAGAGTGTGCAGTCATCGGCACCGCGCAGGAACGGTTGCGGCAGGTGTCGAAAGTGGATGGAACGGTGAAGTTTCTGCTCGCCTGGCCGGACGGGGTGACCGTCGAGACCGTCTTGATGCGGCACAACTACGGCAACAGCGTGTGCGTCTCGACCCAGGTGGGCTGCAAGATGGGTTGCAGGTTCTGCGCGTCCACGCTGGGCGGCATGATCCGCCAAATGACGGCAGGAGAGATGGTCGAACAGCTGATGTTCAGCGCCCGGTTGCTGCGCCAGGAGGGCGGGCGCGTGTCGTCCGTGGTGTTGATGGGGTCGGGCGAGCCGATGGACAATTACGATGAAGCGATGAAGTTTATCGACATCATTCACGATCCCGACGGCTTGAACATCGGCTTGCGCCACATCACGGTCTCGACCGTCGGCCTCGTTCCTGGCATTGTCCGCTTGGCGGACGACGGCCGTCCCGTCACGTTGGCGGTTTCGTTGCATGCGCCGACCGACGAGTTGCGGTCGTCGATGATGCCGGTCAACCGCGCCTACCCGATCGCGAAATTGCTGGATGCCTGCCGCTATTACTGCCGGAAGACTGGCCGGCGGATTTCGTTTGAGTACGCCCTTGTGGGCGGCAAGAACGACAGTTTGGAACACGCCCGTCAGTTGGCCAGCCTCGTGCGGGATATTCCTTGCCACATCAACCTGATCCCGGTCAACTACGTGCCCGAGCGCAATCTCCGGCGCACGCCGCGCGACCAGGTGCTGGCGTTTCAGCGGGAGCTGCAGGCACAGGGTGTGAACGCGACCGTGCGACGGGAGATGGGTCACGACATTGCCGCCGCCTGCGGCCAACTGCGGGCAGAGTACGCTGGGAGAGTTTGAGACGCCGGCCTTCGGCCGGAGAGGGTGGAGCGACGTGCTGTACGCTGCGAGGTCTCACATCGGGCTGGTGAGACAGATGAACGAAGACGGGTACGCGGTGCACATGGACTGGCGGCCGATGAGCCTGTTGATGGTCGCCGACGGTATGGGCGGCCAAGCTGCAGGTGAAGTCGCCAGCCGGATGGCGATAGACACGGTGGCCGCAGTCGTGCGCGACGGGTTGCAGCAAGACCCGGTGGATGCGTCGGACTTGCTGCGGCGGGCGGTGGCGGCCGCGAACGACAAGATCTGTGCCGCGGCCCGTACAACACAGGCCTACCTGGGCATGGGTACCACGTTGGTTGCCGCGCTGATTGACGCCCAGCAGGTCGTGTTCGCCCACGTCGGGGACAGCCGCGGGTACTTGTTTCAACAAGGCGAACTTCGCCAGATCACGGCAGATCACTCCCTGGTGGCGGAGCTGGTGCGCAGCGGCCAGTTGACGGAAGAGGAAGCGAAATATCACCCGCAGCGAAACATCGTCACCCGTTCTCTGGGTTCCGCCGCGCACGGGCAGTCGGACATCAACGTGGTGCGTTGGCAGCCTGGCGATGGTCTGCTGCTGTGCACAGACGGCCTGTCCGGAGTCGTATCTGACGCGGACCTGGCGGAAACGATGCGGCAACTGTGCGACGCGCGGACGTCCGGGGAGGTGGAGCGCTTGGCCGACCATCTCGTCGAGCTGGCCTTGGAGCGGGGCGGACCGGACAACATCACGCTGGTTTTGGCCGCGCACCGAGAGGAGGACGACGGGTGATGCGTCGTTTCCTCGGCTCCCGCTACGAGTTGCAGGAACCTATCGGTGGCGGCGGTATGGCTGTTGTCTACCGCGCGTTGGACACCCTGTTGGCGCGCACGGTCGCAGTGAAGATGTTGCGGCCGGAGTTTGCCGGCGACGAAGAGTTTGTCAGGCGCTTTCGCCAAGAGGCGCAGTCGGCTGCGCGGCTGTCTCATCCAAACATCGTAAGTCTGTACGATGTCGGTGTCGATCACGGCGAGTACTACATCGTCATGGAGTACGTCGACGGTCCGACGTTGAAAGACGTCATTCGCGAACGCGGACCCCTGGCGGTCGACGAGTCCATCGAGATCGCCAAACAGATCTGCGACGCCTTGGCCCACGCGCACAGCCACCACATCATTCACCGTGACATCAAACCGCACAACATCTTGTTGACGCGGTCGGGTGTCGTGAAAGTGACCGATTTTGGCATTGCGCGGGCGATGACAGGTGATACCATCACGTACCAACACGCGACATCGGTGCTGGGGTCGGTGCACTACTTTTCCCCTGAGCAGGCGCGTGGCGGAACCACGGACGTAAAGAGCGACATCTATTCACTGGGCGTCGTGCTGTACGAGATGCTCACGAAGCAGTTGCCGTTCTCTGGCGACAGCCCGGTCAGCGTGGCGCTGAAACACCTGCGCGAACGGTTTGTCGATCCGCGGGCGTTGAACCCGGAGATCCCGCAAAGTGTGGAAAATATCATTTTGCGTTGCCTAGTGAAATCGCCTGACATGCGGTATCCGGACATGCGGTCGGTGAAACGGGATTTGGAGACCGCCTTGGACCATCCGGACGAGCCGAAATTCATCGTGCCCGAGGAGGTGTCCGAGGAAACCATCGCGATTCCCGCCGTGGGCTTGCCGGCCGAAGAGGCGGCGTCCTCCGCCGCCAGGGCAAGCGGCCGGCGGTGGTGGTCGCCGCTGCTGTGGGCGGTTGTGGTGGCGGGCGTACTGGGCGTCGGCGCCTTTGCCGCTTACTATATCGTGATGGGATTGTGGCAGGTGCCGAACGTCACCCTGCCGAACGTGGTCGGTATGGACAAAGCTGCCGCGAAAAAGAAGTTGGAGGCAGCCGGGTTTGCAGACAGCCAGATCCACTTCGAGTACGCCCATAAAGATCATCCGCCGCGCAACATCGTGTACAGCCAAAGTCCGGTGGGACCGACCCAAGTGAAGAAAACGCGTGACATCTATCTGTACGTCAGCCAGGGTCCGGCCCAGATTGAGATCCCGGATCTCGAAGATGTGCCGGCCGACCAAGCCAAGCAGCAACTCGTGAACCTCGGATTTCCCGCCGCCAACATCACGGAGCAGCAGGTGGAGAGCCCGACGTTTCAGGCGGGTGTGGTGGCTTGGTCGCGGCCTGCACCAGGCACGAAGGTGACGCCGGACGCAAAAATCGTCTTGTTTGTCAGCATCGGGCCGGAGGTGTCAGTGCCGGATGTGATTGGCAAGACGTTGGTCGAGGCACGCCAACTGCTGGAAAGCAACCACCTGAAGGTCGGACACGTGTACCGGGCGCCCTCCACGGAACCGGACGGCTTGGTGTTCGGTGTGGGACCGTATACCGTGAATCAACAGGTGCCTCCGGGCACGGCGATTGATATTTACGTTTCCGACAACAGCCAGGCGGGGAACGCGGGAATCGACAATGGGACGTCCGCGAATGACACCGGGGCTGCCGGGAACGCGGCGATCGGGAATCAGGCGGCCGGGAGCGCACTTTCCGGGAGCGCACCCTCCGAAAATGCAACGCCGGGGAGTGCGGCGGGAGCGGGTGCCGGCGCCGCTGCGGGAACGAGCGCCGAAACTGGCGGCGGGACCGATCTGGGCGCTCCGGGGACGACGTGGTGAGAACCGGAAGGGGGACCCGTGCCGGTGAGGGGCTTGGTGACGAAAGCACTGGCCAATTTCTTCACGGTCATGGAGGGCGGTGCGGTTCGCCAGTGCCGCGCGAGGGGTGTCTTGAAGAAGAAGGGCATCACCATTCTCGTCGGTGACGTTGTCGAGGTGGAACCAGTCGGTGCGACGGAAGGGGTCATCGTCGAGGTGCTGCCGCGCAAGACAGAGTTGGTGCGCCCGCCGGTCGCGAACGTGGACCAGGCCGTCTTGGTGGCATCGATGGCGGTGCCGGATTTTCACCCGCGCCTGCTCGACCGGATGCTGGTCACGGTACAAGCCGCCGGGCTGAGGCCGCTGATTGTGTTGACAAAGACGGATTTGGTGACTGCGGAAGCGGTGGCGCAAGCGATGGCCCCGTATGCGCAAGCCGGCTACACGGTCCTGCCTGTGTGTGCGCAGACGGGTGACGGCGTCGACGCGGTGCGTGCGCAGCTGGAGAACCGCATCAGCGTGTTCGCGGGTGCCTCCGGCGTTGGGAAATCGACGCTGGCCAATGCTGTGCTTCCCGGACTGGGGTTGAAGATGGGGGAGGTCAGCCGACTCGGCCGCGGCCGTCACACCACGCGCCACGTCGAGCTGTTTCCGTTCGGCAGCAGCGGGTTCATCGCCGACGCGCCAGGGTTCAGCCAACTGGACCTGCTCGTGCAAAGCGATGAGCTGCGGCGGTATTTTCCCGATTTCGAGGTGGTTGCCAGACACTGTGAGTACCGGGGCTGTCTGCATGACGAGGAACAGCACTGCGGGGTCAAGGAAGCGGTGCGGGAGGGCAGGCTGTCGCGGTCCCGGTACGACAGTTACTTGGCGTTCTTGCGCGAGTTGCAGGAAAAGGAGGCGAATCTGTATTGATTATCGCGCCGTCCATCCTTTCCGCTGATTTTGGCAGACTGGCGGAAGAAGTTGAACGCGTCCTGGCGGCGGGGGCGGACTGGATCCACGTGGACGTCATGGACGGCCAGTTTGTTCCAAATATCACCATGGGCCCGCTGGTCGTGAAGGCGCTTCGCCAACGGTTCACCTGTCCGCTCGATGTTCACTTGATGGTGGAGCGGCCGGAGCGCTACGTGGACGCTTTTGCTGCCGCCGGCGCGTCAACCCTGACCGTGCACGTCGAGGCGACACCCCATGTCCACCGCGCGCTGCAGACCATCCGGCAAGCAGGGGTGCGGGCTGGCTTGGCGCTGAACCCGGGTACTGGCATCGACTCGGTGCGCGAGTTGGCGGACGACATCGACATGTTGTTGGTGATGACGGTGAACCCGGGGTTCGGAGGGCAGCGTCTGATCCCTTCCACATTGGGCAAGGTGAGCCGCGCGCGCCGGTTGCTGAACGAGTTGGGCCGCTCGGATGTCGCGATTGAGGTGGACGGCGGCATCACGCCTGCAACGGCCGGGAAGGCGGTATTGGCCGGTGCACAGGTGTTGGTAGCAGGATCGGCCGTGTTTGGGCAGTCCGACTACGCGGACGCCATCCGCCGCATTCGCTCGGCCGGGGATTTCAATGGGCACATTTGAACGGTCGCGGAATATACATGTAACAGACTGCGGCTTGCGCCCACGGCGGTGGGAATGTTCCGGCGAGGCAAGGGGGGATGGGCTTTGAAGTTTTACACCATCAAACTGCCTAAGTTCCTCGGAGGCATCGTCAAAGCGTTCATCGGGGCGTTCAGTAAGGATTGACGAGCGGAGGTCGATGAAAAAAAGCACCAAACCGGTGCTTTTTTCGTCTGTGTTGGAACGGACGGCAAGCCTTCAAATGGCGCGGGTGACTTTGCCTGCTTTGAGGCACCGCGTACAGACCCGGATTCGGCGCACCGTTCCGCCCACATTCGCCCGCACCGTCTGGAGGTTCGGGATCCACCGGCGTTTCGTATGAATCATCGAGTGGCTAAGCTTGTACCCGGTCTGTGGGTGCTTGCCGCAAATCTCACACTTTCTGGCCACGTCAGCCACCTCCCTTACCCGCAACGTGTCGTATTGTAACATAGGAAAATTGGCGGCCGCAACCGCGCTTTGGGATTCGGGAGGAGGTATAGTACAATGGCACAAAGCGCGAGTCGCAGGGGGTAGGCTGATGCCGAAGACACTGGAGACAGGGCTCGGAACCGTCACGATTCTGGAGGACGTCATCGCGACGGTGGCAGGCATCGCCGCGATGGATTGCTACGGGCTGGTCGGGATGGCTTCGAGGCACCAGGTTAAGGACAGCCTCACGGAGTTGCTGGGGAGGGACAACCCAGGCCGCGGGGTTGAGGTCCGATTGCACGGGGAACAGGTTGAAGTAGACCTTCACATCATCGTCAGCTACGGGACGAACATCTACGAGGTGGCCCAGAATGTTCGGGACAAAGTGCGGTACGTCCTGAATGAAACCGTGGGGATTGAAGTGGACAAGGTGAATATTTTTGTGCAGGGTGTCCGGGTGGCATCAGAGCGGTAGGGAGGCAGTACATGGTCCTTGGGCACAGCGTCGACGGACGCGGATTTGCGGAGATGGTGCGTGCCGGGCACCAGAAACTGCAGGAAAATGTGGACGCGGTTAACGCCCTGAACGTCTTTCCGGTGCCAGACGGGGACACGGGTACCAACATGGAACTGTCCTTGCGCGCGGGCGTATCCAGGTTGGCGGAGCGAGACGACTGGCGGTTGTCGGATGTGGCTCAGGCGTTGGCGATCGGATTGCTGATGGGTGCACGTGGCAATTCTGGGGTCATTCTTTCCCAGTTGTTCCGCGGGTTTGTCAAAGTCACGCAGCGGGTCGACGAGTTGACACCAGCGGTGTTCGCCGAAGCATTGCGGGAAGGCGTTGAGATCGCCTACCGCGCGGTTGCGAAACCGGTCGAAGGCACCATTCTCACCGTCGCCCGGGAAGCGGCCGCGGCTGGCATGCGCGAGGCGAAACAACACCCATATCTGGCTGAGTGGATGGCGGCCGTAGTCCGGGCGGCGCGGGTGGCGTTGGAGAAGACGCCCCAACAGCTGCCCGTTTTGTACCAAGCGGGGGTGGTGGACTCCGGGGGACAAGGGTTGGTGTTCATCTACGAGGGTTTTCTCACCTGGTTGCGCCGCCCGCTGGACGGTGATCCTGCGGCGGCTGGCGCGGACAGAAGTGTGGAACGCCCGGCTCTGCCCCCGCGTCTCGCCGCTGTCTCCGACGGTGTGGCTGCGGTTTGTGTGTCTGACGGGCCAATTCGCGGGTTCCGGCCGGCCGTGGATACGGGGATGTCCAAGCTGTCCCACGGCGGCGATTCCGGACACTGCACGGATTTCGGGTACTGCACGGAGGTGTTGGTGCGAATTTCCGACGCAGACACAACGGCCTCAGAACACGCGCTGCGCCAGGAGATGGCCAAACACGGGGATTCGCTGGTGGTGGTCGGCGCCGAAGGCTTGGTGAAGGTGCACGTGCACACGTTGCACCCCGGCCTCGTCCTGGAGGACGCGTTGCGATGGGGAGACCTGTTGCTGGTCAAAGTGGACAATATGACCGAACAGCATGCGGCAAACCGCCGCTTCGCGCGGGAACGGAAGCTGCCTGCCGCCGATCCGCAGCGCGCCGGGTCGGATGCGCCGCGCACGGGGGTTGTCGCCATTGCTTCCGGGGATGGTTTTGCGCGTGTGTTTGAAAGCCTCGGCGTCAACCGCGTGGTGTCGGGCGGCCAGACGATGAACCCGAGCACGGAACAGGTCTGGTCCGCCGTGCAGAGCCTCGGCAGTGCAGAGGTGATCCTGCTGCCAAATCACAAGAACATCCTGCCCGTGGCGCAACAGGTGGCCGAAATGGCGCCAGATCGGTTACATGTGGTGCCGACGGTTACGCTTCCGGAGGGAATCGCTGCAGCGATGGCGTGGCGGCCAGACGCCGACGGGAAGGAGAATGCGCAGCGCATGGCGCGAGCAGCGGCGCGTGTCGTGTCGGGATCGGTGGTGCGTGCAGTGCGGGACAGCGTGTACCAAGGACGCGCCATTCAAGAGGGCCAGTTTTTGGGGTTCGTGAAGGACAACCTGGTGGACGTCGGCGACCAGCGTTCATCCGTCGCCATCAACGTGGTCCGGGCCATGGTCGGGGCGTCCGCGGAGCTGTTGACGGTGTTCACGGGAGCGCAAGCGGACGCACAAGAAGCACGGCAGCTGGCGGATATCGTTCGTGAACGGTTCGGATTGCAGGTGGAGGTTCAGCACGGCGGGCAGCCGGTGTATGACTACATCTTCGCGCTGGAATGACGGACGGCGGCAACCGTGTGGTCTCCGCCGTCTGCGGGCGTGCGGGAAACGGAGTCGTGTGGCATGCTGCGCGAGTTGCCTGTGTCGGCGGTGGCCGGTGTGGGACAGGCCAAGGCCAAAGCGCTGGGTGAATTGGGCATTCAGACGGTGCACGACCTGCTGCATTACTTTCCCCGACGGTACGAAGACCGCCGGATTCGGCCGTATGAAGCGTTTGAGGACGGCATGACAGTCACGGCGCGGGCGGTCGTGGAGGGGACGCCCAGAGTTCGTTGGGAAGGCCCGCGCTCGGTTTTGACGGCTTGGCTCCGGATTGACGGCGTTCACAGGGTCCGAGCGGTCTGGTTCAATCAACCGTACGTGCGGACCAAATTGGCGGACGGCCGACTGCTTTTGGTGACTGGGCGTTACGACCGCTCCCGCCATTCATTGGCCGTCTCACACACGGAGTTTAACCTCGGCGATGCTTCCCTGCGATACCGGGAGTGGTCGCCCGTGTACAGCACGGGCGGGCGTTTAAGCAACTGGCAATTGGAAGCCTTGATTGCCAAAGCGTTGCAACAGTACGGAGACCGGCTGGAGGAGTGGCTGCCTGCGGAGCTGACTCGCCGCTACAGGTTGGTTTCCCACCGCGAGGCGGTGGCGCAGATGCATCACCCGGACAGCTCAGAAACCCTGCGGCAAGCGAGGCGCCGTTTGGCATTTGAAGAGTTTTTCCTGTTTCAGCTACAGTTGCAGTGGTTTCGCGCCCAGCAAAAGTTAGTGCCTCAGGGAGAGCCGCACTCGGTGCCGGATGACGCGTTGCCCGCCTTCGAAGCTGCCTTACCCCATCCCTTGACGAGCGCACAGCGGCGCGTCTGCAGTGAAATTTTGGCCGACCTGCGGTCGTCCCAACCGATGTTTCGCCTCGTGCAAGGGGACGTAGGCTCCGGCAAGACATGGGTTGCGCTGTGGGCTGCGTACGCGGTGTGGCGGGCAGGCCGACAAAGTGCGTTGATGGCTCCCACGGAAATTTTGGCCGAGCAGCACGCCGCTCATGCGGCGCGGTTGCTGGAACCATTGGGCGTGCCTGTCGCGCTGTTGACCGGCTCTACGCCGCCCAGGCAACGGGCGGAGGTGTTATCCGGTCTTAAGAGTGGCTGTCTAGGGCTGGTGGTGGGGACACACGCTCTTCTCACGAACGACGTGGAATTCGCCCGGCTGGGGTTGGTCATTACGGATGAGCAACACCGGTTCGGGGTCGCACAGCGGGCGGCCCTACGGGCCAAAGGGCGCAGTCCGGACGTCTTAATGATGTCGGCGACGCCCATTCCGCGCACGCTTGCTCTCGCTGTCTACGGTGATCTTGACGTGAGCGTGATTGACCAGCTGCCTGCCGGCCGGAAACCGGTGCGCACGTGGTGGCTGCCGTTTCGCGAGGAGGACAAGGCTGTCCGCTTGGCGCGTCGGGAGTTGGCGCAGGGGCATCAGGTGTTCGTCGTCGCACCTCTCGTCGAGGACTCGGAACGCCTTGCGGACGTTATGTCTGCCCAACAACTGGCGGATCGCTTGCGCGACAAGTTCGCCGGTTTCCAGGTCGTGCTCCTGCACGGGCGGATGAGTTCCCGCGACAAAGACGAAGCGATGCGCGCGTTCATCTCTGGTGCAGCGCAGGTCTTGGTCAGCACGACTGTCATTGAAGTCGGCATCGACGTCAGTCAGGCGACGGTGATGATGGTGTATCACGCAGACCGGTTCGGGCTCGCTCAGCTTCATCAGTTGCGCGGTCGAGTGGGGCGCGGCAGCGACCCTGGCTTCTGTGTACTGCTCGCCGATCCGAAGAGCGACGTCGCCCGCCAACGGCTCGAGGTTCTCGTGGAGACCCACGACGGGTTTTTGATTGCCGAACGCGACCTGGAGCTGCGCGGGCCCGGCGAGTTTCTCGGGGTGCGCCAGAGTGGATTGCCGGAGTTCACTGTCGGGGATCTGACGCGGGACTTGCGGGTGATGGAGGTGGCCCGGGATGAAGCGATGCGGTTGGTGCGCAACCGTGACTTCTGGCTGCTTCCGGCCTACGCGGCGTTGCGAGATGTGGTTCGTCCGCAAGGTGCTGAGGCGGACTCGCTGCGCCAGCCATTTCGGGATTAGGGAACCACAATGTGGCGGCGCGTTGCCGACATATTTGCCGTCAGGCCCAGCCATAATAGGCTTACCACAAGGGAGGTGAGTACAAGATGCCGCAGCAGGGTGGAAACAATCAGGTTCTGATCAACGGGGCTGCGCGGGCGCTGGACCAAATGAAGTACGAAATTGCGTCCGAGTTCGGCGTCCAGTTGGGCGCGGACACGACCGCCCGTCAGAACGGTTCTGTCGGCGGTGAAATCACCAAGCGCCTGGTGGCGTTCGCGGAGCAGCAGTTGGCCAGTCGTCAGGGTTTCTAATAGTAGAACAATGTGGAAATAGCGATAAGGCCGGGGTGACCCGGCCTTATCGCTGTGTCTGCGCCTGATTGCCTGCGGTCCGGAACATGGTCTGCGCTGCAGCCGGCGTTTTCACTCTGCTCGGCCCGTTGCTTCCGCACCCGCCGGTTGCGTATAGTGAATGCCGACAACGTGTGTTGCCAGGAAGCAGGGGGTAGTGTCCCGTCAAGTGGTGTAATTTTGCCGAGTGCCCCTACCGTGTGTGACACCAGTCATTTCTGTAGTACGGACGTTGGTTCCAACAGGGTCG
>JADGIC010000095.1 GCA_019683615.1 Alicyclobacillaceae bacterium | reverse complement strand
CGCCCGCCCTTTTCCATTGTGATGCCGCCGCCCAACGTGACGGGCGTGCTGCACCTCGGCCACGCGTGGGACAACACCTTGCAGGACATCATTGTCCGCTTCCGCCGGATGCAAGGGTTCGACGTGTTGTGGCTACCTGGCACCGACCACGCCGGCATCGCGACGCAGGCGCGTGTGGAGAAGGCGCTGCGCGAGGAAGAGGGGGTCAGCCGGCACGAGCTGGGCCGCGAGGCGTTCGTCGAGCGGGTGTGGGCGTGGAAGCGTCGGTACGGCCAGAACATCACGGAGCAGTTGCGGGCGCTTGGCGTCTCCTGTGACTGGTCGCGCGAGCGGTTCACAATGGACGAAGGGCTGTCGCGGGCAGTCCGAGAGGTGTTTGTGCGCCTGTTTGAAAAGGGTCTCATCTACCGCGGCCGGCGTATCATCAACTGGTGTCCGCGCTGCGCGACTGCCTTGTCCGACATCGAGGTGGAACACCGGGAGGTGGAGGGCGCCCTCTACCACGTCCGCTACCCGGCCGCCGACGGCAGCGGGGAACTGGTGGTGGCGACCACCCGCCCGGAGACGATGTTCGCCGACGTGGCCGTGGCCGTACACCCGGATGACGACCGCTACCGGGGATGGATCGGCCGGCGGGTGCGGCTGCCACTGACCGAACGGGAGATCCCGGTCATTGCCGACGCGTACGTGGATCCGGCGTTCGGCACGGGCTGCCTGAAAATCACCCCTGCGCACGACCCGAACGACTTTGAGGTGGGGCAGCGCCACGGCCTCGAGATGCCGCAGTGTATCGAGGCGGACGGGCGGCTGAACGAGTGGGCGGGACCTTACCAGGGGCTGACCTGCGAGGAGGCGCGCCAGCGCGTGCCGGAGGGGCTGGCGGCGGGCGGTTTCCTCGGTAAGCGGGAGTCGATCGTGCACGCGGTCGGCCACTGCAGCCGCTGCGACACGGTGGTGGAGCCGTTTTTGTCCGACCAGTGGTTCGTGCGCATGGAACCGTTGGCGCAGGCCGCCTTGGCTGCGCTCGGCCGCGGCGAGCTGCGGTTTGTGCCGGAACGGTTCGAGAAGGTGTTTGTCCACTGGCTGGAGAACGTCCGCGACTGGTGCATTTCGCGGCAGTTGTGGTGGGGCCACCGGATTCCCGCCTGGTACTGCGGCGACTGCGGCGGCGTCACCGTGGCCCGCGAGGACGTCACTACCTGCGGCGAGTGCGGTTCGACCGACGTCCGGCAGGACGAGGACGTGCTCGACACCTGGTTTTCGTCCGCCCTCTGGCCGTTCTCGACCATGGGCTGGCCGGACGACACGGCCGATATGCTGCGCTACTACCCGACAAATGTATTGGTGACCGGTTACGACATCCTGTTCTTCTGGGTCGCCCGCATGGTCTTCATGGGGCTCGAGTTCACCGGCCGCATGCCGTTCCGGGAGGTGGTGCTGCACGGCCTCGTCCGCGCCGCCGACGGCCGGAAGATGTCCAAAAGCCTCGGCAACGGGGTGGATCCGGTGGAGGTCATCGACCGCTTCGGCGCCGACGCGCTGCGCTTCACGCTGGCCAACGGAACCTCTCCTGGCAATGATCAACGGTTTCACTGGGAGCGGGTGGAGGGGTCCCGTCATTTCATCAACAAGATTTGGAATGCGGCGCGGTTTGTGCTCATGAATGTCCCCGCCGAGGCGGACCTCCCGGAGCCGGAGCAGGTGAACCTGGAGGTGGCCGACCGCTGGATCCTGCACCGGTTGGCGGAGACGGTGCGGGAGGTCACAGGCCACCTGGAGCGGGCCGACTTCGGAGAAGCCGGCCGGGCGTTGTACGACTTCGCCTGGGACGACTTTTGCGACTGGTACATCGAGTTCTCGAAGCTGTCCCTCTATGGAGTGGACGAGCGGCGCCGGAGCCTGACCCAGGCAGTGTTGGTGCACGTGCTGGACCACCTGTTGCGGCTGTTGCATCCTTTTGTCCCGTTCGTCACGGAGGGCATCTGGCGGCACCTACCCGGCCGCCGTCAGCCGTTGGCCGTCGCCGACTGGCCGGTGGCGCGCCCTGGCCATGCGGACCCGCACGCCGTACGCCAGATGAACGCGGTCAAGGAGGCCATCCGGGCGGTCCGCAACATCCGCTCTGAACGGTCGGTACCGCCGTCCAAGCAGGTACCGATGCTCATCCGCTGTCAGGACGGGGAAGCTGAGGCGCTGTTGGAGTCGGTGCGCCCCTACTTGGTGCGTTTCTGCCAGTTGAGCGACCTGACCATCGGTGTCGACGTGCAGCCGCCGGAGCTGGCGGTCACGGCCGTCGTCAGCGGGGCGGAGATCTTTCTGCCGCTGGCTGGCCTCGCCGATATGCAAGAGGAGCGCGCCCGCCTCGAGCGCGAGCGCCAGCGGCTGGCGGCGGAAGTGGAGCGGGTCGACAAAAAGCTGGGGAATCCGCAGTTCGTCGCCAAGGCGCCAGCCGAGGTGGTGGCGGCGGAGCGCGAGAAGGCCGCCGACTACCGGGCGAAGCTGGCAGCCGTCGAGGAGCGCCTGGCGGCGCTCGGGAAGGCGGATGGGGCGTGAAGCCGACAGGCGCCGGGGAGCACCAGGGTCCGCAGGACCCGGAGCGCGCGTGGCTGTCCTCGCGCCAGCGCTTCGGCATCCGGCCGGGCCTGGAGCGGACCCGTCGGGTGCTAGCCGCACTCGGCCATCCGGAGCGGGACCTGGTGTTCTTCCACGTGGCGGGGACCAACGGGAAAGGGTCGGTGTGCGCCTTTCTGACCGCCTTGCTTGGTCGCTCGATGCGCGTGGGGACGTTCACCTCACCGGCGTTCGACGGGTACCGGGGGCGCTTCGCCGTCGCCGGCGAGCTGATCTCCGACAGCCGATTCAGAGAACTGGTCCGGGAGGTGCGGGTCGTCAGCGAGCGGGTGACGCCGGACGACCCGTTGACGGAGTTTGAGGTCCTGACGGTGATGGCCATCCTTCACTTCGCCGCCGAGAAGGTCGACGCCGTCGTCTGGGAGACGGGCCTCGGCGGCCGCTACGACTCGACGAACGTGGTGGCGCCTCTGGTCACAGGCATCACCAACGTCAGCTATGATCACGCGGACGTGCTCGGCCGCACGCTGACCGCGATCGCCTGGCAAAAGGCGGGAATCATCAAACCGGGCGTCCCGGTCATCACCGCCACCACCGACGATGCGTACGTTGTGGTAGAGCGGACCGCCCGCGATCATGCCGCGCCCCTGTGGGTTCACCGCCGCACCTTCGCCGGCATCCGCGAACGGCTGGCGGCAAGGATGCAGTGGATGACATACCGCGGCCGCTGTCGCGACGCGTACGGCTTGCCGGTGCCGCTGTGGGGGGAGCACCAGTGCGAAAATGCCGCGGTGGCGTTGGCTATGCTGGAGGCGGCGGTGGAGCGGGGGTTTGGCCGTTGGCCGGACGACGGGCCGTTGCGCGAGGCGATGGCAAGCGTGCAGTGGCCCGGCCGCTTTGAAGTGTTCGAGGTGGGCCATGGCGTCGTGGTGTTGGATGGCGCTCACAATCCGGACGCTGCGCGGCGGCTGAAGATGGCGTTGACGGAGTTCAGCCGGGCGCAAGGCTGGCCGGAGCGGGGCTGGACCATGGTCGTCGGCGCCTTGCGCGACAAGGACGTGTTGCCCATGCTGCGCACCGTGCTGCCGCTGGCCGGCCGGGTCGTGGCGACACAACCCGCTTCCTCCCGGGCCCTGGCCGCAGCCGACATGGGAAAGCTCGTTCAGGCGGTGCGGGACGACATCCCGGTGGACGTCGCGAACACCGTAGAGGAAGCGATCGGCTGGGCGGTTGGCGGGGCTGGTGCGGAAATCCAAAGACCGGTCTGTTGCTGGGGATCTTTGTATACCGTGGACGAGGCGAGAAAGGCTATGACAGAACGACTGACCAGAGCGGAGAATTGGGGACGGTGAAGTGTGTGGCTCGCCCGCAGCACGTACATTTCGTGGGAATTGGCGGATACGGCATGAGCGCGATTGCGCGCGTGATGCTGGATCTGGGCTATTTGGTATCGGGATCGGACGTGGACTGCAAAGATTTGGCACGCCGCTTGGCGGAACGCGGCGCGCAGGTGTACACCGGTCACTCCGCGGTGCAGGTGGAAGGGGCGGACGTCGTCGTGTACACGACCGATGTTCCTCCGGACAACGTCGAATTGCTGGCGGCCAAGGAGCGCCAAATCCCGGTGCTGCACCGGTCTGAAATGCTCGCCCGCTTGATGGCTGACCGGGTGGGCGTGGCTGTGGCGGGGGCGCACGGAAAGACCACCACGACGTCCATGATCGCCTACGTGATGGAGCGGTGCGGGTTGGATCCGACGTACATTATCGGCGGCGTCGTCTCGAATCTGGGGGATAACGCCAAGGCCGGTCAGGGACCTTACGTCGTCGCGGAGGCCGACGAGAGTGACGGGTCGTTCCTGCACTATCGTCCCCACATTGCGGTGGTAACCAACATTGAGGCGGATCACCTCGAGTACTACGGAGGCGAATTCGCCAACCTGAAAGCGGCGTACGAGCGTTTCATCCGTCAAATTCAACCGGGCGGGCTGTGCGTGATGTCTGCTCAGGATCCCCACCTGATGGAAATCCGCAAACGGGTACCGTGCCGTGTTGTGACGTTTGCCGTGGATCGCGAGGCGGATTATGCGGCGCGCCATGTTGAACTGGTCGACCGCGGCAGCCGCTGCTGGGTTTGGTGGCAGGGAGAATGCCTCGGACCGTTGGAGTTGTCAGTACCCGGGGTGCACAACGTGATGAACGCCCTGGCTGCGATTGCGGTGGCGCGGGAGGCTGGCATTGACTTTGCGCAGGCGGCCGCCGCATTGCAAGAATTCCGCGGGGCGAAACGGCGCTTTCAGGTGGTGGCCGAACACGACGGCGTGCTCGTGGTTGACGACTACGCGCATCATCCCACAGAAATCCGCGCGACGATTGCGGCTGCCCAGACGACCGGCCGGCGGATTGTCGCCGTCTTCCAACCGCAACGGTACACGCGTACCTACTTTCTGTTTGACGCTTTTGCGCAGGCGTTCCGGGGGGCCGACGAGGTCATCATTGCGGACATCTATTCGCCGCCCGGCGAGCGGCGCATCGAAGGGGTGTCCGCCGAACGGCTGGTTGAACAAATTCGGTTGCAAAGCAATCCGAACGTGCGCTACATCAAGACGAAAGAGGAAATTGTCCAGTATTTGTCGGAAACCGTTCGGCCCAAGGACTTGGTGTTGACCATGGGTGCCGGTGACATCTGGCAGGTCGCGTACAGGTTCGGGGAGTTGTTAGGCGGACGCGAAGAAACAGCCTGTGTGTGAGGAGCCGCTGCGGGAACAGCTGACCAGATCTGGCTTTACGGAGTGACACTGCGCGGGCTGCCGGAGCGTGCGAGTGGCAGCTTGCAGCCGTGGCGACAGGCTGTCGCCCACATATTCAAGATGGCGGGCGGGTTGCACTGCCAGCGGCCGCACGTACGGCGGGTGCGGCTGTGCTCCCAGCGTCATCGCCACGGCTTGTCCCGGCGGCGCATTTGCGTGGCGCGGACGAACCAGTAGTAGGCGAGTGCGACAAGTGCAGCGAGCACCGCCACTTCCAACAAAAATTTGATAAAAAACGTCACCACGACGATGGCGGCAATGGCGATGACCGCCCAAGCGACAACCTGGTAGACCTTCACGTGCTTCACCCCTCGCTTACCCTCAAGTATATCATGCATGTCCCTGCCCGAATACGCATGCCACAAGGAATTTGACGATTTCAGTCGAAGCGTATAGGCGGAAAGAGGCTGCGCGGGACCGGCCCGCAGATGCCCCGGCACGCGGCGGGGTGCAGCCGTATGCCGGCGGAAACAGGTTCCTGGCACGGGGTTGGCGGTGCCAAGAGGGAGGCTTGCGCGATGCACCTGAACGATGCAAGGCTGGACCTGAAGGATCCAGTGTTGGACGAGCGTCTTCGGGAGTGGTTCGCACAGGCGAAGGAGGCGGACGCGTCGGACGTGCACCTGACCGCCGGGGCCGCACCGACGATGCGCGTCCACGGCGAGTTGAAAAAACTGGTTGATACCGTTTTGTCGCCGCAGGACTGTGAGCGGATGGCCTACAGCCTGATGACCTCCGGGCAACGGGCCCAGTTCGAGGCCAGGGGCGAGGTGGATTTCTCTTACAGCGTGCCCGGGATATCTCGTTTTCGCGTCAACGTGTATCGGCAACGCGGATGTCCGAGTGTGGCCGCGAGGTTGGTCCCCACCCGCGTGCCATCGTTTGCGTCACTGGGCTTGCCGAAACACGTCGAGCGGTTTACGGAGCGGCCACAAGGGCTGCTCTTGGTGACCGGTCCGACGGGCAGCGGCAAATCGACCACGTTGGCGGCGCTCATTGATTCCATCAACCATCGCGAGAGCAAGCATATCGTGACGCTTGAAGATCCGATTGAGTATTTGCACCGGCACGACCGCTGCCTCATTGATCAGCGCGAGGTCGGCCAGGACACCGAATCGTTTGACCGCGGCTTGCGCGCCGCGTTGCGCCAAGACCCGGACGTCATCCTTGTCGGCGAGATGCGCGATTTGGAGACGATTGCCACAGCGATCATGGCGGCTGAGACCGGCCATCTTGTTTTGGCCACGCTGCATACGCCTGACGCAGTGCAGACCATCGGCCGCATCATCGACGTCTTTCCTCCCGGCCAACAGGCCCAGATTCGCGTACAGCTGGCAGCGGTGTTGATTGCGGTGGTGTCACAACGGCTGTTGCCCGAGGCCACCGGCAAAGGCCGCGTGGTGGCGTGTGAAATCCTCGTCAACACGCCGGCTGTGGCAAACCTCATTCGGACGGAGAAGGTACACCAAATCAAGAGTGTGATGCAGACGGGGCGCCAGTACGGTATGCAGACGATGGAGATGCACGTGCGCGAGCTGTTGCAGCAAGGGCGGATCAGGGATGATGCCGTGCGCCAGTGGCTGCCGGACTGGTTCGGACATCTCGCGTAGCAGCGTGGTGTGCCGGCACTTGGGCGGCAGGGCACGGGAACCGGAACAGCAGCGGTTCGCCGGGGCCGCCGGGGAGGGGTGAACAGGATGGATCCACTGACGTCGGTGTCGGCCGGTGTGGCGTGGGCATGCGGGTTGTTTTTCGGCTCGTTCCTGAATGTGGTGTCGTACCGCCTGCCCCGCGGCGAGTCGGTGGTAGCGCCGGGATCGCACTGCCCTCACTGCCAGCGGCCCCTCTCCCCGGCGGAGTTGGTCCCCGTCTTCTCCTGGTTGTGGCTGTGGGGACGCTGTCGGACATGCCGCTCTCCGATACCCGTTCGTTATCCCGTCTTGGAATTGGTGACCGGGGCCTTGTTCGCGGCGACGGTCTGGCAGGTGCCCGGGTGGCCGCAGCGGGCCGCTTGGCTGGTGTTCTGGACGTTGATGGTGGCGGTGGCCGGGACGGACCTGATTGCGCTGCGCGTCCCCAACGTGCTTTCACTCCCCGGTGCCGTCGCTTGCACCTTGTTGAGCGGCCTGACCTCGGTGCAAACGTGGGCTCATGCGCTGACCGGGGCGGCCGCCGGATGTGCGGCGCTGTGCTTGATCCACGTGGTCTCACGCGGCAACATGGGCCTCGGCGACGCGAAACTGTACCTTAGCGTCGGCGCGATGCTGGGACCGCTGGCGTGCCTGGAGTCGTTGGCGTTGGCGTCCGCATCCGGCGCACTGACCGGCATTCTGATGCGCTTAGCCGGTGTGTTGCAGCGCCGCGAGCCGATCCCGTTCGCACCGCACATCCTGGCTGGTGTCGTGTTGACGGAGTACTTCGGGCGCGCCATCGCCGCGGGTTACATCCGCTTGTGGACCTGACCGCTGGTGGACCAGTCGGCTTCACGGTCTACTTTGGCGGTTTCTGACATACACTTGTGGCAGCGCTGCCGGCACACATGCGCATTCGCCTGGATTCGACCGGGCTGACGCGTCTGTTCGACCCGCTTCGCACCACGCCGATCCCGTTCGCCATCCGTATCTGTCAGCCCGGTTCAAGTGCAGACGGAGTTGGGGTTGGGATCCATTGCGTTCCAAACAACCCGCCAGTATACTAGGTTCATCCCGGTGACCCTTACCCCCCTTTCCCATCTCGCTATGGACCGGAGACCACGGCGAGAAGAGGTGATGGAGTGCGGTTACCAAAGTCGAAAGCTGTGTACGTTTTGGCGGCGGCAATGCTGGCGCTGCTCGGAGGATCGGCGGCTACGGCAAATGCGGCGTTCAAAACGGTCACGGTCTCAGACAATGGGCAACGCAAGGTCATTCGAGGATTCACATTTGGTAACGTGGCGTCGTTTCTCAGACAACATCACATCCGTTTCTCCCGGCGCGACCGAGTGACGCCGAGCTTGGCGAGCCCGGTGCGGGACGGGATGGAAATCACAGTGGAACACCCGCTGCGGGTGGAGATGGTGGATCAACCGGCTTTGCCGGGCCACCGGCCTGCGCGCAAGCGGTGGCTGACATTCGCCCGTACGGTGGGGCAGTTGTTGCGTCAACAAGGTGTTGCCGTGAAGGCGGGGGATCGGTTGGATCCGCCGTTGTCGGCAAGGCTGCACGACGGCGAGGTGTTGCACGTTCGCAGGCATCTGACGCGCATCGCCACGAGGACGGAGCAGATACCATTTCAGACCATACGCCGGCGGACGGACAGCATGTATGCAGGTCAGGAGAAGGTGCTGACGTACGGTGTGAAAGGGTTGCGCAGGATACAAACCACTATGGTTTTCGTCGGCGGGCACAAAGTGGGCCAGCGGGTGCGCAGCACCGTCATTCGGGAGCCGGTCGATGAAGTCATCGCCGTCGGAAGCCGGCCGCGCCCATCGCCGCAACCGCTGGTCACGGCGATGGCCTCGACAAGCCGTCTGGCGGCGCGCGGGGCTGGCGCGGGGTCGTTTTCGCGGTCTTTGACCGTGGTTGCCACGGCGTATGCCGCGGGAGGTCGCACAGCCACCGGGTGGGTGGCTCAACCCGGCGTGGTTGCGGTGGATCCGTCCGTGATACCCTTCGGCACAAGGTTATTCATTCCAGGGTACGGTGTCGCGGTCGCGGAAGACACGGGTGGGGCCATCGTGGGCAACCGCATCGACATTTGCGTCAGCTCGGAGGCGGCGGCGCGGGAGTGGGGCGTTCGTACTGTGACGGTGTACGTGCTCAAGTAGGCTGTTTCGGTCCGCGGGATGGTTGCGCCGCGACCCCGGACAACCGGATGGGAGAGACGGGGTCCGGCAGGGGGTATGGGTTTACTAGGGGGCTGTGGGGCCCCCCGGGGGGGGCGGGGGGGCCCCCCCGGGGGGGTTTTGGGGCCCCGGGGTT
>JADGIC010000094.1 GCA_019683615.1 Alicyclobacillaceae bacterium | reverse complement strand
GCAACCTCATCCACCGCACGGCGGCGATGTTGAACCGGTTTTGCGGCGGGGTGCTGCCGGAGCCGGCCGCGTTCGAGGCGCTGGAGGAAGACTTGGCCGCCCTTGCCCGCCAAACGGTCGACGAGTACGAGGCGCACATGGACGGGATGCAGTTCTCGCAAGCACTGGCCGACGTCTGGCGCTTGGTGCGGCAGGCGAACAAGTACATCGACGAGGCGGCGCCGTGGGCGCACAACAAGGAAGGACGGCGGGATCGTCTGGGGACGGTGTTGTACGCGGTCACCGCGGCCATCCGGGTGATTGCGGTGCTTTTGCAGCCGTTCATGCCCAAGGCGGCGCGCAAGGTGATGGAGCAGTACCAGTTCAGCGAGGAGGAGACGGCGTGGGATCGGCTGCGGGACTTTTGCGCCCTGCGCACAGGCCGGCGCGTGACGGCCGGGGAGCCGCTGTTCCCGCGCCTGGACGTCGAAGCGGAGGTGGCAGCGTTGGACCAGTTGACGCGCAGCGGAACCGACCGTGAGCCCGCACAGGCGGGCGCGGGCGTTGCGGCTGTCAGCAGCCAGGACCGTGAGACGATTGGCATGGACCAGTTCAATCAGGTGGCGTTGCGGGTTGGACAGATCCGGCGGGCCGAACGGATTCCTGGCGCTGACAAGCTGCTGCGGCTGGAGATTGACCTGGGCACAGAACAGCGCCAGGTCGTCTCCGGGATCGCCAAGCACTACCTGCCCGAGGAGTTGATTGGGCAAAAGGTCGTTGTCGTCACAAATCTGAAACCCGTAAAGCTGCGGGGAGTGGAGTCGTACGGAATGGTGTTGGCCGCATCGGCGGGGGATCAGTTGAGGCTGGTGACGGTGCCAGACGACATGCCCAACGGGGCGGTTGTCAAGTGACGCCGCGCCTGTGAGCAGGCTGGGCCGATACGGGAGGGGACAAGATGCTGTTTGACTCCCACTGCCATCTCAACGATGACCGGTTTGCTGACGACGTGGCGGCCGTGGTGGAACGGGCGCGCCGCGAAGGGGTCACCCATATTCTGGTGCCAGGTGTCGACATCCCGAGTTCGGAGCGAGCCGTGGCACTCGCCGAGCAGCACGACGGTGTGTGGGCAGCGGTGGGGATTCATCCAGAGGCAGCGGCTGGCATAGGTCCGGACTGGGAGAAGCGGCTGCGGGAGTTGGCGAGACATCCCAAAGTGGTGGCGGTTGGCGAGATTGGCCTGGACTATTATTGGGACGCAGCTCCCCGCGACATGCAACAAGACCTGTTTCGCCGCCAACTGCGGCTGGCGCGTGAGCTTGGGTTGCCGGTGTCTGTGCACAATCGGGATGCAACCGACGACGTCGTCAGCATCCTGGAAGCCGAGGCGGCCGGAGGGCCGGGCGGCATCATGCACTGCTTCACCGGTGACTGGGAGGCGGCCTGCCGCTGCATGGCGGCCGGTTTCCTGATTGCGTTTGGCGGCATGGTGACGTTCGCCAAGGCGGACGCTGTCCGCGATGTCTGCCGGCGCGTGCCGGATGAGCGGCTCGCCGTCGAAACGGACGCCCCCTACCTGGCGCCGGTGCCGCACCGGGGACGGCGCAACGAACCGGCGTTCGTGCGGCTGGTGGCGGACAAAGTCGCGGAAGTGCGCAGCCAATCCCCGGAACACGTCGCGCAGGTGACGGCCGACAACGCTGTGCGCATGCTGTTGAGAGGTGGGCGGCGGCCATGAGTGTACGGGCGGACGGCTCGCTGCCGGAAATCCGGGAATTGGTCGTTGTCGAAGGCCTGCGCGACAGGCAGGCGGTGGAGCGGGCGGTGCGGGCGGACGTATGGGTGACGGGTGGCGACCGCCTCTCGCGCACGGTGGTGGAAGAACTCCGGCGCGCCGCCCTCACCCGCGGGGTCATCGTGTTGACCGACCCGGACGGTGCCGGCGAGCGTATCCGCAGGCGGCTGGACGAGTTGGTTCCCGGCTGCAAACACGCCTTCTTGCGGCGCACGGATGCGGCGTCTGCGGGTGAAATCGGCGTGGAACACGCGACTCCGGAAGCGATTCGAAAGGCCATCATGCGGGCGGCGACGAAGCCTTCGGTGCGCCCCGCGTCGCCGTTTACGCTGGACGACTTGGCTCGCGCAGGCCTTGTTCGTGCGCAGGGGGCGGCCGGGCGGCGTCAGCGCGTGGGGGAACGCCTGGGCATCGGGTATGGGAACGCCAAGGCGTTCGTGCGCAAACTGAACCTGTTGGGCGTCACTCGCGAGGAGTGGGAGCGGGCGGTGGCCGCCGAGAAGGAGTGAGGGCGATATGGCGAGTGAGGGCGAGATGGCGCCGCACAGGTTGGAGGCACACCAACCGGATCCCTTCCGGCTGGCGCAACCGCGGCAGCTCAAGGAGGTTCTCGCTCGCCACGGGTTCACCTTGAAACACGGCCTGGGACAACACTTCCTCGTCGATGCGGGAGTGTTGCGCGACATCGTCGAAGCGGCCGGCATCGGCTCTGAAGACGGTGCCTTTGAAGTCGGTCCGGGCGCGGGCGTGCTCACCGCCTGCCTCGGCCACGTCGCCCGCCGCGTGTTGGCTGTTGAAAAGGACCCCGCTCTGCGCCCCGTGCTGGCGGAGACGTTGGACGGCTTGCATAATGTGGAGGTTCGCTTTGCCGACGTTCTCGACCTGGATCTGCGGGACTTGTGGGCCGCGTTTGCAGACTGCCGCCGGGTGGCTGTGGTCGCCAATCTGCCGTACTACGTGACGACGCCGATTCTCTTTCGCCTGCTGGAGGCAGGCGTGCGCATGGACGTCATCGTGTTGATGGTGCAGCGCGAGGTAGCAGAGCGGCTGGCTGCCCACCCCGGCAGCAAGTCGTACGGTGCGCTCAGCGTGGCCGTGCAGTACCGGGCTGAGGTGCAGCGGCTCCGCCGCGTCGGCCCGGGGTGTTTTCTGCCGCCCCCGGACGTGGAATCGGCTGTCGTACGCTTGCGACTGCGCAGCCAGCCGGCGGTGGAGGTCGACGACGATGCGCGCCTGTTCCAGGTTGTCCGGGCGGCGTTCGGGACGCGCCGCAAGACACTTCGCAACGCCTTAAGGGCAGGCCTCGGCCTGTCCGGAGACGAGTGCGAGGCGTTGCTGGCCGAGGCTGGCATCGACGCCAGCCGGCGCGGGGAAACCCTCTCCTTGGAGGAGTTTGCGGCCATCGCTAACACATGGGGGCGAATGAGGCCGCGGGATCCGGGCGCATCCACTTGACACGCGGCCAGCGGCCGGCCCGTCGCGCGAAATTTCGGTGAAGTCGTGGCGCGCGGGGCTTCCTTGGATTATCATAAAACCAATGGATGACAGGCGTTCCGCAGTGGCCAGTGGTGGGGGGTTCGCCTCGGCAAGGGGGTGACAGTGTCGTGTGGGAGTTCACCAGCCCGTCTCGCGGCGCCGTGACGCTGGAGGCGATGGTTGACGACATCCGGCAATTGGCGGATCGGTATCCGCGCGACCGTTTCCGTATCATCATCGGCACCGATTCGCAACCCCACCCAGGCAGCCGCAGGGTGACGTTTGTGACAGCGGTCATCGTGCACCACGTGGGAAAAGGCGCCCGCTACTACATTCACCGGGAACACCAATCCCACATGTATTCCCTCCGCCAGCGGATGTTCGCGGAGGCCGCGTACTCGCTTCAGGTGGGCGGGCTGTTGACGGAACGCCTGGGGTCGCTCGGCGACTCCTGGCGGCCGGAGGTGCACGTGGACGTCGGGGAACGCGGGGCGACCCGCCAACTGATTCGGGAAATCGTCGCCTGGATCATGGCCAACGGCTACGAGGCGCACATTAAGCCGGACGCGTTTGCGGCTTCGAAGGTCGCTGACCGTTACACGAAGGCGTAGCCGGCGCTGGCGCCCAGCTGCAGCCAGCGGCCCAACGCCATGCTTTCAGCCACAATCCCTGCGCAGGCGCGCCAGGCGTCGAGCAGGTCAAACCGGCGAAGCGGGTGCCATCCATCGTGGGACCGTCCTCGTTCGCGGCGGGATCCTGGCATTCCGAAATACAGGCACAGACCTTCCAAAGCATCTCCCCACAGGGTTTCCACAAGCTCTTCTTGATGTTTCCTGTCCCCCACGGGATTTCCAGCCATCTGCGGCTGCCAGCCGTCGTACACGCCGACGCGCAGGCCGTATCGCTGTGCCCGCGCGCAGAGAGCGAACCAACGCCCGGGGTGAGCGAGTTCTGCCGCCGATACGACCTGGAATACCCAGGGGCGCACCACCATCGGCAGCAGAGCCGGGTCGGCACGGGCGAGCCGGGGGTGAACGGGGCCAAGGCAGGATTGCCACAACTGCAGGTCAGGCCGCTCTGGTGCCCGGTGGAGGGCTTCGACAGGGGGGATACGGCCGTCGCGGAGGTGACGAACTGTACGTCCCAGCGGGCGGCCAAGGCGTGACAGACGGCGGATTCCAAGGAGGGACCGAAGCTCCCCAGCCAATCTCCATCGACCAGCACGAGCGGATCGCTGCCAGGAAATACGCGCAAGGCGGCAAATGCACCTGCCGCGCGGGGGACGTCCGGCCCCAAGGCGGATGCAAATTCCAACGCGAAACACGCGACACCCGCTTCCTTTGCGTGCCGAAGCGCCTGCGCCGGAGTGTCGTCCGAGCAGCCGTTGGCCACCACCACGCAGGAAGGGATCCCTGCCCGGCGGAGCTGGCGGATGACGTTGCCAATGCTGGCCGCGTTGTCTTTAGCGGGCACCACCGCGCACGGCCTTGCCGAGGGGGTGTCGTCTGCTGCCGGGATTCGCCACACGTTTTGACTGTCTCCTGCCATGGTCTGCTCGCTCCTCCGTCACACCGCCACTGCCAAGGCATATGCTGACATTACGTTGGCTGCGGCAGGTGCACACGGCCCAACGCTTGGCGCGCAGCACTGCGCGCACCGTGACCCTGGCTTCGAGGGAGGGCGGTGAGTTTGTGGAAACCGGGAGACAGAGTCACCCGTAAATCTTACGGTAAAGACGTGTGCTTCGTGATTGTGGAGACGGACGAACAGGCCGGCGTCGCCATTCTGAAAGGGGTGGATGTGCGGCTGATGGCCGACGCGCCGCTGTCCGACCTGGAACGCGTGACGGACGACGAGTGGCAAGAGTATGAGGCCAGGCAGGCTCGGGCAGCGGATGAATGCCTTCGCCTGATCCGCTCACGGCGGGCGATGGACTTGGAGAAGCGGTCCCTCCGGCGGGAGGCGAGATACCAATCGCATCCGGATTTTTTTGAGCGGCCCGGACGGGTTCTCCACCTGGACGGTGACGGAACGTACTTGCATAAGTGCTTGAACATGTACAGGGAACTCGGGATCCGGGCGGTCGGCCATCACGTTCCGGAACCGCAGATGCCGGACGGTGTCAGGCCGTTGCTCGAACAGTACGAGCCCGACATCCTCATCATCACCGGCCACGACGGTGTGATCCGGAAAGGAAAAGACTGGTCTGATCTGTGCAACTACCGAAACTCCGGCAACTTCGTGAAGACTGTCATCAATGCCCGCAAACACGCCAGGAGCATGGATGACCTGATTGTCATTGCGGGCGCGTGCCAGTCGCACTTCGAGGCGATTCTCGAGGCCGGGGCGAACTTTGCCAGTTCGCCGCAGAGGATTATGATCCACGCACTTGATCCGGTGTTTATCGCCGAAAAAATCGCCTTCACGCCGATCAGCGAAACCGTCAACGTCTACGACGTGGTGCGCTCCACCTACACCGGCACGGACGGCATCGGCGGGCTAGAAACCCGCGGGAAATACCGGTTGGGCCTGCCCAAGTCGCTGTATTGACCATCCAGGGCTGGTCGGCGGTCGGGCGCAGGCGGCGGCGCGAAGATACGGCGGGCGAAAATGCCGGTGCCGAGGTATCATACCCATTGACAACGAAAATCATGCGTTGCTATAATTAATGTCCTTTGTTGACACCGGCCTCTTTCCGTGGTACAATGGTCTGTGGAAAGAGGTGGTGTGTGTTGGCGAGGAATGCGCTCCACGACATCAAAAAGAGCCTGGACGGACTCATTGGCGAACGCGTGCTGTTGCGGGCCAACGGGGGACGGCGAAAGACCATCGAGCGCACGGGTGTGTTGGAAGAGACTTACCCGTCTGTGTTCGTCGTCAAGCTGGATCCGCCGGACGGCTCGTTTAAGCGGGTCTCATACAGCTATGCGGACGTCCTGACGGAAACCGTCGAACTGATGGTGTGCAAAGAAGGCAACAACATTCGCATCACCTATACGCAGGCTTGATGCTGCTTTCGCGGCAGCCGGCCTGGTACTGCATCTGCATATGTGGTCTGGAGAGCGGCCCTGTCAGGGCCGCTTTTTGTGCAGTCGGGAAGCTGCTGTGCGTTCACCTGAGGAACTGCAGCCACCGATTATTTCCGGCGGCTTTAGCCATACTATAACCGGTCGTCAACGAGGGGAGGCGTGCGACGATGGCGAGACGCCGCGGAACCATGTCGGACGAGTTCAAGGCCGAGCTCGCGAAAGAGCTAGGTTTTTACGACACCGTTCAGCGTGAAGGGTGGGGAGCAATCACCACCCGTGACGCGGGAAACATGGTGAAACGCGCGATCCAGATTGCGGAGCAAGCTCTGGCCGAGCAGCGCGCTCGGTGAGGGCAGCAGCCACAGTTGACGACCGGCCCGGGGCATCAGGCCCCGGGTTTTGTTGTGAAGCGGGAGTGGCGAGGGGGGATTCCGTTTGTCCGTACAGCCGGGGCCGTTGGTGGTCATCGGAGGAGCTGAGGACAAGACGGGAGAGTGTAAAATTCTGCGCGAATTCGTCCGGTTGGGTGGCGGTAAGCACGCCCGGGTGCTGGTGATGACGGTTGCGACCGAGTTGCCCGTCGAGGTGGGCATGGAGTACGTCGAAGTATTCACGTCGCTCGGCGCTCTCGACGTGCGAACCTTTGACGTCTCCCGCCGGGAGGATGCGGATCGCGACAGTGCCATCCAGTTTATCGAGGACGCCACCTGCGTGTTTTTCACTGGCGGCGACCAGCTGCGGATCACGAAGCTGCTGGGCGGCACCCGCGTGGATGCGGCATTGCACGAGGCGCGCCGGCGTGGCGTCGTGTTGGGGGGCACCAGCGCCGGGGCGTCGATGATGTCAAGTACGATGATCGTGGCAGGTGAGTCGGAGACCAACCCCCGCGTGGGCATCGTCCAGATGGCGCCCGGCATGGAGTTTGCCGCGGGCGTCGTGATTGACCAACACTTCGCGCAGCGCGGACGCTTAGGGCGGTTGTTGTCAGCCGTTGCACAGTACCCTCACCACTTGGGTCTGGGCATCGACGAGGATACGGCGGTCGTCATTGAACAGGATCGGTTCCGCGTTTTGGGTCGGGGGGCGGTCAGCGTGGTGGACGCGGGCCAAATGACCTACTCCAATCTGGACAAGGTGCGGTCCGACGAAGGATTGGCGTTGTGCGGGGTGAAATTGCACATACTTCCGGAAGGGTATGGCTTCCATCTACACAGCCGGCAACCCATCACGCGATGGGAGGACAGGTCCGGAACCGCGGGCGAGGAGCTGACGAAATGAAGATTGTCTCGGTGCGTCATATCGATGGCCCGAATGTGTACATTCACCGGCCGGTGCTGGTTGCGCGGCTCGACCTGGGACAGTGGGCGGAGCGCGAGAGCTATGCCGTGCCCGGCTTTCCCGACCGTTTGCTGCAGACTTTCCCAGGCCTGCGCGAACACCATTGTGCCAAAGGGCGGCCCGGAGGATTTGTGGAGCGGCTGTACGGAGGGACGTACTTCGGCCACATCGTGGAACACGTGGCCATCGAGTTGGCCTGTCTGTGCGGGCTGGACGTCCGCTTTGGCAAGACGCTGTACGCCCGGCAACCCGGCCACTACGACATTGTGATGGAGTGTGCATCGTTCGAGTGTCAACGCCAACTCTTGGAACGCGCTGTGGAGGTCGTCGAGGCGGTGGCAGCGGGGCGTCCGCCGGACGTGGCAGCTGTCGTCGAAGAAGGCAAGGCCATCCACGACCGCACGGGGCTGGGGCCAAGCACGCGCGCCATCGTGGAAGCGGCCCGGCGTCGGAATATCCCCGTGCGGCGGCTCAACAACGGCAGTCTGTTGCAACTGGGCTGGGGATGTCGCCGCCGATTGGTGGCTGCCACGTTGACCGGGCACACGTCCGCCGTTTCGGTTGACATCGCCGGCGACAAGGCGTTGACCAAGCGGCTGTTGGCGGACGCAGGCATCCCCGTGCCGGCAGGAGAGGTGGTGGCCAGCCTGGCGGAGGCGATGGCCGCGTTTCGGCGCTTGAGGCCGCCGGTGGTCGTCAAGCCGCTGTGCGGCAACCAGGGCCAGGGCGTGACCGTGGGGGTCCGCACAGAGGCGGAGCTGGAGTGGGCGTACAGCGCGGCGTCGCGCAACCAGGAGCGGGTGATCGTCGAGCGCCAAATGCCCGGGCACAACGTGCGCGTGCTGGTCGTCGGCGGCCGGTGCGCCGCGGCCAGCGAACGGCTGCCGGCCCGGGTGATTGGGGACGGGCTGCACAGTGTGCGCCAGTTGGTGGAAATCGCCAACCAGCATCCTCTGCGCGGTCACGGCCACGAAAAGCCGCTCACGCGCCTTCAACTGGACGCGATTACACTGATGGTCCTCGGCCGGCAGGGACTGTCCTTGGACGACGTCCCCGAACTCGGGCGGGTCGTCTGGCTGCGGGACAGCGCCAACCTGTCGACTGGGGGCGAGGCCATCGACGTGACAGATCAACTGCACCCGTCGATCCGGGCGTTGGCGGAGCGGGCGGCTCGCCTCATCGGGCTGGACGTGTGCGGCATTGACCTGATGGTGGCAAACCTCGCTGAACCGTTTGACCCGCGCACTTGTGCAGTTATCGAGGTCAACGCCGCGCCGGGGATCCGGATGCACCTGCATCCCTCAGCCGGTATGCCCAGAGATGCCGGGGAGGCGATTGTCGCGTCGCTGTTTCCGGCGGGGGACAACGGGCGGATTCCTGTCGTCGCGGTCACCGGCACCAACGGCAAGACGACGACGACACGCCTCATCGCTCACGCGCTCGCGACCACCGGCCGGTTGGTTGGTGTCACCACCACGGGGGGCGTCTACATCGGCGGCGAGAAGGTGCTCGACGGCGACACGACGGGGCCGGACAGCGCTAGGCTCGTCCTGTCTGATCCGGCCGTCGAAGTCGCCGTCCTGGAAGCCGCCCGGGGCGGCATCGTTCGCGGGGGGTTGGCGTACGACAAGGCCAACGTGGCCGTGCTGACAAACATCAGCCTGGACCACGTTGGACAGGATGGGGCAGAGACGCTGGCGGACATCGTCCACATCAAATCGCTGGTGGCGGAGTGCGTGCACGAGGATGGTGCCGTGGTCCTGAACGCGGATGACGAACACCTGGTCGCCTTGTCCCGCCGTCTGAGGGCACGCGTGGTGTATTTTTCGCTGTCCCACGAAAACCCGGTGTTGCGGCGTCACCTGGCGTGCGGTGGCGTCGGGTACTTCGTGTCGCGCGGGTGGGTGATGGAAGGGCGGGGCAGTTTGACTTGGGAGGTGATC
>JADGIC010000093.1 GCA_019683615.1 Alicyclobacillaceae bacterium | reverse complement strand
GCCATGGGATGCAACACAACGTAGAGCATTCCACAGCGAGCAACGGAATTCCTCTCAAAAACAATGAACGCCCGTAAATCGGGCGCGAAATGTGGGTCACGAACATCGACACCTGCTGGAATTTTGACCCGCTGTTGATACCATGCCGGCGGATGGCGCGGGAGAAAGGCAAAGCGGCCTCCTGCAGGCTGCAGGAGGCCGTTTCGCGGTCACGGTGGACAGTCACAAATTTATGCCCGTACTGTCGATTTCACTGGTTGGAGTTTGAAGTCGAATTCGCACGTGTAAAATGGCCGGTCCACGTCACGCGCCTGCAGTTCTTCGGGGGCCTCGTGGCGCTCGAACTGCATCACCAGCGAAGGCTTCACGGCGCCGATTGCGTCCGAATCCAGCCAGGGGTCTCCAGGCACGAACAACATCGTCGTTAGCGGTTTGTACCCTTCGCAGGTGATGCGGAAGTGAATGTGGGCAGGGCGCATGTCGTGTCGCCCCAAGGCCTCTAGCAGGCGTCCAACCGGGCCGCCCCGCGCAATCGAGTACGGGCCAGGAACGATGGTACGAAATTCGTACCTTCCGGTGGCATCTGGCAGGACACGTCCGCGCAAGTTGTAATCCGGCTGACGCTCATCTTGGTTCTCGTAGAAACCTTCCTCGTTGGCCTGCCAGACTTCCACGACGGCATTGGGCAACGGTTCTCCGGTTTGGCTGGAGAGGACGCGGCCGTACATGAACAGGATGTCACCGGTGCTGTCGTTGGCACACAAGCGCGCGGGCGACTGCAAGACGGGAGCGCCGTCCCGGTACAGCGGCCCTTCCACATTGTGAGGAGTGCTCAGGCCATCGTATTCGTCTGCGTGCGTGACTTCGGTGACGAGGACGCTCACCCTCAGGACGTCCGACAGGAGCGTAAATTCCTGCTTCTGACCAACCTCTGTCAGAAATTCAATCGCCTTTCGGAGTTCATCCTCCGTGACCCGGTACTCCCGAATGACCTGGTGGAGGTTCCTGACAATGGCGTTTGTGATGTCAACCACCCTTTGGTTCATTCCCAATATTCCTCCCCAGAATGGTGTGGTTTCATTTCGTTTGACTTTGAACGATGCGGTGTTTGCAAGACATTTTGACAGGTGTAATATATTGATTTCAGTTTACTACATTTTTTGCGCGCTTTGGCAACCATGTTGTGATTCTGAATCACAGCGGTGTTGTGAAGCTCAGAGCTCCCCGCACCAACAGGACTCGCAACGCCAGCTGGAGTTGAAACCGCTCCTCCGGATTGTCGAGGTCGATCCCCCCGATGTCCCGCACCCGTTGCAGGCGGTATTTAAGACCGCTCAGCGAGATGTTCAACGCCCTGGCTGTGCGCTGCAGATTGCATTCATGAAGCAGGAAGGCGTAGACCGTCTGGGTGAGTTCGCCTCCGAAAGAAGCGTCGTACTCGATCAATGAAGAAACTTTGCGTTGCGCAAATTGGACGAGGTGATCCTGCCCGGCACTCGCATACAGAATGTCGAAAAGGCTGAGTTCTTCCGCGAACATCACCCGGTTGTGGTGTCCTAGGCGCACCATGACGTCGAGCGCGTGGTTGCAGTCAGCGAACGCCTTTCGCAGCCCCTCGATCGAGGATGCCTGCTCGCTGACGCAGGCGGAAAGGGCGACTTGGTGCAGGAGCTTTCGCCGTTGGTCAAGGATTTCTTGCGCCAACTGAACAAGGCCGACACCGCCGTCCGCCGCCGGCGCGAGCACGACGACTCCTTTCGCCCGCTCGACCACCATCGCCTCGCCCCCGTGACCGAGCGAAGCGTACACCAAGTTCAACAGCTCCTGGCGAGCCCGAATCAGCTGGCCTTGGTCCAAGCTTTTCCGGTCCGCGGAGATGGGCGGGTGCACAGAGATGCACAGATATCGGTATGGGCGGCGAAAGTCCAGGCCCATGTGGCGGGCGCGAATTTCCAGCTCAGCGACGGGCGCGGATTCGTCCAACAGGATGTCGAGAAACTCGCCCTTCAATCGCCGTTCCGTCTCCCACTGGGTTCGTTCGCGGAGCAAGTCGAACGACAAGACGGCCGCGGCCCGTTCTGCCACCATTCGCCGCAAATCAGAATCCACGTCGGAATTCGTGTGAATGACAGACAAGTAGCCGATGACCTCATCCCCCAAAACCATCGGGGCAGTGGTCCGGCCACATAGCTGTTCGTGGCGCTCGGGATTCCAGTCCAATGCGCGCTTCTCCCGGTCCACCTTGCGCAGCCATGCGCAGAACCTGGGCAAGACGGAAACCGCATGGCCCAATTGGCATTCGGCGAGATTGCCCTCCCAGCCGGGCGGCGCCCAAGTGACGATGGGGTGAAACTGGCGGTCCTCCACTACGATCGGGCTGTTCAGGATGCGGCCAACCGTCTCCATGATCACAGAGCGGTCGTGTCCGGCCAGCACCATCTGGTTGAGCTGTTCGTGAATCGACGTGATCCGCGTCAACAACAGATGCTGCTGACGGATGCGCTGGTATGCTTCCTGCAATTCCTCGGTAATCGTGGTTTGCTCGTAGTAGCGCAACTCATCTTGAATGGCAGGCCCCCACGCGGCTACACTCTGGCCGACGAACCGGCACTCCTTGTCACCCCGTGCCGTGCACGTAATTTCTTTGTACACAATGTGGTGATCAAACAGCCCCGTAGAGTAACCGCCGGCGTAGCCGACGAGCGTCCAGCAGGCGGGATCGTCGGATGCTCCAAAATGGCATAAGTGTTGCTCCGCCTCGTACGAGTTTGTCCAGACCCCTTCAAAGTAAAACTCGCCTCGCCCCATATTGACCGTCATCCGCCCGATGCGTACGTGCACTACGCCTTCCAACATGTGCGACACAGGTCCCTGCTCCTGCAGGAACGATTCGGAGGCTTGCGGGTACTGGGCTTTGACGGCCAGGGCGTCGCGGTATCCGCAAGACCAACCGTAGCGAAGCAGAAATCCCTTCGCGCGTTCCCGACCGAGTGTCGAGACGAGGTCCCTGCGGAGTGTACCAAGCGCGTCCGCGTTGATTAAGAGAAATCGGCGGCCTCTGAGCTGAATTTGCCCGGGTTGAAAATCCAGCAGGTCTGACAGGTCGGGCACAGCCGGCGTCCGCTCCACAGTTTCCCCTCCTCTCCCCGGTCGGGTCATGCGGCCGGAAACAAAGCCCCGACGAGTGTCGGACTATGACAGCGCTTTCCGCTGACAGACACATCGCCGGGCTTGGCTTCCCAGGGTTGTTCGGCTGGAGGCAGCCGCTTATGCGCCTCAAGCTTCGAACAGTCAGGCGGTTGAGAACGTTGGTTGCAAGGACTGTACGACAATCTCACGAGTAAATCGACTGCAAATCGGTCTTCTCTCCGGATTGCTTGCGAATCAGGTTGACGTCGTCCGGGTTGATCCACGTCGGATCAGTCCATCCGTGAATATCATACTCACTCATGCACTGTTCGACAAATTGGTGAAATTGTTGCGCCGACCCGGTTTCTTTGGCGACGTTGAGGGCGTGAATCCGAATGTCTTCGTGGTTGCCGGTGTAGTTCCGCTCGTACAACCCGTGGCGGCCTCCGAACTCGCTGCCCAGAGCGTCCCACAGCAACTTGATGACCTTCAGTTTCTTTTCCGCGTCGTAACCGTTCGAGCCGCGGTAGAACCGGTCGATGTATTTGCGGATTTCAGGATTCCGGAAATCCTCAGCGCTGGAGGGCTGGACAATCATTGCGCCGGCCACGACGTTTTCGACGATTTCCCGCAGGCGCGGCCAGGCGACCGTGGAGAACACCCGGTACACTGTGCCGTGCTCAATGTTCGGCAACACGGTTCCGTTGGGACCCGGATTGGGATCCAGCGCCATGGCGGTGCTGAGGGCCCACATCATGTTCCGCCAAGCGATGAACTCGCCGATGAGCGCTTGCACGCCGCGGAACTCCGACGTTCCAGTGCTTTCGACGGCTTTCATCAGCACCCCTGCGAGGAAGTCGAGCTTCACTGCCAAGCGGGTGCAACCGTGGAACAGGAACAAGTTCGTGAACCCGGATTTTGGGAAGAAGCTGTTGGCTTTTTGGACATCGCGGTATACCAGCACGTTTTCCCAAGGAATTAACGCCTTGTCGAAGACGAGCACCGCATCGTTCTCGTCCAACCGGCTGGACAACGGGTAATCGAACGGGCTGCCCATCACCGCCGCGTTCATCTCGTAAGAGGGCCGGCAGATCAGTTTGACACCGGGCGTATCCTGTGGCACGAAAAAGACCAGTGCAAACTCTTCCTTTTGAATGGGCAGAGTGCCGTTGTGAGCCACAAAGTTGTAATGGGTCAACGCGGAACCGGTGGCAACCATTTTCGCACCGCTGACGATGATGCCGGCGTCCGTCTCCTTTTCCACGTTGATGAACACGTCCCCGACTTCGTGAACCGGCCGGTTGCGGTCGACAGGGGGGTTGATGATGGCGTGGTTGATGAACAACACCCGTTCCTGGGCTTCCTTGTACCAGCGCAGGGCGTTTTGCTCAAACGGGGCGTAAAACTCCGGGTTGCCTCCCAACGTGGCCAAGAAGGAACCTTTGTAATCGGGCGTCCGCCCCATCCAGCCGTACGTCAAACGGGCCCAACCCGCGATGGCGTCGCGCGCCGCCAACAACTCCTCCTTGCTGCGGCTCGCTTTGAAGAATCGGTGGGTGTAGGAACCGCCGCCGGTGTCCGTGGGACACGTCAGTACGTCGCGGTACCGTGGGTCGTGGAGGGCGTCGTACAGCCTCGCCACCGACCTGGCCGAGTTCCGGAATGCCGGGTGGGACGCCACATCCTTCACGCGTTCACCGTGCAACCAGACTTCGCGGCCGTCTTTTAAACTTTCCAGATATTCCTTGCCCGTAAAGGGGCGCCGTCCGGTGGAATCCATCTCTCAATCCTCTCTCCTTTCTGCAGTCGTTGTACAAACGTCTGTACGGATTTATCGTAACACTCGGTGCATGAAGACGGCACTGTCCAGAGCAGTCTGGAATCTGCGGGGCCAATGATTCAAACCAGACGAAGAGCCGGCGGGGCAACCTTTACCCCACCGGCTTCGTTACATCGCTCGCGGTCGTCACCACGGATTTATCAGGGTGCTTTCCAAACACAATTTGCGTGGCGTCGCTGAACCTCTCCAGCTCATTGTAGGCTGGAATCCCATGAGCCACGATGTCGAGCCCTTCTTCTTCGTGTTCCTCCGGTACGCGAAGTCCCACAGTCCGTTTGAGCAACATCCCAATTCCAGTGGCAGATGCCAAGCCCCATATCGCTACCACAACGCCTCCCAGGAGTTGAATCAGGAACAGGTGAACGTGTCCCGTCGTGAGCAATCCTTGCCGGGAATCCAACAGCCCGACGGCCAACGTGCCGAGCAGGCCGTTCACCCCGTGGACGGCGACTGCGCCCACTGGATCATCCACCTGCAGTTTGTCGAGCCATCCGGTCGCCCAGATCACCAGCGTGCCGGCGGCAATTCCAATCAAGATCGCAGCCCATGGCTGAACGTAGGCACAACCGGCAGTGATGGCGACCAATCCGGCCAACGATCCGTTGATGGTCATGCTTGGGTCCGCCACGCCGAACTTGAAAATGCTGACGACGATGGCGCTCATGCCCCCGGCAGCAGCGGCCAGAAAGGTGTTAAGGGCAATCGCGGCCAGTTGCACGCTGTGAGCGTCCAGTGTGCTGCCGGCGTTGAAGCCAAACCAACCAAACCAGAGGATGAACGCACCGGCGGATGCCAGCGGGATGTTGGAGGGGGCGAACACGTTGGCTGAGCCGTCTGCGTTAAAACGATTCTTGCGCGGTCCCGCGATGTGTGCCAAGGCAAGCGCCATGAACCCGCCCAGGGTATGAATGGCTGCCGAGCCCGCAAAGTCCTCCATGCCCAATCGGCCGAGCCAGCCTCCGTTGCCCCAAATCCAATGGGTGGATACCGGGTAAACCAATCCGCAGGTGATGGCGACCACGAGAATATACGCGGAAAACTTCATCCGCTCGGCCACGGCTCCGGAGATGATGGAGGCGGTTGCGATGGCGAAACCGATTTCGAACAAGGCGAACCCGGCCAACGGGAGTCCGTTCGGGACGAGAATCCGCCCGATGCCAATGACGTGAGCGACATCGCGTCCGAACAGCAGGTGAAGTCCTATCACGTAGAAAACCAGCGCTCCGAATGTGAGGTCGACAAAGATCTTCATGGTCACGTTGACGGCGTTTTTGGTTCGTACCAAGCCGGCTTCCAGGAGGCTGAAGCCGCCTTCCATGAACAACACCAACGCGCTGGTGAGAATCACCCACACCGTGTTGAGAGCGACCGGGGTCGTCAATCTTCCGCACTCCTTCTGCCATCCGCACGCAGCCATCCGGACCTTAAAGTCGACCGGTTGCTGTCTTTACCGGTTCAGCTCATCAAGGGTTTCATCCACCGTGCCGGTGCGGATGTTGTAAGCTTCCAGTACATCGTAGACAAAGATCTTGCCATCTCCCATCCGACCGGTCTGCGCCGCGCCGACGATGGCTTGGATGGCACGCTCCAGGTACTCGTTGGATACCACAATCTCCAACTTCAGCTTCGGATGGAGGTTGATGTCATACGTGTGCCCGCGGTACACGCCGTGCACGTCCTTTTGTTGGCCGCGCCCCTGCGCCGGGATGACGGTGAAGCCCGTGATGCCCACCTGGCGCAAAGCCTTAATTACGGCTTGCAGTTTTTCCGGACGGATGATGGCGTCGATCCGCTTCATAAAAGGTCCTCCCCACGTGTCAGATTGTAATCCATGATATGAATTTGTCGAGGCCATTTGTAATGAAACCTAACACAATCCGTGGAAATTCTTCAAAAGAGGGTTTCTCAGTGCAAAGCTGAGAGGACAATCTGCCCATTGCCTGGAATGTTTTGAATCAATTCCGGCAGAGGTTGGCGTTGGTCACATTGTGCGCCTGCCTCCGGATATCCCCAGTTTGCGGCTGGATGGTCACGTCGTCCCTCGCCGCATCCCGTGCGACAGCGGATGGAATGGGTTGCAACCACGGAAAGTATAGCTCACCAAAGAAGCGGAAACACGTGCCGGTGCTGACCCGGCTAATGCCGGCTGGAGCAGGTTCGCCCGGTCCGCACGGGGAGCGAAGCCGCGTGCGAATGCCGTGAGAACGAACGGAAAGTGGATGAGGAAACAGCAGGCATTGCGTCCAACTTTGGCGAAGATCACAGGTGCGCATGCGGGCGGCCAGAGGGAGGGTTTCAGGTGGCGGACGCTTGGGAAGAGTTGAGCGAGCGGTTGGCGAAGGCGCGAGCCGACCTGTTGGAGCGGGATCGGCTTCGGTCGCAGTTGGAGCGCTGCCGGGAGGTTTTGCGGCGGGAAGAGGAGCTGAACAGCGAACTCCGGGCGCAGTTGACCGAAGAGGAGCGCACGCTTGCCCAGGAGGAGGGGTTCTCCGTCCAGCATCTGTTACACCGGTTGCTGGGAACCCACGAGGACCGCGTCGACGAGGCGAAGAAACAACTGGTGCAAATTCGTATGAAACTGGCGTGGTCGAATCAGGCGTTAAGCCGTTTGCGCCAGGAAGAAGAGCAGTTGACGGAGCGGCTGCGGTCATTGGCGGGGGTGGATTCACTCTACGAGCAGCTGCTGGCGGACAAGGAGCACAGAATCCGTACGCTGGGAGGCGAAACAGGACTGCGCTTGGCGGATTTGGCGGAGCGGCAGGCTCAGGCCCAGGCGCAGCACAAAGAGGTGGCCGAGGCCTTGCAGGCGGCACAGGAGGCGATGCTCGCCCTGCGGACCGCCGCCGAGTCGCTGCAGAAGGCGCGCAATTGGGGTACTGTGGATCTGCTCGGTGGCGGGCTCATCACCACAGCCATCAAGCGATCCCACATGGACGACGCCAACGCCGCCGCCGCCAGGGCGCAAAATGCGCTCAACCGGTTGGAGCGAGAGCTGCGCGACGTGCGCATACCATTTCAGGCGTCACTCTCCAGCGGGGGCTTCCTGACGTTTGCGGACTACTTCCTGGACGGATTGGTCAGCGATTGGCTCGTGCAGCGGGAGATTCGGGACGCCCTGGCTGCCGTGGAGCACCATCAGGAGTTGGTGAACCAGGTCGTGGCGAGGCTGCAGGCCGCGGATCAACAGCTTGTGCGGGAGCTGGAGACGCTGGCGGAGGAGCGGCGGCGGATCCTCGAGGACACCCAGGACTGACCGGGAACAGCCCGCTGTGGTCAACCTGCAGTGGCCTGCGACCTGTGGTGCGTGACGAGGGGAGAGGCGCTGGCGGCGTGTCAGGCCGTTCACGGACGAGAGTGACGGGTCGCTGAAGGATGAGTGGGATCGCCCAAAACCATGCACAGGGGGGAACAACGGTGCGTTACAAGACGCTCGGCCAGCAAGGCTTACGTGTCAGCGCGATGGGACTCGGTTGCATGGGCATGTCGGACTTTTACAGCGGTCGGGACGATGAGGAGGCGATAGCGACAATTCGGCGTGCGCTGGATCTGGGTATCAACTTTTTTGACACCGCGGACATGTACGGGGTGGGCCGCAACGAAGAGCTGGTTGGGCGTGCGCTCCGCGAGGTCCGGCACGACGTCGTGATCGCAACGAAATTTGGCAACGTCCGTGCGCCTGATGGCACCTTTCTCGGCATCAACGGGCGTCCGGAGTACGTCCGTCAGGCGTGTGAAGCAAGTCTGCGCCGCTTGGGTACAGATTACATCGACCTGTACTACCAACACCGGGTGGATCCGAACACCCCTATCGAGGAGACCGTCGGCGCGATGGCGGACCTCGTCCGCGAGGGGAAGGTGCGCTTCATCGGCCTGTCGGAGGCGGCGCCGGAGACCATTCGGCGCGCTCACCGGGTGCATCCCGTGACGGCGCTGCAGACCGAGTACTCGCTGTGGAGCCGGGACGTGGAGGGCGAGATTTTGCGGACAGTGCGGGAACTCGGCATTGGCTTTGTCGCTTACAGCCCGCTCGGACGAGGATTCTTGACCGGCAGGTTCCGTTCGGTTGACGACCTGCCAGCGGATGATTACCGGAGACGGTCTCCGCGGTTCCAGGGTGACAATTTTGCAAAAAACATCCATATTGTTGAGTCGATTGAACAACTGGCCGCGGAGAAAGGCTGCACGCCGGCCCAGTTGGCGTTGGCGTGGGTGATGGCGCAGGGTGAAGACATCGTGCCGATACCAGGCACAAAGCGTCGCCAGTACTTGGAGGAGAATGCAGGTGCGCTGGACGTTGCGCTGACAGCACAAGAATTGGCCCGCATTGATGAGATTGTGCCCAAAGGCGCCGCAGCCGGGGACCGGTATCCGCCGGAAGCGATGCAGGCCGTCAACCGCTGACGGTCTGGCCAAAGTGGGTCAGGGTGTGCGTAACGACGGAACGAAGAGGTAAAGAGAGTGGCGGCCTAGCTCCCCTGCGCGATGATGAACCAAGTGCGGATCAGTTTGAAGTCGCCACATAGTCGGACAGGAATGGGCACTGTTCGCGCGGGGAGCGTGTAATGTTTCAGTAGGGGTTCTTCCCTGGGAGGAAGGGGGAGGACAAAAGTAGAAGAGACCTCACGACAGAACCAAACAAAACCCGCG
>JADGIC010000007.1 GCA_019683615.1 Alicyclobacillaceae bacterium | reverse complement strand
ACACGTGTCTGCACACAACAGGTGTTTGAGGCGGTCAATGCACACACCGCTTGACCCGCTCGTACACCTCTTCCGGGGTGAGCCCGTCGGCCGAAACCACGGGGATGTCCGTTTGCACGTCCTGCATGCCCATGAAGTTTTTGTCGACGCCGGTAATGACCATGACGGAAGCGCCCAACGCCTGCGATCCCGCTTCATCCAATTCGACGCAACGGCACCCTTGCCGCTCCAGGTACTCCTTGACGGGTTGCAAGCCTTGTTCCAACGCGACCGTGATCACAGCGGATCGCCCCTCCCTGTCCGTCTGCTCCATGTGGCGCCGCGGCCTGTCGCAGCCGGCCAGCGGCGGCCGGTGGCTCGCCACCGTCGGTTTCAAGGTTGCCAGGGGCATTGCGGTTTATGCAGAATGTCACACCTGCTTGTTGCGCCTCGTCTCCATGGATTGATACAATGGCTCAAGACTTGGGCAGGAGGTCTTCGGATGGAGATCACATTTTTGGGACAAGCCGGCTTGTACATCGAAACGCGCTATGGAAGCATCCTCTGCGACCCTTGGTTCAACCCCGCCTACTTCGCATCCTGGTTCCCGTTTCCCAGCAACGAACACATCGATGTCCGGCGCATCCAAAACCCAACCTATTTGTATGTGTCACACTTGCACCACGACCACTTCGATCCGGTGTTTTTGCGCGACCACGTGTGCAAAGACGCCGTCGTGTTGCTGCCCGACTTTCCGCTCAACCACCTGGAACAGGCGCTGCGTGAGCTCGGCTTCACGCGCTTCTTGCACACTCGCAACTGCGAACCGGTCGCCGCGGACGGCCTGCGCTTCACCATCATGGCTCTGTCCGCGCCCACAGACGGCCCGATCGGCGATTCCGCGCTTATTGTTGACGACGGCGAAGTTCGCATGTTGAACCAGAACGACTCCCGCCCTGTCGACATGGATTTGCTGTGCAGCTTTGGCCCGTTCGACGTGCTGTTTCTGCAGTTTTCCGGCGCCATTTGGTACCCGATGGTATATCTTCTGCCGGACAACGTGCTTAACACACTGGGACGGCAAAAACGCGCCAACGAAATGGCGAGGGCCCTGCGCTACGTCCAACAGATTGGTGCCGACGTCGTCGTCCCCTCAGCGGGACCGCCCTGCTTCCTGGACGACGACCTGTTTGAATTCAACGACTTCGACTGCGATGAAGCCAACATCTTCCCAGACCAAACTGTGTTTTTGGAGTACATGCAGGAACATGGCGTGCACACCGGCCGGCTGATGATTCCCGGCAGCGTGATGTCTGTTACCAAGGGCGCCTGCGAGATCCGTCATCCCTTCCCGGACGAGGAGGTGGCGGACATCTTTCGGCGCAAGCGCGACTACCTGATCCGCTACAAGCAGCGCCAGCAACCGGTCATCGACCGCATCAAGGCATCTTGGCCGGACGGCCGGGCTGACCTGCTGACGCCCATCCGTGACTGGTTTGAACCTTTGATGCGCCAAGCGGACCTCACCGCGGCCGGCATCAACGGAAAAATCCTGCTCGACCTTGGCGAACAGAAGATTGTCCTGGATTTTCACACCCGCCGAGTCTACGCGTGGAGCGGTGAAGACTGCGACTACATCTTCTATATCGATCCCCGCCTGGTCCAGCAGTGCGTGGAACGGCACGAAGTCGACTGGGTCAACGAGCTGTTCTTGTCCTGCCGGTTCCGCGCCCGCCGGAAAGGCCCGTTCAACGAGCACGTGTACAATTTCTTCAAATGCCTGTCGCCCGAGCGGATTCAGTACTTGGAGGGCTACCTCGCCGAAAAGGCTGATGTGAAGGAACTGTGGGAGTGCGACGGATACTGGGTGCAGCGCCGCTGTCCGCACCTGAAGGCCGACCTCACCCGCTTCGGCCACGTGGAAAACGGCGTTCTCACTTGCCGCATGCACGGCTGGCAGTGGGACCTCGCAAGCGGCCGCTGCCTGACGGCCGTCGACCGCCCCATCTACTCCCGGCCGGTGGCCGCCGGCAGCAAACCGCAGCCGACGAACGCCTGAGCCACCGGGAGAGCCGCGACGGGAACCACCGCAGCCATTGCCGCGGCGCCCGCGTATTGCCTGCCGCCATCCGGCGTCCGGCGCCCCGTGCCTGAAGCGGCCGCCGCCACGGCGACAGCGAACAACCAATTCACGTTGACAGGCCCTGGAACCACGACTATAGTAGTGACGAACGGTCTTATAGAAAATCATTTTCAACAAGACGTCGTGGTCCGGGGCGCTCTGCGCCCGCCGACGCGGGAGGTCTCATTGCTCACCGTTTGGCTTGCATTCCTGCTCAGCGTGACGGCCGGGCTGGCCGATGTGGCTGGCGGCATGCTGGTTGTCTGGAAGCGGCTCGGCCCCGCCCATATTCGCATGGCCACCGCGCTTGGCACCGGGTTTCTACTCGCCGCCACGCTGCTCGACCGCCTGCCGGACGCCATGGCGGAGCTGCCGTCGCAAGCACCTCTGTACATCACGGCTGGCTACCTGGCTCTGCTGCTGCTCGATCGACACGGCGCCGCACACGCGCACCCGCCGCGGCGCCGCTTCGCTGCGCCCGCGGGAGAAGGCGTCATCAGCCGCCAAGCGGGCGTTGTTGCCCTGGTCGGACTCTTGATCCACACCTTCATGGACGGCGTCGTCATCGCCGGTGCATTCGCGGCCAGCAGAGCGGCCGGCATCCTGATGTTCATCGCCATCACGATGCACAAACTGCCGGAAGGCTTCAGCATGGCCACCATTGCCCTGGCCGCCGGAGAACCCCGGCGGCGGGCGCTGGCGTCCGCAGCGCTGTTGGCCGCGTCGACAGTGGCGGGCGCTGGCTTGACGGTGTGGTTGGGCATGGATGACACCGCTTTGGTGCATCAGCTCATGGCGGTCGCCACCGGAACGTTTCTGTTCATCGCGACGTCCGGCCTCGCCCCCGTCGTTCAAGAGGGCGGGCGGCGTGCCGCCTTCACGGTCGTCATCGGCGCCGCCTTGTTCGCACTGTCCCTGTCACTCGTGCGCCACGCGGGTTTGGCATGACCAGCAGCCGCGCCCTGCGCCGGTTATTTGGCCCCCGTCATCCGTTCGTACAACTGGTCGAACTCGCGCGCTTCGTCGAAGTCGGCGTCAGTCAGGCCGCCAGCGTGCCACGACGTCAGCCGCAGCGTCACCACTTTGTAGTCGATGGCGATGAACGGATGGTGGTTGCGCCGCTCGGCGACCTCCGCCACCCCGTTGGCAAACCGCATCGCGTCGCGAAACGACAAAAACCGGTAGCGGCGGACAATTTGTTTCTGATCCAGGCTCCACTCGGGCAACGCCGCCAGGCGCGCCTGGATTTCTGGCGCTGCCAGCTTGTTCACGGCACTCACCCTCCCACGCGCAGCACGATTTTGCCGATGTTCCGGTTCGACTCCATGTACCGGTGAGCGTCGGCCGCCTGCGACCAGTCGAACACGGAATCGACGACAGGCTTCAGCCGGCCGTCGGCAAACCGGGGCAGTGCATAAGCGGCAAACTCCTGCGTTAGGCGGGCTTTTTCCGCCGGGCTGCGGGAACGCAGCGCCGTGCCGATGACCTGCAGACGGCGGCGCAACAGCTCGCCCAAGTCGAGCCTGTCGACGGCGGTGCCGCCCATCGTGCCAATCACGATGAGGCGCCCGTCCACTGCGAGTGACGACAGATTTTGCCGGAAATAGGAGGCTCCGACAAAGTCGAAGATGATGTCCACCCCGCGCCCGCCGGTCTGCTCCCGCACCCACGGCTCAAACGGGCCCTCCCGGTAGTTCCAGCCGGCCACGGCACCCAGCTCCAGGCACCGCTCAATCTTCTCCGGCGATCCCGCCGTCACCAACGGCCGCGCCCCCGCCTCGCGAATCAACTGGATGGCGGCAGTGCCAACGCCGCTCGCCCCCGCGTGAACGAGGACGGTATCCCCCGCCTTCAGGCGCCCGAGCCAGAACAGATTCGAATAGGCGGTCAGGAACACCTCCGGGATGGCGGCCGCCTGCTCAAACGACAAATTGTCCGGGATCCGCATCGCCATATCCTCCGGGACGACCGCCCATTCAGCGTAGCCGCCACCCGGCAGCAGAGCACACACGCGGTCCCCGGGTCGCCACACGGACTGGCACGCAGGCCCGGCCGAGACCACCTCGCCCGCCATCTCCAAACCCAAAATCTCGGAGGCTCCGGGCGGCGGCGGATACAGTCCGCGCCGCTGCATCAAGTCTGCGCGGTTGAGGGCGGTTGCCCGCACCCGCACCAGCAGATCCTGCGGACCAGGCACCGGATCTGGGTAGTCGCCCAGAGACAACACGTCCGGCCCGCCAAACCTCGCCATGACAACCGCTTTCACCGTAACCCCTCCTTGTCCCCATAGGGAGACGCAACTGCGCGGGTCACCTCAGCACTGGCACCGTCGCGCGGTTCGCCCGCTTGTTGCATGCGTAACCACGACCACAGCGACGGGGCATGCACCTGGTACGCAACCGACTGCTTCCCGTCTGTACGGACCACCTCACACTCTTTCGTCCCTGCAAACACCCGCACTTCGCGGCTCCCGGCCAACTCCATCCGCAGCGTCGGCCCGTCCGATGGAACCGCGCCGGACGGACCCCAGTGGCGCAGCAGGAACACCGACTCGTTAAACCACGCCAGCACCTGCTGTGCCTCGGCAGGCTGCAGGGACCGGCCGTCCACGCGGACGGAGCGCACGTCTCCCGGCGCAATGGGCTTGTGCAGGGAGAACCGGTGCACCATGCGGCGGATCATGAACGATGGCAAACCAATCAGCAAAGCCAGTATGAACGCGATGCTGTGCCAGAACCAGTTCCAAAAAGGCGTCATCCTCGTCAGCTCCTGGCGCCCGTACCGGGCATCCTTGTGAACGGCTTACGAACGGTCGCGAAATCGACGCGTCACCCAGTGGCTCACAAGCCACAGGACCGCCATGGACAACACGCCCACGAACAGCCACAGCGACAAGTGGCGAATGATACCCAGGTACAACAGAGCGGTTCCGATATAGTATGGGATGATGGTGACCGCGGCTGTCCACATGTAGGTCCACAGTTTGACGGGCGTCAGCAGTCCGGCGGCATAGTTGACAATGACGGCCGGGATCGGCAGCAGACGGGCGAACAGCAGCCCCACCGTCTGCCTGCGGCGCACCCACGATTCCACCTGGCGGAAGCGGTCGTCCGACACCCAGCGCTGCACAAAACGGCGCCCGAACCGGCGAGCGAGGCCGAACACCGCCAGCGTGCCGAGCATTGCCCCGCACCAGGCGAACGACACCCCAGCCCACACGCCGTACACGCGCATATTCATGAGCAGGAGAAATTCTGTCGGCACCGGTACCATGCACAGAACCGCCATCAGCAAGATGGAAGCGGCGATGCCAACCGCACCCCAGCCGCTGATGACGGACGACAGTTGGTTGTTTCGGTCCATGTACAAGAACAGGGCCATCGCCGCAAACCCGGACAGCACCAGGCAGACGGACCAAAGAGAACCTATCCAGATTCTCACGGCGTGTTTCCGCTTTTCCGCCGCGCCGCGCGACGGGTCTCGCCCGTTCGATGGAATCGGCACGCACCTCCAGCCGGAACCCCAACCACCATCGCCAGGACGATCATACTTGGATTTCCTGGTTCTGTCGAGCTGTCCGGTTGCAGCCATGACTGGGCGCGTGGATTTCAGACACGGGTAGGCTACCATGGTGCGCGGCGGGCCGTTCAACATTCAACATGCCCACGCATCCCTGAAAGATGGCCCCGCCTGCGGCGCGGGATCGGCCAGCGACCTTACGAGAGTGCGCCCGCCCCTAGGATTCGCTCGATGGCCTTGGCGACTCCGTCGGCCAGGTGGTGCTCGGTCACTTCATCGGCCGCCTCCTTGACCCACGGCTGAGCATTGCCCATTGCAATGCCAAGCCCGGCCCAGCGCAGCATGGGCACGTCATTGAGGCCGTCTCCCATGGCGATCACCTCAGCTGCCCGGATGCCGAGAATGCGGCAGACCGTGGCGAGGCCGGTCGCCTTGTTGACGCCTGCGGGGTTGACCTCTATGTTCGACGGATGCGAATTGGTCAGTTCAAACCGCCCGGCCGCCTGCAGCTGGTCCCAGATGACGCGGAGACGAACGGGATCGTCCGACTCAAACCCAAACTTGACCCACGTATAGGCTTCCACTTGTTCGGGAAAGGTGCCTGCGCGAAACAGCGCTTCGGCCGCGCTTCCCCAATGATGCACCCGGTGTTCCCGGGCCAGCGCCAGCAACCAACGAACGTCATCAGCCGCCATCACATGGCGTTCCACCAAGCTACCGTCGGGCATCCACACCTCGCCGCCGTTGCCTGTGACCACCGGTGCCGTCAAGCCCAGCTCCTGGACGAGGGCTGGCACCAGGCCCCGCATCATGCGTCCCGTTGCCAGCGTGACCTCCAGCCCGGCTTCCCGCGCCCGCTGAATCCAGCGGCGGTTCTCGTCCGATATGGTTTCATCCGGACGCAACAAGGTACCGTCCATATCCAACGCGATTAAGCGCCAGTGTCCCGTCACAACCGTACTCCCCCGGTTCCGAACCGCGTATCGGCAGCGCCCGGGCCCGTTCGGTGGCAGACCCCGGCCCCTTGAGCACCTGTCCATCTTCTTCTTCTGACAGTGTCGAAGAGAGCGAGGGTTGAAACCCGCCGCCAAACATGCAACGGCCCACGTCCCGGCGGGGAACGTGGGGCCAGCAAGAGCGCCGCGAACCTGACTTCTCTTCATTCTATCACAGGCGCGGGCGTTTCGACCACGGTGACGCACACAACGACGTGGTGTGAACCACACCCGGTTATTTGGGAACAGCCAAATGCCGTGGTAAGATGTACTTGGCACATTTGTCCAAATCGGGGGGGTTCCATGCAGTACACCAGCCTCGGACGCACGGGCATGAAAGTCAGCCGCATCTGCCTCGGCACGATGAACTTTGGCCCGGTTACCGACGAGCAAGAGGCGTTTCGCATCATGGACACCGCCTTGGAATTGGGGATCAACTTTTTTGATACTGCCAACACGTACGGCGGAGACGGTCACCGCGGGCGCACGGAGGAGATCATCGGCCGCTGGTTTGCGCAGGGCGGCGGGCGCCGGGAGCGCGTGGTGCTGGCGACCAAGGTGTATCACCAGATCGACCCTAACGACGGGCCGAACGACGCCCCGGGCTTATCCGGATACAAACTGCGCCGTCACCTCGAAGCGTCTCTCCGCCGGTTGCAGACCGACCACGTGGAGCTGTACCAGATGCATCATGTGGACCGGAACGTCAGCTGGGATGAGCTGTGGGAAGCGTTTGAGTTGTTCGTCCTGCAGGGCAAGGTGGTGTACGTGGGCGCCAGCAACTTTGCCGGCTGGCACTTGGTGAAGGCCCAGGCGGCTGCCCAAGCCCGCCACTTTCTCGGATTGGTGTCTGAACAGCACAAGTACCACCTGCTGTGCCGGCTGCCGGAGCTGGAAGTGTTGCCGGCGGCGATGGACCTCGGTATCGGCGTGATCCCGTGGAGTCCGCTGGCCGGCGGACTGCTGGGAGGGAACGTCTTTCAGGCCGCACCAGGCTCACGCTCTTCCCATCTGCGGGCGGAAGCGGAGCGGCACCGTTCCCAACTGGAGGCGTTCAGCCAGCTGTGCAAAGAACTCGGTGAAACGGAGAGCACCGTGGCACTCGCTTGGTTGCTCGCGAATCCGGCCATCACGGCGCCGATTGTCGGTCCTCGAACGGTGCAGCAGTTGAAGGACGCCGTTCGCGCGGTCGAAGTGACCCTCACCGCGGACGTGCTTCGCCGCCTTGACGAGATCTTCCCTGGTCCGGGCGGGCCCGCACCGGAAGCGTACGCCTGGTGAACAGCCCGGGTTTCCCGGTGATGGCGCGATGTGTCCGCCGCCTTACGGTTCGCTGCTCAATCCGGCGGTGCAGAGGCAACCCGGCAGGGATGCCCCAGCGCCGGATTTCTCGCGGCGGCTCATGTTTCGCCACAAATTCGGAATTTTTTCCGGAGGCACCGGATGGCTGAAATAATACCCCTGAACCTCGTCACAACGGCGGGCCTCCAGGAACATCCGCTGCTCCGGCGTCTCCACACCCTCCCCGACCACGCGCAACCGGAGGCTGTGGCCCAACTCAATGACAGCGCTGACAATCGCGGCATCTTCCGGGCTGGCCGGAACGTCGCGAATGAACGACCGGTCGATTTTCACGCAGTCGACTGGAAAGTGTTTCAAGGTGCTGAGAGAAGCATAGCCGACCCCGAAATCGTCGATGGCCACGCACACGCCCATGCGCCGGAAGGCGTGGATTTTACGGTTCGCCTCGTCAATGTTGCCCATGAACACCTGCTCCGTGATCTCCACCTCAAACCACGCCGGATCCACGCCGTGTTCCTCCAAGGCTTGAGCGACGACCGCCACCACGTCGTCGCGTTGAAACTGGCGCGGGGAAATGTTCACTGCCACCCGCAGCGGCGGCAGGCCTTCCGCCTGCCACTGTTTGACCTGCCGGCAGGCCGCGTGGATCACCCACTCACCAATCGGCACAATCAGGCCAGTCTCTTCCGCCACGTCGATGAACCGGCTTGGCGGCAGCAGGCCGAGTGAAGGGTGTTGCCACCGGAGCAGCGCTTCCACGCCGGACATCGCCCCAGTGGACAGCTGCACGCGCGGTTGGTAGTGCAACACAAACTCGCCGTTGGCCAAAGCCCGAAGGAGTTCACTTTCAAGGTGAAACTGTTCTTGAAAGCGTCGGCTCATAGCTGGGTCATACGTGCGAATGACTCCTCGGCCTTCCGCCTGTGCGGCGTGCAGCGCGGTCGCGGCGTGCCGAAGCAGCACGCCCGCTTCCGCACCATCGTCCGGGTAGACCGCGATGCCCGCCGACAGCGTCGGCCGGTACAGCCGCCCGCCGACGGTCATGCCTTTGCACACCTCGTCCACCACGCGGCTGACAAAGCGAGCGGCCGCTGCGCGGTCTCCCAGGCCCGGCATCACCCAGGCGAACGTGTCACCGTCCATACGCGCAACCCCGGTGCCGCGGTCCGCCACGCAACCTTCCAGCCGGCGGGCAACCACCTTCAACACCTCGTCGCCCGCTTTGTAGCCCAGTGATTCGTTCAGCCATCGAAACCTGTCAATGTCGACCACCGCCACGGCGACGGGCGGCAGCAGGTCCGCGTTGTCTGCTGCCCGCGCGGTCAGCACCGACTGCAGGCGGGTCAACAACCCTCTCCCGTTGTACAGTCCGGTCAGCCGGTCGCGCCGGCGCAGTTTCCGCCAAGCCCGAGCAGCGATGCCCAGCGCGAATGCCGCACCGCCGCACCACGCCGCGGTCAGCGCCAACGTGCCCAGAGGAACCGCCCGCAACGAATGCCCTGTCCACGCCACCCACAGCCCGTTTCTGCCTGCGAATCTGCTGAACATCTCTCACCCAGCCTCCCGTGGTACACCTCCCGCAGGTCCACCCCCGTTTACGGGTCGAACTGGATCAACCACGCCGTCACCTCGTCCGCCGCGGTGGCCCCGGTCAACACCACGTGGCCAGTGGCCCGGCAGCCGTTCATCCACACTGGGAGGCCCGGTTGAACCGGGACCCAAGCTGACGCGGAGAGGCCCAATCCGTCCCGATTGGAAACCAAAATCCGCTTGTTCTGCACGCGCGCGGTGCCATGTTGGGGAGTGGTTTCGGCGAGAGGCGGATCGGAGGCGAGGTTCACACCTCCTTTTGTCCCGCGGGTTTCCGTACGCCGTCCGTGCGGTGTGCGCCGGAACCCCGACACCCAACGCTCCATCTAGTTTTTCATTCCTTCCCAAGAAGTTGGATACAGGTGCCCGGGAACGCGTGGAACGCTCCATGCGGCTGCGCAAACGACGAAAGGCAGCCACACGGCTGCCCATGAGTATCCTCAAGCGGCAGCCCGGCGATCATAGACGCCCCGTACCGCTTCGTTCTCCGGGACGTCGACAGACCCGTAGCTTTGCGTCCCAGCGTTTCCGCTGGTTTGCCCTGAAACACTTGTGGATTTATTGACAACTCATTATTGAACCAATTTCATTATTGAACCAATCTAAAAGAATGGTCAATAGGAGCCGCCGATTTTTGTCGAATGATGGTGATCGGGGGGTGTTTTGCATCCGTTGACATGATTTGCCGACAACGGATCTGATCATCGAACAAGGGATTTGATCATCGTACGAGGCAAACTTGTCGAAAGGCCAGGACGCCAAGCCACTTGCCTACCGCGCCTGTACACCACCGGCCCCCCGCCGTTCAGTCAAACCGGGGCAGCAGACTGGACCAGCTTCCCGTTCTTCCACCGGGCCGCGGAGAGACCCCTTTCGGCATGCTCCGCGGCCTTGTCGGGAAGCCGCACTCGGACCCCTTGGCGTATGTCAGGCCAAACGCGGCAAGTGCGGGAGAATGAGCCCACCGTAGATGAACGCTGCAACAATGACCAGTGCAGGGTGCACTTTGCGGCGCTCCATCGCCCACCAGGCGACAGCTGCGATGCACATCGACTGAATCCAACCCACGCCGCTGACGGAATCGCGGCCAATCTGCCAAGTCAACACTACCATCAGAACGGCGATGACCGGTTGTACCAAGGCTGTCATTCCCTTAACCGGGCGCGATTGCCGGTAACGGTTCAACAGTCGCAGCAACAACACCACCGCCATCGCCGACGGGAGTACGGTCGCCGCCGTCGCCACCACCAGGCCCAACCAACCGCCCACCCCGTACCCGGTGAATGCGGCAATCTTGGTCGCAATCGGTCCGGGCAATGCGTTCGCCAACGCCAACATGTTGGCAAACTGGCTGTTTGTCATCCAGTGGTAGTGCTGGACGATTTCATTTTGCATCAAAGGGATGGAGGACGGTCCGCCCCCGTACCCCAACACGTTCGAAATGAAAAATCCCCACCACAAATGAATCCAGTTCGTGGCGATTCCCTCCCCGCGGACTGTCTGTCGATCCACGAACCGCCGTCAGGCGGTACGAAAACCGGCGCGTCCGCACCTCGCGGCCCGCGCCGGAAACCCGCCCGCACGCGGCCTCAGCGAGACCGCAGTTGGGACTGATACGCCTCAACCGAGCGGCGGATGTGCTCTCGAACCAATTGGACCGCCCGCTCCCCGTCTCCCTGCTTGACGGCTTCCAGAATCGCCCGGTGCTCCTGGGTGGCCTCAAATGCCCGCCCCGGCCGCTCCCGGCCGATGCGCGCACTCGCCCGGATCAGGTCCAACAGCCCGCGCAACATCTCATCCAGACGGCGATTGCGCGCCACCTGGCAGATGGCGCGGATCATCGACGCGACGTCCGTCTCGTCGACGTCTTCCAACAGTTTGCGCTGTTCGGGCGTGATCCGCGCGGCCGCCTGGCGCACCGCCAGCGTTTCCAAACTCTCCAGTATTTCGAACATATCAATGATGTCATCCTGGCTGAGGTCAGCCACAATCCCGCCCTTGCGGGGGATGATCCGAATCAGTCCTTCGGAATCCAATTTGCGCAACGCTTCCCGGACCGGGGTGCGGCTGATGTGCAATTTGTCCGCCAACTCCCGCTCCACCAAGCGTTCTCCGGCTTTCAGTTCGCCGGAAAGAATCTGTTCACGCAGGATCTGGTACACGCGCAACTCTATCGGACTAAAGTCTTCTTCCGCTCGGATTGTCAGATTTTCCGCCATTCGCTGTCACTTCCCGGTCTCTGGCGCCCGTCCCCGGCGGCCGCGTTCACGGCTCAGGGAATAGGCTCCCCCAGCCGAAAGGATCGGTCTGAAGCAGAATCTACGTTCTACTAAATACTAACAGCGAAGACGGGGCGTTTCAAGACTCGTCTCCGCAGGCTGGGGGAGTCACTCCCCGGCCACCGGTGACAGTCGCGCTCGACCTCCGTGTTTCTCCCAGAAATCTGCCAGTTTCTTCAAAGGCTTGCCCTGCTGTTGAGCTGGGTCCCACGAAATGGTGCAGTCGCCGTGGGCGAACGTCTGGCAGCCCAACCTGTATCCCTCATTCAACAGGTCGCCCAACAGTTTTTGTTCAGCCTTCCGCACCGGCGACAAATTTTCCATGCCTTCGTCCACGTGCATTTTGCACGTCCCGCAAAGGCCGCCCGCACACTTGAACGGCAGGTCGCATTCATACCGGATGGAGGTGCGCAGCACATGCGCTTCGCCTTCCGGTCCAATCTCAATCCGTTTGCCAGACGTCTTAAAGTAGATATAGCCGGCCACCGTACACCCTCCTCCCCATGTTCCGCCGCCCCGCGCGACTCAACACTCCGGCGCTCACAGCTTGATATCGGCTTGTGCCAGCACCTGCAACCCTTGCGGTTCCAGATGGCGGGCCAGCGCCTCCAGAGCCGCTACCCCGACGGCCGTATCCTGGGCGCCGTTGCCGCCGCTGATGCCGATGCCACCCACGACTTCACCGTTGACCACCACCGGGAATCCGCCGACGAACACGGCGAACCGGCCAGGGAACATCAGCTGGATGCCGTATGCCTCGTTGTTTGGCAGCGCAGGCCCGTTGGGCGGAGTGTTGAACAGATGCGTCGACCGCTTGTGGCCGGCCGCCGTAAACGCCTTCGCAATCGCAATCTCCGGACCGGTGATGCGAGCACCGTCCATCCGCTCAAGAGCAATCAGGTGTCCGCCAGCGTCGACCACCGCGATCGTCTCGGCCACGTTGATCTCTTTCGCCTTTGCAATCGCTGCCTGGATCAGTACGCGCGCCTCCGCCAGTTCCAGCATGACCGCCTGCTTCATGCCCAGTCCCCCCACCATGATGTGACACGTTCGCAAACCCCGCGCTGGCTGTCTCGCCCGCCGCGCCGGGCAGAATCGTCAAAAACCGTAATACACCGTCTTCAATTGGGTGAAAAACTCAAGACCAACCCGGCCAGACTCGCGGAACGTGGCAGCGCTGGAGCGCTTCAAGCCGCCGAACGGGGCCTGAATCAGGTTGCCGGTCGTCGTGCGGTTGACTTTCACCGTACCGGCTTGAATCCCTTTGACGAAGCGGTGTGCCCGTTCGATGTCGCGAGTCACGATGGACGCCGACAGGCCGTACTCGACACCGTTCGCCAGGTTCAGCGCCTCTTCGAACGAATCTACCGGAATCACTGCAATCACGGGGCCGAAGATTTCTTCTTGCGCGATGCGCATGGTCGGCTTCACATCGGCGAACACCGCAGGCCGCACGAAGTAGCCGCGGTCGTAACCCGGGCCGGTCAGCTGCTCGCCGCCGTATACCAAGCGGGCACCTTCTTCCTGGCCGAGCGCAACGTACTCCAACACCGTCCGCAACTGGCTCTGGTTGGCCAACGGACCGATTTCCACACCCGGTTCCAAGCCACTGCCGATCCGCAACCTCGCCGTCGCGTCAACGAGCGCCTCGACATACGCGTCGTACGCCGACCGCATGACGATGGCGCGGCTCGTACCGGTGCATGCTTGGCCAGTCAATTCGAAGCCGCCCTTGATGGTCAACTCGACGGCTTTCTTGAGGTCGGCGTCGTCCATGACGAGAATCGGATTCTTGCCGCCCAGCTCCATCTGGACCCGCGTCGTCAGCGACACCTTGCGGTGGATGGTCTCACCCACGCCGGTCGACCCGGTGAACGTCACCGCACGCACCTCCGGGTGGCTGACGATGACGTCCCCGACGCGCGACGCGCTGCCGGTCACCAGATTGATGACGCCGGCCGGAAGCCCTGCCTCAATCAAGCATTCCACCAACCGCAACGCAATCAGCGGCGTGTCGGACGCAGGCTTGAACACCACCGTATTCCCCGTCACCAGCGCCGGCGCAATCTTGCGAGCCGGGATGGAAATCGGGAAATTCCACGGGGTGATGGCCGTCACCACACCCAACGGTTCGCGCCGGGTAAAAACCAGACTCCCCGCGTCGTCCGTCGTGAACGTCTCGCCTGCCAACGACAGGCCTTCCTGCGCGTAAAAGCGCAGGGTGTCAGCCGCACGCTTGACCTCGGCCTGGGCCGCCGACAACACCTTTCCTTCCTCCCGGGTCAGCTCCACGGCGTATTGGGCCCGCCGCTCGTCCAACAGGGAGGCAGCCTTCCAGAGAATTTCGGCGCGCTTGCCGGGAGCCGTCGCCGCCCACTTCGGGAACGCCCGCGCAGCCGCCTCGATGGCCTGCGCCGCGTCGTCCGTCGTCAGATTCGGAAAGCGCGCCACGACGTCCGACGTATCCGCCGGGTTGACGCTGTCAAAGTGATCGCCAGCCGAGGATTGCCGCCACTCACCGGCAACCCAGGCGTGAAAGACGACGGTTTCGCTCCTTGTTGCCATCGGCTTCCCCTTTCCTTTCCGGCCAACCGGTGCAGACAGGCGGCGGAAACGCCCGCCGCCTGCCGTCCCGCGTCCGGCTTTGAACTGACGCGTCAGCTTACGCGCTGACAGCCGCCAAGTCCTTCTCCACGTACGCGCGGTAGAGGCCATCCATATACATCCAGCGCATCTCGGCGCCGTCGCGGATCACTTCCAGGCAGCGCTGCTGCAACTCCGGCGTGTTCGCGTAGTCGAGCACAATCTGGTAGCCGCGCTCGCCATGGATCTCGTCCGACACGATGTGCAGGTCAAAGAACTCGACCTCTTCCTTCGTGAAGTGGTACTTCTCCAGCAGCGGAGGCAACTGCTTGCGGTAGATCTCCGGCACCTGCGACTCCAGGCCGACGATCAACGCCGCCGTCGCGACGACGAAGTGCTCACGGATGGCGACCGCGTAGCACCAGCTCTGCAGGCCGCGGGTGGTCGGCAGCATCAAGCGCTCGTCAGTCACGCGCGCCGCCGTCGTGCCGCACGCTTCCGCAAACCGGATGAGCAGGTCGGTGTGACGGACGTCCGCGATTTCTTCTTCGTACATGTTCTGCAGGATGAAATCTTTCGCGTCCGTGAATTTGTCAGGAATGTTGGCGTAGATGTAGGCCAGGTAGTCAGCGAACGGTCCGACGTAGTGGTAGTGGTTTTCCGCCCAACGCGCAAAGTGTTCCCTCTTCAACTTGCCGGCCGCCCACGCCTCGCTGAACGGCGAGGCTTTCGAATGCCGGCCCTTGATGGCCTCTTCCATCGCCTTACGGAACTCTTCCCTGGACAACAGCTCAGCCATGTTCACAGCCTCCTCGGGGTGATACCTACGATTTTGGTATACAGTACACCAATAGCGCCGTCGACATTTGGCATTCTGTATACCATTCATCGTTGAGATTCATGATAACGGGGTCGGACAAGCCTGTCAACTGACAATTCTGCCTAGTATCAATTGCCTTCTTCCCGTTTGGGCAAGTCGAACAACTGGCGTGCAGCCTCTTCCACGCGGTCCAGCGCTTCCTCGACGATGGCTGCCCCCGCTTCGAACGATCCCGCCGGACCGTTGCCGATACACCCGTTCGCGGTCATCTCTTCGTAGAAGTAGAATCCCTGAATCGGCTGGCCCGGCCGCAACAAGCGCCACTTGCCTTCGACAATCTCGCCGGGCTGCAACTGGTCCTGGCGGACAAGGTGCGGAGCCATGTACAACGCCTCCGACACTTCCCGTTCACAGCTGTGGCCGAACAAGGCCGACTTCACATGCGTCCGGATAGCTTCTTTCGCGGAGGCTGTCGTCTTGGCGTAACACACCCGCGCCTTGAGTTCATAGGACAACTGTGTGCACGCCACCCCCAACAGGGATTGGTTGCCGCCGTGCGAGTTGACTATCAAGAAGTTGTTCAACCCGTGTTGCTGGAGCGACCACACCACATCGCGCAAGACCTGGATCAGTGTTTCCGTCCTGAGGGTGATGGTACCCGGAAAATGGATGTGGTGAATCGAGATGCCGAACGGAATCGTCGGCGCCATGACGGCCCACGGATGCAGCCGATCAACCAAGCGGCGCGCGAACTGTTCCGCCAAGACGTTGTCACAACTTTCGTTGATGTGTGGACCGTGTTGCTCGTGCGCCCCCAACGGTATCACTGCCAACTTGACGTGCCGGAGCGCCTCCTTGACCTCAGGCCACGTCATCTCGGCCAGTACGAATCCCACCTGTGAGCACCCTCTTTCGGCCACATCGCGATCCCCACGGGGATTTTGCCACACGCTTCCGACGTCAGACCTTCTGGCGCACGCGCCGGTAAGCGGGAACGATGGGGACCTTGTCCTGCGCAATTTCAAGATCGTGAGTCAAATACAATTGACACATCAGCCGATACCCTTCTTGGAGCTTGTCCTCTCCCAGTACTCGCTCTTCTTTCCAGTCCGGCGGTGGCAAATGCTCGGCGCCTCGCACCACCCGGGAGGCGCACTTCCCGCACCGCCCCATGCCGCAGGAGTAGCGCAGCCCGGGAAACTTCTTCAACCCCGCCAGCACGACCAAGTTGCTGTTTTCCGGAACTTCTTGCTCAAACGTTCCATTTGGACCCCGCAGGGTGACTTTGATCACAACACTGCCTCCCTTCATCGACTACGGTTGATGTGTGATCGATGTTTGCTGATGCGTGGCAGACGTCTGCCGACCCGCGTCGCCCCGCGCCGCGTCAGCTCCCGCCGCACCCGTGTCCGGCTGCCCGGCGCTGCGCCGCCGCAACGCGTCCGCCCACCGGTAGTGGACCAGGCCATACGCCAAAAACACCAGCACGACGACCCCTGGATTCAGCTGAAAAACCACCAGCAACAGAAAGGCCACCGCCGCGAATGCGGTTCCAACCCATTTCCCCAGGCCCTTCCAGGTCTTGCTCAAAAATTCGTATGCCATCACACCCAACATCACGGCCACCACCGGGTCCACGGCCTCGATGACACCCTTGACAACGGGGGAATGACGCAGCAGCCCCAGCGCGCCAAACAAGACCACCATGGCCAGCGACGTCGGCAAAATGTGGACGACGACCGCTGTCACCGCTCCCATCAGGCCAGCCTGTTCGTACCCAAGGTACGCGGCCATCTTCGTCGCGATGGGCCCCGGGAGCGTGTTTGCCACTGCCAAAATTTGGCCGAATTCCTCGTTGTCAACCCAGCGGTAGCGCTCCACCGCTTCATACCGAAACAGCGGAATCGTCGACGGGCCCCCTCCGTATCCGAGGATCCCCGTCCGCAGCATGGCCATCGAAATCTCCCACAAGGTGCGCCCACGGCTCACACGCTGTCTCCTTCTTTCAAATATACGGATAATATTCCTGAACATTGAAAGTCGTCATTGACCAACCACGACTTTGGTATACAATATACAACATAACTGAGGGCTGTTAAAGCCGCTGACGCGTTTGGCTCTAAGAAGATTTTGTAGTCTCAGGAGACAAGCCCCTGTGCGGCGGGCGTGCCCGGCCATGCGGGCTCCTTCTCGATGCGGATGCCTTCGATATGGGAAGGACTGGGGGACTGTGATATGGCAGCGCTGTTCAAACACATCGCAGGTGTGCGTGGCTGGGTTTTCTTGGCCGCCGTGTTCGTGTACCTGATCTCGGTAATCATCCCGTGGCCCCCCTTGCAGGAAAGCCTGCCATACCTGTCCATCGCTGCGCTGCTCACCGCTTGGCCGGCAGCGTCCGCTGTCTCGAAAGGCTTGACATTCCTGTTTTTAGCGGCCGGGACGGCGCTTGTGTGGACAGGCCACCCCGGACCGCGGTCCGTCATCCAGTCGTTTGGCAGCATGCTGAACCTTCTCAGCCTGTTTTCCGTGGTACCGATTCTCGCCATCCCCATCGTCGCCGGGGACTACCAACAGGCGGTGGAGCGTCTGTTCGAGGGGCGGCATCTGTCACCTCGCCGCCTGTATTTGACGATTGCCGGTTTGTCGTACCTGCTGGCCAGCCTCATGAACATTGCTGCCATCCCGATGATGTACCAATCGGTGGCGCGCTTGGTGGAGCAGCGGCGAATTCCGGAACCAACCCGCTTTCTCATGTCCAGCATTGTCGTCGGTTACGCGATGCCGCTCGCTTGGAGCCCAATTGCGGCCGTCGTCGCAGCGATAGTGGACATCACCGGTATCCGCTGGGCGCAAGCGGTACCTGTCACGCTTGCCCTCAGCTTCGCCGGCCTCGCCATCGGCGTCGCCATATTCCGGATCACCGGGTCCAACCAGGCGGCCAAGGAAGCGGCCGCAACCGCGGCCAGCGGCCCGCCGTCGGCCGTGCCGCCCGCAGCCCGGCAGCAATCCGCAGCCCCAGCGCCGTCCGCAGACGCACTTTCCGAGTTCGGGCGGCCCATCCACGGTAACGCTGCCGCTACCGGCACCGCGGTACCGGCGCGGTCCGGGAAACTGTGGCATATCGGTCTGGCCGTCGTGTTGTTTTTCGCCGCCATGCAGTCGCTGCAGTCGCTCACCGGATGGGCGATGATTGAGGTGATTGCGATCTTGGCGATGCCGTTTGCCTGGCTGTGGAGCCTGCTGCTGGGGCGACAGCCAATCTTTTGGAAACGCTTGGCGCAACAGCGCAAGTCCGTGCAGGCGCTCCACAACACGTTCTCCGTATTCACTGCTGCGGGGTACTTTGTCCAATGCCTGCACCAATCGACGTACGTTCACGCCTTTGACACCGCCTTCATCCACGCCTCCTGGGCAATCGGTCCGACCGGATTCGTAGCCCTGGTGCCGATCGTGACCGTAGTGCTGTCGCTGGTGGGGCTGCACCCGGTCGTGACGATTTCCCTCCTGGGTGCCGCTCTGACCCCATCGGTTCTGCACGTGTCACCCATATGGCTCGCCATCGGGCTGTTCGGCGGTGGCGTGACCAGTTTTGTGCTCAGCCCGTTCAACGCGACGGCGAACGTGGCCGCCAGCGTCAGCGGCGTTCAGCCGTCCGAAATCATCCGCTGGAACGCCGCCTTTTCCATCCTGTTTCTGTTGTTTGTGGCTGCCGTCGCCGCCGCCGGGCAATGGTCCGTCACACTCCGATGACAAACGGCCCCGCCAGGTTGCGGATCAGCTTGACCACGCTCATCGCCACAATGACTCCGGTCTTCGGGTTTTTTGAAGGCCGGTTTTGCACTTCAAACGCGAATCGCCCAAACTCCCCCGTCACTTCGACCTGGTGAACGTTGGCCGTCAGCGTCGGGTCAATCCATACGTCGACCTGCGTTCGGTCCATACCAATCCCGGCCAGCGCCAGCGCGGCAGATACGTTGACACTCTCGGGAAACAAGCAGGCCGCCTCACGCGCGGTGCCGGTGTACAGAAGAACCGGTTCCGTCAGCTGCGCCAGATTGTACTTTTCCTCCGCGACCGTCCCGTACCAGGCGCCCACCGGCTTGCGCGTGGTCAGCTTGACGGCGTCCAAGCGCCCTTCGCGCGCCGCTGCAATCCGGTCCAGCCCGGCGATCGCGCAGGACGGAAAGTACACCTTCGCCCCTGTTTCCTGCGCCAACCGCCGCAGATCCCTTGCCAGCCCGTCGTCCGTCAGCGCTCCGACGCTGACGACCGCCAGCGAAACACCCCGCTCCAGCACCGGGCAGGCGTATTCCCGCAGCGCGTCCTGACCGGCAGCCTCGACCACCAGGTCCAACCCCCAGGACAAAAACTCGTTCAAATCGTCGGTGAAATCCGGCGCACTCATTCCCGGCGATGGCTTCCGGACGAGCACGCCCCCCAACCGGGCGCCGGGAACATCGCCCCGCCGCAGACGTGCAGCCACCTCGCGGCCGATCGCTCCGTAGCCAATGATGCCAGTATTCACCCGTGCGATTCCCCTTTCTTCGGCACAGCGCGTTGAGCGGCATTATAGCACACCGATGCCGCAGCGACGAGGCGCGCCCGCCCGGCGGCCACGGCGACACTTCAACCCGGGCGGCTGCTTCCGGCCTGGCACGGGCCTGCAGTGGATGATAGATACCGGGAAATAATGCATCAAAATCTTTGTTGACGCTTCTGTCCTCGTCCACTATAACTAAAATTAAAAAAATAGTTTTGGTATACAACATGCAGTGTACATAAACTGCATGGGTGACAGCCAACCTTGAAGATGGGTGACCGCCGTGACAGCCATCATGCTTTCAACGCTCAACATCATATTTGTCAATGCCCTGCTGAGCGCAGACAACGCCGTGATTCTTGCCATGATCATCCGGCCTTTGGAGGAACGTCACCGGCGGCACGCCATGGTCTGGGGCAGCCTGATTCTCGTCATCCTGTTGGTGGCGCTGACTGGCATTGCCAACTGGGTTATGCGAATCCCGGGCGTCAAGACGGCCGGGGCCGTGTTTCTGGCGTGGATCGCCCTGAAGCTGTTGATCAGCAAACAGGAAGCGGAATCCACCCGGAAGCGCCCTGAACACCACTCAATGGTCAAAATCATCCTTTGGATTGTTTTAGCAGACCTCATCATGAGCCTGGACAACGTGGTGGCGATCGCGGCGATAGCCAACGGGCGATTTGCCAGCATCGCTGTCGGATTGCTCATCAGCATTCCGATCATCCTTCTCGGCAGCCGCGGCGTCGTCGCACTCCTTGACCGATTTCCCATCCTGCTGTGGGCCGGAACGGCCATCCTGTCTTGGACCGCGGGCCACATCCTGGTTTCGGACAACTGGTTCGCCCGTTGGGCGTCGTTCCCAGGGGACGACTGGATCATTCCACTGGGCGTCACGGTGGCGGTGTTGGCGATGGCGTTGGTGTGGCTGCGCAGCCGTGCCCGCTCGGAAGCCCGGGTTCGACAGGAGCGGCCGGAGCTGGCTGATTGAGACCGGCCGGCGCCGGCAGTGGCGATGGCCTCAGAAGGACGATGCCACGACGAAGAAGTTCGGAGGGCGGCGAAGCCGTGAACGCCTGCCTTTGAAGGAAAATTCCTCTCCGTACCTATCAGAGAAGGAGGTATCTGTTCATGGAACACCTGTATTCCGAAGTCATGTCCGTAGCGCGCGATTTGGCGCCCGAGCAGATTCTGCAGATTGTCCGCATCGCCGCGCAGTACGGGGCCGAGATTCAGTTCAAAAAACACTTCTTTGAGGGTGAAGGCCCGGTCGGCGGTCTGACTCGGGAAGCCAACGCCAAGAGCGTATTGGGGATGCTCTCTCTCAACCTGCAGCAAGGCGATAGCGTAGAAATTCTCACCTACGGGGAAGACGGTTTGGCGGCACGCGACGCCATCATCCGGTTTCTCCAGGAATCGTGAAGGGGCTGCGGGGAGTATCCGATGGAACCGCTCAGGGTTGCCGACATCGTTCGCGCGTTTGGACTGGAAGTGTTGGCAGGTTCCAGCGGTTTGGACACCGTGGTGCGACAGGCCGGGGTGAACCGACCCGGGTTAGAACTCATTGGATATTTTGATTACTTTGATCCTTTTAAGATTCAGCTTCTTGGCAAAAAAGAAACCGCTTACCTGGTGCGGCTGTCCAGCAACGACCGTTACCAAGCCATCCAACGGTTGATTGAACGCAGCGTCCCCGCCGTGATCTTCACAGAAGGAATCCGAACGCTGCAGCTGTTCATCGAATTGTGCAACGCGTACGGCACGCCGCTTTTGCGGACAAACCGGGACACCACCGAGTTTTCGCTAGGCCTGCACACTTACCTGTTGGAACGGCTGGCGCCGGAAATTGGCCTGCACGGCACGATGGTGGAGCTGTTTGGCGTCGGCATCATACTGCGTGGTGTGAGCGGCATCGGCAAGAGCGAAGTCGCGCTGTCGCTGATTGAGAGGGGCCATCTGTTCGTCGCCGACGACATGATTGTGGTCCGCCGGGTGGGGTCGCGTCTGTTGGCGTCCGCCAGCCCCATCAATGAACACTTTCTGTCGATTCGCGGGGCAGGGCTGTTGAACGTGCGGGAACTGTACGGGATTGGCTCTATCCGGGAATCAGCCGAGATCAACCTGGAAGTGGAACTGGTACCGTGGGTCGATCGCACCGATTACGACGCTCTCGGCCTGGAGGATCAAACGGTGTCCTACCTCGGCATACCGGTGCCCAAAATCACGATACCGGTGAAGCCCGGGCGCGACATTGCAGAAATCGTGCAGGTTGCGGCAAAAAACCATCGCCTGCAGGCGACCGGCTACAACGCCAAACACGACTTGTTCAGCCGAGTCCGCGCTCCTCGCTGAGGCACCGCGGCGAACCAGCCGGGTATCGAAAGGGGGGATGTCACCGCCGGCAACAGGATGTTGTTTGCTTCGCACATCGTCCGCCAACCAAACGATCTTTTGTATGATCCGACAGCCAGACCCGGAGGGGGTTCGGAACTTGACCTTAGCGCACTGGATCTATCTGATCGGCGCACTGTTCATCGTGGCCACGATGATCTTCCGCAAAAACATCGTGTTGCCGAGCATGGTCTTCACCGTATTGGTGGGCTGGGCTTACAAAGGCTCCATCGTCACCGGTATTCAGGCCTTGTTCAACGCTGATTTGTATGCTGCCACGCAATTGTTTAACGTATTCCTGCTGATTTCTGTCATGGTGGCGATGTTGAAAGCGGCCAGCTCCATCAAAGCCGACCAAGTGATGATCCGGCCGATTCAGCGGCTGATGATCAACCCGTTCTTTGCGTATGTCATCTTGGTATTGGCGACGTTCCTGATCTCGCTGTTCTTCTGGCCGACACCCGCGCTGCCGTTGGTGGGTGCCTTGTTGATTCCGGCCGCGGTCCGGGTTGGCCTCAGCCCGATGACGGCTGCCATGGCCATCGCCATGGCCGGCCAGGGCATGGCGTTGGCGGGCGACATCGTAATTCAAGGGGCACCGAAGATCACGGCGACAGCCGCAGGCATTCCGATTACAACGGTGCTTCCGAAAGGCGGACTGCTGACGATTGTGACGGGCGTGATCGCCCTGGGTATCGGATACGTCATGCAGCGCAAAGAGGATGTGCCGTTCGCACGGCAGTCCGAGGAAGAGCGGATGCGAGTGGCCGGCATGCTGTCGGCGCAAGAAGAAGTGGGTGCCACACTCGAACACGCACACGCGGCGTCGTCGAGGAAGGCTGGCCTCGTCGCCATCCTGATTCCCGTGCTCCTGTTGGTGGTCATCATCGCAATGATCACGCAGGGTCTCAAGGGCGGTGACGCGACAGCGCTGCTGGGCGGCATGGGCGGCCTGCTGCTGATGATCATCAGCATGGCTCGCGGCGGGCCAAAACTGGAGGCGTTCGAGGCGACCTCCGATTTCCTGGTGGACGGTTTCCTGTTCGCCTTCCGCGCAATGGGTCCTGTGATTCCGATTGCCGGGTTCTTCTTCCTCGGCAGTTCGGACGGCTCCTCGGCCATCCTCGGTCAAGGGGCGCCTGGCTTCCTGTTTGACGCCGCTGTCAAGCTTGGCCACATCCTGCCACCGGGCAGTGCGCTGGCCGCGTTCGGCGTGCTGATTCTCGGCATGATCACCGGTCTGGACGGCTCCGGGTTTGCCGGGCTGCCGCTGGTCGGCGCGACAGCAGCCGCGCTGGGCGGCCACAACGTCGGGTACGTGTCGATGCTCAGCGCCGTGGGCCAGATGGGCTCCGTGTGGACCGGCGGCGGCACTCTCATTGCCTGGTCGACGCTGGTCGCTGTCGCCGGTATCGCCGGTGTGAACGCGTTGGATTTGGCCAAGAAAAACTTCATCCCGGTTATCATGGGCTTGGTGGCCAGCACGGTGCTCGCAGTCGTTCTCTGGTAACCGCGTCCGCAATGGCCGCCGGCAGGGCGCCGGGCGCTCCGGCGTCGGAATGCAGCAACAGCCGCAGGAACCTGGGCAGCAGGTGCCTGCGGCTGTGTTTGTGCAGACAGCCGGGTTGCGGCGAGGGCGGTGCGACGGCCGGCGGATCGGCCCCCTGCCCCTTCACTTTGGCGAGATCACACACGCCTCGTACAGGTCTGGCGACACCTGCGCAATCCACGGCGCCCACTCGCCGGCGGTGTACAACACCAGCCGGTGCAACGCCCGCGCACAGGCCGTGTACAGAAGGCGCCGGTCCGCTTCCGTCTGGTACACCTGCGCGGACACGTCGGGCAGGATCACGCCGTCGAACTCCAACCCTTTCGCCAAATAGACGGGAATTACCACTGTGCCGACTGTCAATGGCTGGTCTCCGGTCACCACCAGGCGGGCCTTCGTGAAGGTCGCCAGCACTTCGTGCAAAGCCGCGCTTTCGGCGGCCGTCTTGCAGATGATTGCCACCGTTCGCAAGCCGTCCGCCAACATCTGTTCCACTGCGGCCGCCACCTCCGCGACGACGGCGCCGGTGTGTGACACGCGCACCAGCTTCGGCTTCGGGCCAGGCCGCTCGACCGTGCGCACGTCGCCGCCCGCCGCCTGCCCGGCGGCCAGCACAGCCGCCGCAAACCGGGCGATCTCAGCCGTGGAGCGGTAGGTCTGGTGCAACCGCACGACCTGTGTTTCCGACTCTCCGAACACGTCGAGGACGGTCCGGTAGTCGGTCAGACCTGTGTACGGATGGATGGACTGGTTGAGATCCCCCAACAACGTAAAGCGGCTGTGCGGAAACAGCTGCCGGATGATTTCGTATTGCAGCGGTGAGTAGTCTTGCGCTTCGTCAATCATCACGTGGCGGACTGCGGTCAACGACGGGGCCCCCTGCAAGGCCCCCTTGAGGAACACCAGCGGCCACACGTCCTCGTGCGGAATTTCCCGACCGGCCTGCAGCCGTTCGACCGTCCAGGCGCGAATCCCGCGGATGTCAGCGGGCAGCGGCAGCCCTTCGGCAAACCGGTTGAACAGCGCCTCGTCCTCCCACAGCCGGGTGTACAGTTGTACCACATCGACCGCCGGCAGGTCCCGCAGGCGGTCGCGGACCGCCCGCAGCTTGCGGCGCATGACGGCCTCGCTGTATGCGCGCAGCTCGTGCTCCTCGCCCAAGTAGCGGTCGGATCGCAGCAACTTCTGGTACACCTGCTGAACCAGCGGGCCTTCAGCAGCGTCCAGCGCTTCAGCAATGCGCAGGCGAATGGCGGCAAACCGGCGCGGCGCCGGGAGATGCGCGTACTGCTGGTAAAACAGGTGTTCCGTCTCCTCTTTCGCGAACAACGTCTTGCGGTCCACTTTGATATCCTCAAAACGCAGCCCGCCCCGGCTGAGCCAGTCGACGTAACGCTCCAGCACCCGCGCGAACGCTGCCGAACCCTTGTACCGGATCCCTTCCCCCCGCAGGCGCTGCTGGGGTGATTCGGCAACTCCGTACAGCGACTCCAGCTGGGCATGCAATCCTTCCAGCGGGATCTCGCCCCGAAACAGGCTGTCCGCGTACTCCTCCAACGTGGTCTGCAGCGTGTTGCGCTCCCCCAACTCCGGCAGGACCAACGAGATGTAATCCTGGAACAGGCGGTTGGGCGTCAAAAACAGGATGTTGTGGGCCGCCAGGCTTCGCCGGTGCCGGTACAGCAGGTAGGCGATGCGCTGCAGCGCGATCGACGTTTTCCCGCTGCCCGCGGGACCCTGGACCACCAGCACACGGTGCTGCTCATCCCGAATCACGCGGTTTTGTTCCCGTTGGATGGTGGTCACGATGTTGTGCATCTTGGCGTCGGCGTTGCGCCCCAACATTTCCGCCAAGAGGTCGTCGCCGATGTGCAAACCGGTGTCAAACATGTACTCGATGCGCCCGTCGCGAATCTTGTACTGGCGCTTGCGTTCAATCTCCCCGCGAATGACGCCGCCCGGCGCCTGGTACTGGGCGGGACCGGTGGCGTAATCGTAATACATGCTCGACACGGGTGCGCGCCAATCGTATATCAGCGGCTCGCCGGAGTCCCCCGCGATCAGCGAAGACAGGCCGATGTAGATCGGCTCCGCAGCCGATTCACCCGCCTCCCGGAAATCCATGCGGCCGAAGTAAGGCGACGCCAGCAGGCGTTCCAACCGCTCCCGCAGCTCGCTGGAAAACATGTACTCCCGCTCCCGGCGGCCCATCTGTTCGACACTCTGGGCAATCTCGACGACCGCTTCGAAACTGACCGGGAAGTGCGGAAGTTCGTCGTACATCTGTCGGCGGGACTCCACCACGTCTCCTCGCCGGTGGTCCGACTTGGCCCCGAGTTGATCTGACTGTCGGCGGATTTCCCGCAGCACCACGTCGAGCCGCTGCATTTCGTACGACCAGTCGTCTTCGGTCACGGCAAACGCCTCCCCACCGCCACGGCCACGTGACAATTGGTGATTATATCCGCTTGCCGCACGCTTGACAACAGACGAAAGGCCGGGTTACCGGCCGCCCCCAAGGCTGGGCAGCCAGCACAACCCGGCTTACTCAACATTCGTCCTTGCACCTGCGAGCTGCACGGCCGTACGGGCACCCTGCCCGGGTTCCGACGGCTCAGCCCGTGACCGGTTCGCTCTCGGCCAGTCCCTGCACCAACACGTCGGCGACCTCGGGCCGCGTGAATTTGGGCGACGGCCGCTGGCCGCTGCGCAGAATCGCGCGGACCTTCGTACCCGACAGGATGTAGCGGTGTTCTTCCGAGTGCGGACAGGTCTTCTCCGACGCCATGCCGTCGCACTTCTCGCAGTAGAAGCTGTTCTCGAAGAACAGGGGCTGAATCCCCAGTTCCTCGTGCGTGAAGTTGGAGAAGATCTTTTGGGCGTCGTACGTCCCGTAGTAGTTGCCAACGCCGGCGTGATCGCGGCCGACGATGAAGTGCGTGCAGCCGTAGTTTTTGCGCACGATGGCGTGCAGCACCGCCTCGCGCGGACCGGCGTAACGCATGGCGGCCGGGTAGACGGCGAGGAACACCCGCTCCGGACGGTAGTAGTGCTGCAGCAACACCTGGTAGCTGCGCATCCGGACGCTAGCAGGGATGTCGTCCGCCTTCGTCTCGCCAACCAAAGGATTCAACAGCAGGCCGTCGACAATTTCCAGCGCGCACTTCTGGATGTATTCGTGTGCGCGGTGCACCGGATTGCGCGTCTGGAAGCCCACCACGGTGCGCCAGCCGCGCCGTTCGAATTCGGCGCGGATCTCCGCCGGATCAAAGTAAAACTCCGCGAATTCGCCCGGGTCCCGGCGGTTCAGCAGCCACACCGGACCCGCCACCGCGTACGGCGGGCGCTCGAACAGCTTCTTCACGCCCGGGTGCGCCTCATCGGTCGTGCGGTAGACCGCTTCCGCCTCGCGCCGCTGGTCGTACCAGTACACCTCCCGGACTTCGATGACGCCGTACACCACGCCGTCCTGCCCCACCAGGGCCACGCGTTCATCCGCTTTCAGGCTCTTGGCGAGTGACTCCGGCACCGGGAGCGTGATGGGGATGCTCCACACCTCGCCGGTGGACAGGTGCATCGTCTCGACGACGCTCTCCCAGTCGGCTTGGCCCATGAAGCCGGTGAGCGGCGAGAACGCCCCGGTGGCAATCAGCTCCAGGTCGGACAAGGACCAGCCGGACAGTTCAATCTGGCGCAGGCTGCGCGCCTCGGCGAGGGCCTCTTGGCGCTCGCGCCCCGAGAGTACGCGTTGTACCAGCGTCCCGCCATGCGGGGTGATGAGTGTGCCCATCTCGATTCCTCCGTTGCAGTGATGTTCCGCCGCTTCCGGTCCGGCGCGGCTGGGGCCGCCTGCCCCCGGCCGCTGCCCTGCGGCCGGCCCGTGTGCGGTCAATAGCGACCGGTTGCACCTAACAGGCTGTTCATTCAGCGGAGCAGCAGGTTCCAGCTGGACCAGCACAGCATCGCCATCAGGCCGACGCGCACCGCCGGCTCAGGCAGCCGCACGGTGACCTTGCTGCCAAGCAGGATACCAGGGATGGAGCCCACCAACAGGCTCAGCACCATCCGCAGATCGACGTTGCCAAACGCCATGTGCGTGAGCCCGGCCACGCCGGTCACCAAAACGCCCACGACGATGTCAGTGCCGACCATCCGCGCGCTGGCGATGGGGTAAATGAGAGCGAGCACCGCAATGTACAGGGTCCCGCTTCCGACCGATGTCAATCCGACCAGGAAACCGGCGACCAGGCCAAGCGCGACCAAGCCAAGGCGCGGCAAAGGCACTGCGCCTTCCGGTTTGCGGCGGCCGCCCCGCCGGGCTGCCCACCAGCGCCATACCATCGAGGCAATCACCAGGATGTACACGGCACCAAGCGCCCGCCCCACGACGGTGTTAAAGTGCTGCATCGGCAGGTGCCTTTCCAGCAACCCAACGAGCAGGGAGCCCCCAAGCGCGCCTGGCACAGTGCCAATGGCGAGGAATTTCAGCGCCCGGAAATCGACGGTCCGTTGCCGGATATGCTGGATGGCGCCGGCCATTTTGGTGAGCGAGGAGTATACCAAATCTGTGCCCACCGCCAACGCGGGGTGCATGTGGAACACGAAAATCATCAAGGGCGTCATGACGGTGCCGCCGCCCATGCCGGTCAATCCGATCAAGACACCCACCACGAAACCGACGACCGAAACCTTCCAGTCCATACCGTCTCTGTCCCCCGCTCACACCTGGATGAACGCCACCAACCGTCACTGAACCAACCGTCACTGATTCCCTCAACGATTGCTCAAACCCGCCTTCACAACCTCTTCACATATAAAACAAATTCCGATGGGTATAGTAAAGATTATGTGATCAGTCTAGCGCCTGCGACGCCATCCGTCAAGGGAGTGTTGTTGCTATACTGGTAGAGGACACAGGAAAGGAGGGTTCCGGGCCATGACGATTGACGGCGTCAGAGACGAGGGCCGGGCGTTCGCCCGTGCAGAGGCGCCGGCCGCACCGGCGGAACTCGCACTGCGAACCTACGAAGACGTCGAGCAAGCGGTGCTGCGCGTCGTGGAGAGCGCCTTCTTCCAAGCGCCGTTCTTCACGCACCTGTTGCAAGGACGGTACAACTGGCGGCAAATTCGCCACTTTGCCATCCAGTACAGTTACTACAGCCGCCACTTTCCGCGCGTACTCGGGGCGTCCATCGCCGCCATGAACCCGCTGGAATCCTGGTGGATACCCCTGGCGGACAACCTCTGGGACGAGGCTGGCCGCGGCGTCCCCGGCCGCTCTCACGAACAGCTCTACCGCACCTTCCTGCTCTCGGTCGATCCGGACGTCACGCTTGACGCCGACGGCATCCCGGCGGAACCGATGTCGGCCTGTGTGCAAACCGCCGTGGACACGTTTCTGGAGTTCTTCCGCGCCGCCACTCCGCTTGAAGCGATGGCCGCCGTCGGCCTGGGGTCGGAGCTGTTCGCCGGGTCTGTGATGGGCGCCATCGGGCGCGGCTTCCGGCGGCCGGAGTACAACCGGGAGCGGACAATAGACGTACGGTTTTGGGAGGCTCATGCGCAGGAACACGAACCTCGCCACTACCAGCTCTGCAAGAACATCCTCGCCCAATATACGCAGCCGGAGTCGCTTTGCAGCATGTACCGGGTGGGCGTCTACTTCGCCCGCTCGGAGGCGGCCATGTACGACGGCCTGCACCAGGAGATGATGGCCATCCGCTGACGGACGGTCGCCGACCAGCCCGGCACCGCCGAGCCTTGGTCCGCCCTCTCGACGGCAGATGACGTGATTTCCATCGCTGTGCATTGACGCACCGGCGAGATCGGGTTACAAGTGGAGAGAAAGGTTTGTGCTCGGCCGCACTTGTGCTCACGAAGGCCCGCAACGGCCGAACCCGCAGCACCCGCCGGGCGCGCCCGCCGGCGCATCGGCCCAAGGAGGGAACTCACGTGCATATCGATACCCACGTGGCCCAGCTCGGCAACCGCCGCGATCCCGCCACCGGCGCCATCTCCGTGCCCGTCTACCACTCGGCGACGTTCGCACACCCGGGGCCCGGACAGTCCACCGGCTACGACTACACCCGCACCGGCAACCCCACACGGCAGGCCCTCGAGGAAGAGACGGCCCGGCTGGAGCGGGGCGCCCGCGGCCTGGCGTTCGCATCCGGGATGGCCGCCATCGACTGCCTGTGCCGCCTGTTTGGGCCGGGGGACCGCCTGGTGGTGTCAGACGACCTGTACGGCGGGACCTACCGCTTGTTCGAACGGATCCTGCGGCCGCTCGGCATCGACGTGGCGTACGTCGACACGGGCGACCTGGAAGCGGTGGAGCGGGCGGTGAATGAGCGGACGCGGGCGCTGTTCCTGGAGACGCCCACCAACCCGCTCATGAAGATCAGCGACATCCGAGGCTGCGTGCGCATCGCCCGGGCCCGCGGGATCATCACCATCGTGGACAACACGTTCATGACGCCGTACTTCCAGCGGCCGCTGGAGCTGGGCGCGGACGTGGTGGTACACTCGGCGACCAAGTACCTGGGTGGCCACAATGACGTGTTGGCCGGCCTGCTGGTGGCCAAGGACCCGGCCTTGGGCGAGAGGCTTCAGTTCTACCAGAACTCGGCCGGCGCGGTGCTGTCGCCGCACGACAGCTGGCTGCTGTTGCGCGGGATGAAGACGCTGGCGCTGCGGATGCAGCGCCACGAAGCGAACGCGGCGGCCGTCGCCCGCTGGCTGGAGACCCATCCCTTGGTCACGCGGGTCTACTACCCGGGCCTCGACGGCCACCCGCGGCGGTCTGTCCACGAGCAACAGGCGACCGGGTTTGGCGGCATGGTGTCGTTCGACGTCGCCGACGCGCGGCTGGTGGCACCGCTGCTGTCGAACGTGCGCCTGATCACGTTTGCCGAAAGCCTGGGCGGTGTCGAATCGCTGATCACATACCCGGCGGTGCAGACGCACAGCGACATCCCGCCGGAGGTGCGCGAAGCCATCGGCGTCACCGACCGGCTGGTGCGCCTGTCCATCGGGATTGAGCACGTGGACGACCTGATTGCCGACTTGGAACAGGCGCTCAAGGCGGCGGAGCGGGAGGTGAAGCGCGTTGGCCTCTGAACGTCAGGGACCGGGACGGCACGCGCCGGACAGGTTTTCCTTTGAGACGCTCAACCTGCACACCGGAGCCGAAGTGGACCCGTACACCGGCGCCGCCAGCATTCCCATCTACCAAGCGTCCACGTTCCACCAGCCGGACTTCGACCACCCGCCCGAGTTTGACTACGCCCGCTCCGGCAACCCGACGCGGGTGGCGCTGGAACGGGTGATCGCCGAGCTGGAGGGCGGCGTGCGGGGGTTCGCCTTCGCCTCCGGCATGGCCGCCATCACGGCGGCGCTCCTGCTGTTCCCGGCCGGCAGCCACATTGTCGCCTGCGAGGACATTTACGGCGGCACCTACCGGGCGCTGACGCGAGTGTTCGCGCGGCTGGGCGTCGAAGCGACGTTTGTGGATGCCACCGACCTCGACCGGGTTCGGGCTGCCATCCGGCCAAACACCCGCGCCCTCTACCTGGAGACGCCGTCCAACCCGACGCTGCGTATCATTGATCTGGCCTCCGCCTGCGCACTGGCGAAGGAGCGGGGACTGGTGACGATTGTCGACAACACGTTCATGTCACCATACCTGCAGCGGCCGCACGATTTGGGCGCGGATATCGTCGTGCACTCGGCCACCAAGTTTCTCGGCGGCCACTCGGACGTGGTGGCCGGCCTGGCGACGGTGGCGAACGAGCGCCTGGGTGCCGAGATGTACCTGATCCAAAACGGCTTCGGAGGCGTGCTCGGCCCGTACGACAGCTGGCTGGTGATGCGCGGCATCAAGACGTTGTCGGTGCGGATGCGCCAGTCCCAGTCGTCCGCCCAGGCCATCGCCCGCTTCCTGCAGGACCACCCGAAGGTAAACCGAGTGTACTATCCTGGTCTGCCCGGCCACCCCGGCAAAGCGGTGCACGACCGCCAGGCGAAGGGGCCGGGTGCGGTGCTGTCGTTCGACATCGGCGGCGCGGACGAGGTCAGGCGGTTCGCGGCGCGGCTTCGGTTGCCCCTGTTCGCCGTCAGCCTGGGCGCGGCGGAGAGCATCCTGTCGTACCCGGCGCGCATGTCCCACGCCAGCATGCCCCCGGACGAGCGGGCCCGCCGCGGCATCACCGACGGGCTGCTGCGACTGTCCGTGGGGCTGGAGGCGGAGGCGGACCTTTTGGCCGACCTGGAGCAGGCGCTGCAGGCGGTGTGAACGTGCCGCGCGATGCCCGGTCACTCCAGTTTGCCGACGTACCCCTTGTTCTCCAGGAACAGCCGCCAAAACCAGACGAACCCGGGAAACAGGATGGCGATGCCAATCAGCAGGACCAACACAGCCGCCCGGAACATCTCCATGTTGGTGAAGCTGTTGGCGATGGTGAACGACGGGTACACGAGGTACGGCAGATGGGCGCGCCCGTAGGCGATCATCGCCAAGGCGTACTGCGCCACGGAGGCGACGACGCTCAGACGGTACCAGCGCCGGCGGACGTCTGACCCCCGCCACAGCACCGCCATCGCCACCAGGAAGCAGGCCGCCGAGGCGATGAAAAGCGTGGATTGTCCGGCGAGATCGCGCCGCAGCCAAGCGGCCGAAGATGGTATCGCCCACAGCGTGAAGAGGGCGGCAAGCATCGTGACCGGCCCCAGCCACAGCGCGTTGCGCCGGTACACCTGAAAGGCGGAATCGTCGCCCGCCACGCGCGCGTAATCGGCGAGGAAAAGGCTGGAGAGGTACAGCTCGCTCGTCAACCCCAGCGCGATGTAGCTGTACGTGGTCCAGTGACTGAACAACGACGCCAGCGACAGCGTCCAGTGCCCGCCGGTGTGGCGCAGGAAGCCCCCCTGGGCGACCGGAAAGACGGTCATCAAGAGCGCCGGGATGACCAGGCCGGTGATCCCGGAGACGGTCCGCAGCCCGCTCTGGTGGCGGTGCACCGCGTGCGTATAGACGAGAAACACGGTGCGGATGGTGAGCAGGATCAGGATCAGATTGCCGGGCACCAGCAGGACGCTGCCGAGCGCGTAGGCGGCAGACGGAAACATCCCCACCAGCGCCACCGCAAACAGCACCAGAAAGACGTTCGTAACCTCCCACAGAGGCGACAGGTAGCGGTTGGCGATGACCGACGCGCGTGTGTCCTTCTCCCGCCGGTACACCATCGACCAAAAGCCTGCCCCGAAGTCGATGGACCCTGCCATCGCGTAGATGAACACCGCTGTCCACAGGACCGCGGCACCCCACAGCGGCTCGTTCACGGCAACCACACCACCCGTCGCGGCGAGATGGGCCCGGGCTCAATCTCCTCGGCCAAGGGATGGCGCCGGAAGTAGCCGCGCATCACCAGCACCGTGCCCACCGACAGCAGGATGTACAGGCCGACAAACAGGACGCACAGGACTCCCACGTACGGCGCCGGCGTGACCGCGTCGGCGGTGCGCATGACGTGGTAGATGATCCACGGCTGGCGCGCCACCTCCGCGTAAATCCAGCCGCATTCAATCGCCGCCATCGCCAGCGGGCCGCTGGCGGCCACCAGCCACAGCAGCCAGCGCGGGAACGGGAAGCGCTGACCGCGGCGGACGGTCTTGACCAGCCAAGCGGCGATGGCCAACAGCACCAACAGCATGCCAATGCCCACCATCGCGTCGAACAACAAATGCACGTACAGGGGCGGCCAGGTGTCGCGCGGAAACGCGTCCAGCCCTTTGACGACCCCGTCGAACCGGTCGGTCGCCAGCCAGCTGAGCAACCCGGGCAGCTCGATGCCGCCAATCACCCGCTGGTGCACGCCGTCCACCCACCCGCCGATGACCAGCGGCGCGTGCGCCTGGGTGTGGAACAGCCCTTCCGCCACCGCCAACTTCTCCGGCTGGTAGCGGGCGATGAACTTGCCGGAGGCATCGCCGGCGATGGCGGTGAAAATCCCAAACAGCCCGCCCAGGGCAAGCGACAACATGAGCGCCTTATACTGGTGTTCACGCACGCGGTCGCTGTGCGCTCGCCGCAGCAAGCCGTGGGCTGCCACCGCGGCGGTGATGAACGCAACCGTCATGTACGCCGACACCAGCACGTGCGCGTCCTCCGTCGGCAGGGCCGGGTTGAACACCGCTTGCCACGGGTGCACGTCGACCGCCCGCCCCTCCACCATCCGGAAGCCGCGCGGGGTATTCATGAAGGCGTTGGCGTCGGTGATCAGCAGGGCGGACGCCGCGGCACCCACCGCCACGAAGGCGACGCTGGCAATCCGCCACCGGTGCGGGATGCGATCCGCCGCGTACACGTAGATGGACATAAACAGCGCCTCCACGAAAAAGGCGAAGATCTCGATGAGAAACGGCAGCGCGATGACCTGCCCGACCACCTGCATGAAACGCGGCCACAGAAGGCTCAGCTGAAGCGCGACGGTGGTGCCCGTCGTGATGCTCACCGCCAGCAGGACCGTGAAGCCACGCGTCCAGCGCTTGGCCATGATGGCGTAATCGCTGTCGCCGGTGAGCGCGTACGTCACCTCGGCGACGGTCACCATCAGCGGAATGCCCACGCCCAGCGTGGCATAGATAATATGCATCGCCAGCGAGGTAGCGAACAGGGTGCGCGCGAGCAGGACGTGGTCTGGAGACATGACTCACCCTCCGTACGGACCGCTCTCAAACAAACGGCCATTCTCGAACAACGGTTAGTATGACCACTCTTTCCTTGACTAACCCACAGCCGCGTGATAACATGGATTCAAGATTCAGTTTGTATTACAATTTTGAATGCTTGATTGTCACCGTTCCTTTAATCGATTTTGAATTCTTCTCTGTGAAGCGGTGACGCACACCAGCGAGGGAGGGGTTCTCATGTCTGACGTCGTCATCACCGTCCGTGACAATGGACCGTACCGGGTGGAAGGCGTCGTCAAGCTCGTCGACGCCGAAGGCACCGAATTCACTCGCAAGGAAGCGTTTGCCCTGTGCCGTTGCGGGCACTCCGGGAACAAGCCGTTTTGCGACGGTTCCCACGCGCGTCAGGGGTTTGAGGACGCCAGCCGGGCTCGATAGCCCGGCAACGTCCTGCTCCTGCGCCGCTCGTGGCGACACCCGCTAAGCACTTGTCCCCCAAGTATCATCCTTCTGGCCACCGTCTTTGGCTCCCTCTTGCAACCGGACTCGTCATCACACACCCCGCAGCACTGACGCCGACCGTTCTTCATAGCGTTTCAACCCCAGCAGACGACCTTGCCGCCAGCGCGAATCTGGTGCACGCCGCCAGTTCGTCCGGAGTTCGACAGTTAATGTGCCCCTGTAGGCAGATGGATAGGATTGGGATGCAGCAGTGGCGCGGCTTCTCAGACTTATCCACAGGCATGCAGGG
>JADGIC010000092.1 GCA_019683615.1 Alicyclobacillaceae bacterium | reverse complement strand
CATCCATGGCCCACGCCGGACTGTCCAGCCACGATTCGGGTACGTCCGGGACACACAGGTCGGCAGCGCTTGCAGCGGGGCCGGCGGCGGCTGCGGCGGAGACGGGCGCCACCGCATGCGCGTACACGGTAGACGGCGCAGAGCCAAGGGAGAGAGACCCAGCGGGGCTGTGCGATTCGCCGTCTGGTGCCAGGGCGTATGTGTCCATCAATTCCTGTATCTGTTCATCAAGGGCCAGCCAATGGTCGATGTACTGGTCATTCAGACGCTGCAAGCAGACCAGCTCTTCGGCCAGCACCTGGCGAAACTCCGCATCCGCCGTCTCAAGCTGGGTCCGGATGCGGTCGACAGCCCGGAACAACATCGCAAAGCCTGCGTCGAACACGGGGATCCCCTTCCCGTTTTTGTCTAGCATTTCTGAAAAGGGCGGGGCTTATACGCAAAACTGTCGTTCAGAACAACACTTCTCCGCTGTGAATACGCACTGTCGATCCGTCATCCGTCCGCAAGCTCAGCACGCCCTGGTCGTCCACATCCGCAGCGACGCCCTCGTACACCCGGGTACCGATGCGGACTTGCACGCGTGTGCCCAGCGTCGTGCAGGCGTCCCGCCACTCGTCGCTGACGACGGAAAACGCCGGTCCTCCTTCGGCGAGCGACTCGTACAGCGGCTCCAGGCACGCCAGGACATCGGCGACGAGCTGCACGTGGCAGACGGTCTGTCCGCATTCGGCGACGACAGAAGTGGCCCGATTCCGTAAGTCTTCTGGAAACCCGCCCGCCGGGATGTTGGTGTTCAGGCCAACGCCGACCACGGCGTACTGGACGGTCTCTCCCTCCGCCCGCACCTCTGCCAGGATGCCGCACAGCTTGCGGGCGTCACACACCAAGTCGTTCGGCCACTTGATACCCACCGGCAGGTCTGCCTGCCGCAGGAGGGCGCGGCGCACAGCGACGGCGGCCAGCAACGTCAGTTCCGCAGCCCGGGCCAGAGGAAACGGACGGCGGAGCAGCAACGACCACCACAATCCCCCCGCCGGAGCAAACCAGCCGCGGCCGTAACGCCCTTTGCCGCCGGTTTGTTCGACAGCCGTGACCAGCGTCCCGTGCGGCGCGCCGGCTCGTGCCAATTCATCCGCCCGCACGTTGGTGGACGCCAACCGCCGGTACCAGTACACCTGCCGGCCCAGCTCTGTGGTTGTCAAACGTCTCGCCAACAGCGGCATCAGGACGACGTCAGGCGACGCAGCCAGGCGGTAGCCCACCCCGTGCCGGGATTCAAACCGGAAACCGAGGTCCTCCAGCGTACGGACGTGCTTCCACACGGCCGTCCGCGTGACCCCGGTCAGCCGGCTCAGCTCACTGCCCGATACAAAGTCTCCTTCCCTCTGTACAAAGATATCCACAATCTGGTTTGTAAGAGAGCCGGGCTCTACGGCCGCCGCCCACTCGACGGCCAAACTGTCATGCGCCATCCTCTCGGTACGCCTCCAAACGCGACAAGAGTGCTTCACGCCGATTGGCCACGGTGCCCGACAGCACATCCCGGGCCAGGCGCCGTAGCGCTTCGCCCACCGCCCGCCCTCGGAACCCCAGGGCGGTAAGATCGCCGCCGTCCACTGCCAGCTCCTGCAGCGACCACAGCGGCTGTGCCGCAGCGTAGGTTTGATACAAGCGGGTGCGCCAAGGGTGATCTGCACCGGCTGGGCTCCGCTCCACCACCGCCGGGCCGCCCGCTCCGGGTTTTAATACGTCGAGCACCGTGCATGCTGCCAACACATGAGTGCGGCCCGCCGCAAACAACTGCTCTCGCCAACGGTCGGGTGTCCACCCGGCCGGGTCATCGCGGGCCAGCGCAGCAACAGCGGCCGCCTGACGGCCGAGGGCGCCCGGCCAAGCGAGCGCGCGGGCGACCTCCGCAGCCACGGTGGCATCGCTGTCGGCCGCATATATCCACGTGGCCAACGCTACGGCGGGCAACGGCAGAGGGACGCTGTCCGCCGTGACCCAACGCTGCCAGCGCCCGGCCGCTGCCGGATCGGCGGCCAACGCCTCAAATCCTGCCCGCAGCTGGCCGCATGGCGCGGGCATTGCTGCCAGCCACGGGCCGCTCGCCACCAGCCCGGCGATGCGCCACCAATCGGAAGCTGCGACGCGCATCCACTCCTGACCGATGCGCTCGCGCGCGACGCACTTCAACCGCTCCCAAGCCCGGTGCATGCCGTCCAGCGTTCCAGCCTCAATGTCAAAGCCGAGTTCGGCCGCGAAGCGGATGGCTCGCATGAGGCGCAGACCGTCTTCGCGAAACCGTAACTCCGGATCCCCCACCGCTCGGATCCGCCGGCACCGCAGGTCTGCGCGGCCCCCGTACGGGTCGACCACCTCGCCGCGCAGCGAAACGGCCACGGCGTTCACGGTGAAGTCGCGGCGGGCGAGGTCGAGCTGCAGATGCGGCGTGAACGTCACATGGTCGGGCCGGCGTCCGTCCGAGTAACGGGATTCGACGCGGTAGGTGGTCACTTCCACGGCCATGTCTCCGACGAGCACGGTGACGGTGCCGTGTTTGACACCGGTCAGTCGCGTGCGTGGAAACAGCGCCTGCACGCGGTCCGGCGTGGCATCAGTGGCGACGTCGTAATCCCGGACCGGCCGGCCGAGCAACAGGTCGCGTACACACCCCCCGACCACATACGCCTCGTGGCCGGCCGCCTCCAGAGCTATCAATACACGGCAGACGGGGTCCGGCCAAGCGACCTCCAACCGTTCAGCCATGAGCCACCAACGCCCGGTACAGCGATTCATACTCGCTCACTTTTTCCGGCTGGTCGAAATGGGTGACTGCCCGCTCGCGTGCGCGGCGGCTGAAACGCTGGTACAAAAGCGGGTCGCTCAACAGCTCAAGGGCGCGCCGGGCCATCGTGTCGACGTCGCCCACCGGCGCGAGAAAGCCGGTTTCCCCATCGCGCACCACTTCCGGGATGCCTCCTGCGTTGGAGCCCACCACCGGCACCCCGGATGCCATCGCTTCCAGGGCAACCAAGCCAAAGCTCTCTTTCTCGGAAGGCAACAGGAACAAATCGGCCGCCGCAAACAAGTCCGCCACCTCGTCCTGGCGACCGAGGAAGTACACGTCGTCCGTCAGGCCCAGCGCCTCGACCGCCTCGCGGGCAGCGCCGGAGTCTGGTCCTTCGCCGACCAGCACCAACTTGGCCGGCATCACATCGCGCACCTGGCGAAACACGCGCACGACATCAGGCACCCGCTTCACGGCACGAAAGTTCGAGATATGCAGGAGAATCTTTTCATTGCCGGGCGCGAAGCAGCGGCGCACCGGGGAGTTAGGAACCGGGCGGAACACCTTGGTGTTCACGAAGTTGTAAACGCACACGATGTCGCGGTCGACGTGGAACAACTCCCGGGTCTGCCGGACGAGGCTTTGACTGACCGCCGTGACGGCGTCACTGCGCTCGATGCCGAGTTTGATCAACCGGTACAAGCTTTTGTCCTGCGCGAGCACCGTCACGTCCGTGCCGTGCAGGGTAGTCACCACCTTCAGCGGATGGGGACCAATCATTTCCTTGGCCAGGTGTGCGCAGACGGCGAACGGAAACGCGTAGTGGACGTGCAGGATGTCGAGGCGAAAACGCACAGCCGTATCAGCCATCGCGGCTGCCAGTGAAAAGTCGTACGGAGGTGTGCGCAGCACCGGATACGACACGGTTTCCACCTCGTGCACAGTGATATTGTGGTGGAACCCGCCCAGCCGAAACGGCACCCCGGCCACGATGAAATGGACCTGGTGGCCCCGGTCTGCCAACGCCTTGCCAAGTTCGGTTGCCACAGCTCCCGATCCGCCGTGCGTCGGGTAACAACTAATACCAATCCGCACGGGCAGCACCTCCTCTCCCGGCTGCAGATCAGCGGGAGTGGCCGTCAGGGTTCACGGCCCGCCGCCAGTCGAGGTCACCCCGCTCCAACGACCGCAGCAGCGCTTCCGCAGTCGCCAGGTTGGTGGCAAATGGCACGTTGTGGGCGTCGCACAGGCGCAGCAGCGCCGTAGTACGAAGTTGACCAACGCGTCTTTCTGGCGGTCATGGGCAATCAACCCGACGTTCACCAAAAGACCTCCTTTGCTGAGGCGGCCGCGCATCCGTCACCTCAGCCTGCCGGGTGTCTTTCCCGGGCGCTCACCACAAGAGGTGTTCGAGTCCGTAGACCAAGCCGGTGATGTTCATCACCTGGGTGCATGCCACCTGCACGCCGGCCATGAAACTCTGCCTGGACAACGAGTCGTGGCGAATCGTCAGAACCTCGCCGGAGCCGCCGAACAGCACCTCCTGGTGGGCCACCAGGCCAGGCAAACGGACGCTGTGGATAGGCGTGTCCGGTCCGGCGCCGCGCGCCGAGCGAATCAGCTCTGCCGTCCGCTTCGCAGTGCCGGACGGCGCGTCTTTCTTCCCGTCGTGGTGCAGTTCAATCACTTCCGCGCGTTCGAAAAACCGGGCCGCTTCGGCAGCGAAGCGCATCATCAGCAGGGCGCCGATGGCGAAATTGGGCGCAGCCACGCCGCCAATGCCTTCCTCGCGCAGCATCTCGTCCCAACGGGCGACATCGGCCGGCGAATACCCGGTGGCTCCAATCACGGGCCGCACCCGATGGGCGATACAGCGGTCGACGTTCGCCACGACGCTGGTGGCGTCTGTGAAGTCGAGCCAGACGTCCGGCGGACTTTCGACCAACAGCTGTTCGGGGTCATCATACACAGCCGCCGGGACGTCCGCCGGCGGCGTAAAAGCACTGCGATCGCGCACGAGCAATGCCGTCACCCGGAATCGGGCGTCCCTGGCCAGCGTGCGCACCGCTTCCGACCCCATCTTCCCCGCCGCGCCGGCGATGGCCACGGAAATGGGCGAGCGCGGTGTCGTGAGAATCTGCTCCGAAGTGGACAAACGGCTAACCTCCTCGCTCGGTCAGTTCCCGCTTGCGCCCGGATCCAACGGGGTCCAGCGGTCGCGGTCCCTCACCCGAAACTTTTCCATGACGGCTTGGAATGCCTGTCCCAGGTCGATGTCCAGCCGGTTTGCCAAACAAGCGATGACAAACAACAAATCGCCCAACTCCAGCGCGATGCTGCCTTCCGGCTCGTCTTTCTTCTTCGGCTTCTCCCCGTAAAGGTGGTTCACCTCGCGGGCCAGTTCGCCCAGTTCCTCGGCCAGGCGAACGACCAGCGTCATCGGCGAGAAATACCCTTCCCGAAACTGTGAGATGTAACGGTCAACCTCTTCTTGAAGTTCCCTGAGCGTGATGGTCATGCCTGCCTCCACTGACGGCCCGTCTCGCTGGACAGCCTGGTGTGCAACGCCATTGGGCAACTCTGCCTGCAGGACAACCCTAATTATAGCGAACTTGCCCGATCAATCCGAAACATAAACAAACCCGGCCGTCCATATGATGTACTGTCGCTTTGGGACAATCTGGTCAAAAAGATTGGCCGCCGTTGCCCGGACGAAGGAGATGACGGGAGTGAGCCAACAGCGCAGCAGCCGATGGTCCACCACACTGCTCGGTCTCATGGTGGTGCTGTTCACGATTGCCTTGGTGGTGTACCCGAAACAAGGGTTCGAAGCCGGGGTCGAAGGGTTGAAGGTGTTCTGGGACATTGTGTTCCCATCCTTGCTGCCGTTTTTCATCCTTTCCGAGTTAATGCTGGGACTGGGTATCGTACACGGTCTGGGCGTGATTCTGGAACCGCTGATGAGACCGTTGTTCAGCGTGCCCGGAGTGGGCGCATTCGCCTTGTCCATGGGCCTGGCTGCAGGCTACCCGATGGACGCTGTGATCACCGCCCGGTTTCGCGAAACCGGCATGTGTACGCGCATTGAGGGGGAACGCCTGCTCGCGTTCACCAACACCGCCGACCCGCTGTTCATGTTCGGCGCCGTCGCCGTCGGGATGTTCAAGCGCCCGGAATTGGGCGTACTGATCGCGGCGGCCCACTACATCGCCGCGTTCTTGGTCGGGGTCGGGTTCAAGTTGTGGGGTCGGCGCGCGGAACGGACCGCGGGCGTGGCGGGCCCCGCGAACGCCACCGGCGGGTTGGCCGGGGCGAAGCGCAGGAACATCCTCTGGCGGGCGTACCAGGAGATGCTGCGGGCGCGGGCGGAGGACGGGCGGCCGTTCGGCAAGCTGCTCGGCAACGCCGTCACCGAGTCCATCCAGACGCTGTTAATGATTTGCGGATTCATCGTGTTCTTCGCGGTGCTCATCCAGGTCATGCACTTGTCTGGCATCATCCGCGTCGTCGGCTGGCCGATTCTGGGGGTCTACCACCTGTTTGGTATTCACGGCAACCTTGTCAACCCGACACTGGCAGGATTGCTCGAAATTGACATCGGAACCGCGCAAACGGCAGCCGTGTCAGCGCCGCTTCTGCAAAAGGTCGCGCTGGCCAGCGCCATCATAGCCTGGAGCGGGCTGTCGGTGCACGCCCAGGTGGCCAGCGTGCTGACCAACACCGACATCCGGATGACCCCGTATTTCTTGGCGCGGTTTCTGCACGCGCTGACGGCGGCCCTGTGCACCGTCGTCCTGTGGGGCTTCGGACTGGGCGTGCCGCTGGCCCACGCCATCGCCGCCGTGGCCCCCGCGGTCGGTGCTGACTCAGGCGTGGTGCCGGGCGGCTGGCATGTGGCGTTCACTACGCTGTCCACCTGGCTCTGGATCATGGCCACCCTGTTGGCGATCTCGCTGGCGTGGTCGTTCGTCCGGCGCCTGCGCGTGATTTGGTTCCATGCCCGCCTTGACCGCACTCCTTGAGGCGGTATCAAGCAACGCCCGACGGCAACAGACCGCCCGGCTAGGCCCAGGCACAAACTGGGGCTGTCCCCGCCCGCGCTCTCCGGCGCGGCGGGAACAGCCCCCGTTTCGCTTACCACGACAGCGGCGGAAACCACCGGTGCCACACCCACTGGTCGGCCAGCACCAGGGCAGCAACAACCCACACGTACAGGGCGAACCAGCGCATCCGTGCTGTCCGCAGCAGCCAAAGGGTGCCTTTCACGGCTGCGTAGCCGCTGACGGCCGCCGCCGCGGTGGCGATCATGACCGGCCCCCAGGGTACCAATTGGACAGCGGCCGGCTCGTCCCACCAGTCGAGCGCTTGGACCAGAGTGGCACCGAGAATGGCCGGAACGGAAATCAGAAACGAAAACCGGCCCGCGGCATCCCGATTCAGTCCGCGCCACAGGGCGCCCGCCATCGTCAGGCCCGAACGGGACAGCGCCGGCATGATGGCAAAGGCCTGAAACGTCCCAATCCACAGAGCGTCCATGGCGCCGGGTTCCGATTTGGTCTGCGGATGGTCTGCTGCGTCCATCCACCACAGGATGATGCCGGTGAGGACGAACTCCAAACCGAGCGTGACGCCGGTGTTGAACACCCGTTCAAACGCGTCTTCGAGCCCGATGCCGATCAATCCGGTCGGCACCATCGCCAGCACCAGCATGCGGGTCGCCCGCGAAGTCGGGTGCCGGACGACCCAACACAGCTCGGGCCACAGCGCCCACACGACTGCAACCAGCGTGCCCGCGTGCAGGCAGGTGACCAGCAGCAAGCTGTCAACACGGATGCCCAGCAGCTGTTGCGCGAGAATCAGGTGTCCCGTACTGCTGACCGGCAAAAACTCGGTCACCCCTTGGACGACGCCGAGAATCACGGCGTCCAGTACAGACATCGCTGTCAACTTGCCATCCTCCTTCCTCCCTTCCAAGCGCGCTGGCCGCCAGTTTCCGCGCCCGCGCCTACAGACATGTATATGGGAACGCGCACCACACATGTCCACATGTTCGGGACGGGCGGGCCATATGTTTGAATTAGCGGCGCTTGACTCAAGGCGGGAAGCGGAGGGGTCGTCGTTGTCAACAGGGCGCTTCTGGCGTTCCTTTCAGGTGGGGTGCACGTACGTGGGCACGGTCGTCGGCGCTGGCTTCGCATCCGGGCGGGAAATCCTGCAGTTCTTTGGGCACGCCGGCCCGTTTGGATACGGGGCCATCGCAGTCGCAACAGCCTTGTTTGCCTGGCTGGGTTACCGCGTCATGGAACTGGGGCGGCGGCTGCGCGCCGGGTCGTGTTTCGAAGCCAACACGATCCTGTTCGGACGGTACCTTGGCGGCCTGTTCAACGCGGTGTACCTGTTGATGTTGTTCGGCATCACAGCGGCCATGCTGGCCGGCGCCGGCGAATTGTTCCGCGAACGCGCCGGTGTGCCGTTCTTCTACGGAGGCGCACTGACGGTGCTGATCACCTACTGGACGATTTTGCGCGGATTGGACGGCGTGATGCGGGCGAACACCGTGATCGCCCCGCTGTTGGTCGGATTTGTGCTGTACGCCACGGTGTCGAGCATCTTTTTCGGCAAGCCGCCGGCGGGCGGGGCGGAGGTGTGGTTCGCAGGTTCCGGACGTCCCCTGTGGGCCTTGTTGTCTGCGGTCGTGTACGCGGCATTCAACATCGGCCTGGCCGCTGGCGTGTTGATTCCGCTCGGCTGTGACATGCAGGACCCGGTCGTGCTGCGGCGGGGCGCCATGCTCGGGGCGGGCGGACTCGGCGTCATGGTCCTCGCCATCCTCGTCACCCTCTATCACCATCCCGAGGCGGTCCGTTTTCAGATGCCGATGGCGTTTGTCGCGCAAGTGTTCGGCGGCTGGTTCGAAGCACTCTTTGTGCTCGTGTTGTGGGGAGAGATCTACTCCACCCTGGTCGGCAACGTGTACGCCATGGTCGCCCAAATGCCGAGAGAACGGCCACACTACCCGCGCATCGCTGCGGCGGTCATCCTCCTTTTGGGATTCGTCTGCAGCCACGTCGGATTCGCCAACCTGGTCGCGTACGGGTATACGGCGTTTGGCGTCGTCAGCGTGATGTTGCTGTTGGCGCTCGTGTGGCCGTACCGCCGCGCGTAGACCGTCCGGCTCCTGGATACGCGGCTGCCGCTTCCGGAGCGGTCTCGTTCGAAGCGGTTACCGCCATTCTGTATAATGGTGGCAACCGGAACACAGACCTGCCTGGCGGGAGGGCTCGTCCCGCCGGTTCGCGTTCCGGTTGCAAGTATCCGGCGGACAGCATCTCGGAGGAGTGTTCCCATGTGGCGTCGCGTCGTCTTGTGGCTATGCATCAGCATCGGTGCGCTAGTGTACTCGTTGGGCCTGAATGGCTTCTTCGTCGCGAACCATCTCGCGGAAGGCGGATTTGTCGGCATCTCGTTGTTGCTCTACTACCGTCTGCACTTGCCGTTGGGGCTGACCTTTTTCTTGCTCAACATTCCGCTCTTGGTGGTCAGCTGGCGGTTGTTTGGGCGCGAGTTCATCATCAAGACGTTCGTCGGCGTCGCACTGGTCTCCTTGTTCAGCTGGTTGACCGCGAACGTCCGCATCACCACCAGCGACCCTTTGCTTGCCGCTTTGTACGCCGGGGTCGTGACCGGTCTCGGGCTGGGCATCCTGTTTCGGACGGGCGCCACGACGGGCGGAGCCGACATCATCGCCCGCTTGGTTCGCCACTTCCGCGGCATCGGCATGGGGCGTACGTTGTTCGCCATCGACGTCTGCGTCATTGCACTGGTCGCGTTTCTCATCGGACGGCAGACAGCCATGTACTCCCTGGTGGCGCTGTTCGTGGCCAGCCGAGTGATTGACTTCGTCATCGAAGGCGTGAAGGCCGGCAAAGCGGTGATCATCATCTCCGATCAGGCGGATGCCATCGCCGACGCCATCCACCGGCAATTGGAGCGGGGAACCACTCTGCTGTACGGTCGGGGGG
>JADGIC010000091.1 GCA_019683615.1 Alicyclobacillaceae bacterium | reverse complement strand
TAGTCTCGTGGGCTCGGAGATGTGTATAAGAGTCTGATACTATAGCGTGTTATAACTATCATGTCACGACCTTGATGCGGTACACGACACCGTACGGTACGACATCGAGGGCGACTCGGACGGGTGAATTGAAGGAGGCCACCTCCTGTGGAAATCCGCAAAGCCACGGTCCACGATGTCGAAACCATGCAACAGTTGATTCAGCACTTCGCTGACGCCGGACTGATGTTGCCGCGCTCGTACCGCTCCCTGTACGAACACCTGCAGTGCTTTTACGTCGCCGAAGACCACGGAACCGTCGTTGGCACCGGCGGCTTGCACGTGCTATGGAAGGACTTGGCGGAAATTCGGTCGCTGGCGGTCCATCCGTCGTGTCACGGCCAAGGGGTGGGGCGGCGGCTGGTACAAGCCCTCATTCGGGAGGCTGAACAACTCGGCATCAGCCAAGTGCTGTCCCTGACATACCAAACCCGGTTCTTCGACAAACTGGGATTCCAAGTCGTGCAAAAGGAAACCCTTCCACACAAAATCTGGAAGGATTGCATTTACTGCAAGAAATTCCAACAATGCGACGAGATTGCTATGGTCTATTATACACAAGTTGGAGTTCATGTGGTATCCGAATCTGTTGCAAGAATCTGACAGAATATGGCAATTTGGCGGCCGTGCCAGACACGGCCGCATGGTCTATTATACACAAGGCTGTTTTACCCTGTGTGTCAGGTGCGGATCCCTTGCAACCGCCGGGCCAACTCGTCCACGTGTTCCCGCTGCACAATCAACGGGGGAACAAAGCGCACCCTGGACTCACCGGCGGTTGTCAACAACACGCCTCGCTCCGCCGCTTCGGCCACGTAAGCCTTGGCATCCGAGACCGTCATCCCCCACATCAATCCTTGCCCGGACACGTCCCGCCCGAGGGTGCGCAAGATCTCGCCCAGGTGCGCCCCGACCTCGCGGACATGTGCGAGGAACGCCGGATCCGACACGACGTCAACGACCACGTTGGCAGCGGCTGTCGCCAACGGGTTGCCGCCAAACGTCGAGCCGTGGCTGCCAGGGGCGAACGCCAAGGCGACCTCTTCGCGCGCCAGCACCGCCCCGATGGGCACGCCACCGGCAAGCCCCTTGGCCATCGTGACGATGTCGGGTTTAAGCCCGACCTGCTCGAAGGCGAAAAATGTTCCGGTCCGCCCCACGCCCGTCTGCACTTCGTCGATCACGAGCAGCGCCCCGACCTCCCGGCACCGCTGCTCCAGCCGGCGCAACAGTTCCGGCGGGACCTGGCAGACACCGCCCTCGCCCTGGATAATCTCCACAAAGCAGGCGGCCGTCCGCTCGCTCAGGCAGTCCATCACGCCCTCCACATCGTCCGCCGTCACACACCCGGGGAGCAGCGGACCAAAGCCGGCCTGGTAGGCCGGTTTGGGAGTGATGGACAGCGCCCCCAGCGTCCGCCCGTGGAAGCCGCCGGGCAGAGATACCACCTCGCAGCGCTTCTCCTCACCGCGGACAGCGGCGAATTTGCGCGCCAGCTTGATGGCCGCCTCGTTCGCCTCGGCGCCGGAATTGCAGAAGAACACCCGGTCCAGCCCGGACAGATGCGCCAGCTTGGCGGCTAGTTCCCGCTGCTGCGGGATGCCGAACAGGTTCGAACAATGCAGCAGCCTCGCGGCCTGCCGCTGAATCGCCTCCGTCAGCGCGGGGTGGGCGTGGCCCAGGGAACACACGGCGATGCCTGCGGTGAAGTCCAGGTATTCGCGGCCCTCGCTGTCGTACAGCCAAACCCCCTCTCCGCGCACGATGTCCCGGGTACGCACGCCGTAATTCGGCATCAGGTGATCCGCCGCGCCGTTCCCAGCCGCAGCTGTTGGCTCCGGCGCTACTTGCGGCCGCACGCGAGTCCCGCGGTATACCGGCAAATCACCGTCCGCGGGCGACTCCACCGCCCACGCCATCGCGTCAAAGTCGCGGCCGTCCACCACAAAGGCGGCCTTGACACCCGCTTGGATGGCGGCCTCCACCGCCTCCACCTTGGGGATCATCCCAGCCGTGACGCGGCCGTCTGCGCGCAGCGCCGCCAGTTCTGCCGGCGTCGCGTCGTCGATGCGCAGCTTCGCCTCCCAGTCGGCGTAGATCCCCGGCACGTCTGTCACAAACACAATCCGCTCCGCGCCCAGGGCACCCGCGACCGCGGCTGCGGCGATGTCGGCGTTCACGTTGTACGTCAGGCCGCCATCGCCCACTGCCACCGGCGCCAGCACGGGCAGTTGTCCCGCGTCCAGAAGTGCCTCCAGCCGCCCGGGATCCACGCCATTCACGCGCGCCGTGCGCTCCAACCCGGGAATCGGCTGCGCACGGATCACCCCCAGCCTGCCGGTGATGCCCGCCGCATTCACGCCGCGCGCCTGCAGCCACCCGACAATCTCCGCGTTGACCGACGCTAACACGCGCTCCACCACCGCCATCGCCGCCGCCGACGTCACGCGCTGTCCGTTCACGAACTGAGACTCGATGCCTTCCTCCCGCAGCGCTGCGGTGATGCGCGGGCCGCCGCCATGGACGACGACAACGCCCCGTCCTTGCGCCTGCGCCTGGCGCACGGCGAACAAGGCAGCCTCCAGACTGCCGTCCCCGAGCGACCCGCCAATCTTCAGCACAGCCACCCTGCGCAGCGGCGGCCGTTTCGCGATCCCGTTCAGAGTGTCCATGAGTGCTGGTTTCACGTCTCCCGCCATCCTGCGACGCCCCCTCGCGATGTCACGGGTACAACGGCTGCACGGTAAGCCCTTCGGTCTCGCCGAAGCCGTACATCACATTGAAGTTTTGCACCGCCTGTCCCGCGGCGCCTTTGACCAAGTTGTCGATCACGCTGAACACCTGCAGCACACCTGCCGCCTGGTCGACAAACAAACCGATGTGGCAGCGGTTCGAGCCGCGCACGTGCTTGAGTTCCGGCACCCGGCCCGGCGGCGCCAGGGCGATGAACGGCTCGTCTGCGTACGCCTCTGCGTAGACGCCTCGGACGTCCGCCTCCGATACGCCATCCCGCAGCCAGACGTAGCACGTGGAGTAGATGCCGCGCACTGCCGGCAGCAACTGGGCTGTAAACAGCAGCCCGCCCTCCGCGGGCACGTCCAATTGGCCGGCAATCTCCGGCACGTGCTGATGCCGCCCGACCTTGTACGGGTAGAAGTTCTCCTGCAGCTCGCCGTACAACCGGTCAACCGCGGCGTGGCGCCCCGCCCCGGAGACACCGGACTTGGCATCGATGACCACAGGGTGGCCGCGTTTCGCGAGACCGGCGCGCACCGCCGGCAACAGCGCAAGCAGCGCACCCGTCGGGTAACACCCAGGGTTCGCGACCAGACGGGCGTCCCGCAGCTCCGCCCTGGCCCACTCCGTCAGCCCGTACACCGCCGCCTCGATAGCCCCGGGATCCGCCGCAGGCTTCTGATACCAACGCTCGTACACATCGGGCGGCAGGCGCAGGTCCCCGGACAAGTCGACGACGCGCAGCCCGGCCCGCCACAATTCGGCCGCAACCGCGCCGGACGCGCCCGACGGCAACGCCACAAACACCATCTCGCACCGCTCGCGGCAGCGCTCGGGATCGTACTTTTCCAACCGCAGCCCGGCCGCGGCGGGTAAAAACGGATACACCTCCGGGATGTCGGCCGACTCCTCGTGATTGCCGGCGACGTACGTCAACTCCACGTGAGGGTGGAGGCTCAGCAGGCGAATCAGGTCCATCCCTCCGTAACCGCTGGCCCCGACGACGCCCACGCGAATCCGCTTCTCGCCCATATCTGCATAAACATCCTTTACCTCGTATTTTCATGCAATACAAACCAAGGATACAACAAACTCTCGACCGCCGCCAGACGTATCGAGCAGCGCCTGCGCCCGAATGCGCTTCGCCAAGGCGGGCCGAGGCGGGTTGAGCTGGTCTTTTCATCTCTTTCAGCCTGCGCAAAAGCCGGCCACCATGTGCTAACGGAAAATGCGGCAGATGTCCGTATCGACAGGCGGGTGTCCGATCATCTGATGAGGTATCTCTCAAGGAGGGGTGAATGACATGTACGGCGTGTTTGGCGGTTACACACGGTGGGCAGTCGTGTTCCTCATCATCTTCGTGCTGTTCTTCCTGTTCGTGCCGGGGTATCCGGCGATGGCGGCTCCCGCTACGGGCGTGGCGATGACCGCGTATCACCCGGGCGCACCGGCGATGGGTGTGTACCCGAGCGGACCGGCGATGGGCATGTATGAGAGCCCCAGCAGCCCGTGACCGCAGGCTCCGGCGCGGCGCGGCGTAACACCGTGCTCCTCGGTGCGGCCGTCGGGGATGGCGGCTTGACCCCTGGCGCCGCACCGCTCGCGCCACACCCCTGGCGCCGCAGCCTCTGTGCATACCTGCCACCCTTGCCATCCCCTTACCCTGGCGGTACGATGAACACATCACCGGAGTGGGAGGAGATGGCCGTGTTCCAAAACCCGCCTCAGCCTGAATTGGCGCGCATTCTTCGAGAGGCCCGCACAATTGCGGTGGTTGGCCTGTCGGACAACCCCGAGCGCACCAGCCACGCCGTGAGCCGCGAGATGCAGCGGCGCGGTTACCGAATCATCCCGGTCAATCCGCATGTCGAGCAGGTCTTGGGCGAGCGGGCGTACGCCCGCGTGCGGGACATCCCGGAACCAATTGACATCGTGAACGTATTCCGGCGCAGTGACGCTCTGGTCGAGGTGGTGGAGGACGCGGTGCAGACGTCCGCACCCGTGATTTGGGCACAGGAAGGGGTGTACGACGAGCGGGCTTGGGACATCGCGCAGCAGCACGGACGCGTGCTCGTCATGGACCTTTGCATCGCGGTCATGCACAGCCTGCTCATCGGCGCCCGTTGAACGCCGTCACGGCGCTGGGCAGTCCACGCGATTTCACATCCCACAGATTCGACGCCGCAAACCAACATGAAACCGCCGGTCGTCACTGTTGAGGTCCGAGAACCCAACGTGAACCGACCGGCGGTATTGGCGGATGGTGCACCAGGAGGGTCTCGAACCCCCGACCTTTGGCTCCGGAGGCCAACGCTCTATCCGCTGAGCTACTGGTGCCCAATGGTGTGCATCGGTCGTGCCAACCTGCTCACAAGGCGGCAGCCGAACGTCGTTTAATATACCACAGAGCGGGCAGTGATTTCAAGGCTTGCCCGCCCGCTCTTGCATAGTCTGGGGCGCTGTACATAGGCTGTAAGCCGCCATCTAGCGGGACCAGCCCTTCAAGCGCCCCCGGACAACTCTGCGCGCAGCCGGTTGAGTTCCTCATCGACAGCAGAACGCCGCCGGATCTCGTCCAGTTCACGCTCAACCGGGTCGCGGCTGTCGAGTACATCTTCCAATGTCCCGTCCGCAGCTAACTGCTCCACGGCCGCTGCCCGCGCCATCATTTGCTCCGCCTTGTCGTTGGCGCGGCGCAGCGCCTCGCCGACGTCGCCCAACTCGCGGCTGATGCCAGTGATTGACTCGCCGATGCGCACCTGCGCCTTCGCGGCGTTGTAAGTCGCCTTGGTGACCTCTTTCTTCGTCCGGAACGCGTCGATGCGGTCCTGGTAGCGCCGTTCGGCGTCCTTTAGCTTCTCTACCTGTGCGGCGATGTTCGCGTGCGCCGCCTCCAGGTCGGCGACTTGAGCAGCCGCCTGTTGCTTGCGCTCCAGCGCCGCCCTGGCCAGGTCTTCCCGGCCAGCCTGCAATGCGGCCCGCGCCTCCTGTTCCCGGCGGGTGACCTCCGCCCTCAGATTGTTCAACTGCAATTCCACACGCTTCTGTTCAGCCACGACATCCGCCAAGCTTCGCCGAAGGTTCCGCAACCCTTCCTGCATCTTCTCGTAGCTCAAGTCGAGCGTCGCATTCGGGTCCTCCAGCCGGTCGAGAATCTGATTGACGCGGGATTCCACAATTTCAGCAGCCCGTTTGAACAACCCCATCGGGGACCCTCCTCCCACACCTTCAGTATACACCACGGGGTGTTCAACCTGAAGCGGCCGTTGACAACACGGCCAACATGGCGCCCGCCTTGTGGCCGCACTCGCGCCACTCCTGCTCCGGCTGGCTGTCGGCGACGATACCCGCGCCCGCCTGGACGAAGTATGTGCCGCCGCACTCAATGACCGTGCGGATCACGATGGCGGTGTTCGCGTTGGCGTCCAGGTCCACGATGCCGATCATCCCGCCGTACGGCCCCCGCCGCACCTGCTCCAGCTCGTCAATGATCTCCATCGCCCGGATCTTGGGCGCCCCGGTCAGCGTGCCCGCCGGAAACGTGGCGAGCAGAGCGTGAAACACGCTGACGTCCGGCCGTAGCCGGCCCTGCACGGTGGACACAATATGGAACAAGTGGGAGTAGCGCTCAATCGCCATCAGGTCAGTGACTTGGACGCTGCCGACTTGGCACACCCGGCCGAGATCGTTGCGGCACAGATCAACCAGCATGACGTGTTCCGCCCGCTCCTTCTCGTCTGCGAGCAGCCGCCGGCACAGCTCCTCGTCCTCCTCAGCGCTTTGCCCGCGCCCCTTGGAGGTGCCTGCAATCGGTTTCATCTCCGCGATCCCGCCGACCGCCCGGAACTGCACCTCCGGGCTGGTGCCGAACAGCCGCATGTCCGGGTATTCCGCCATAAACATGTACGGCGACGGGTTGAGGCGGCGCAACCGTTCGTATGCCACGTACGGGTGGACGCGGCGGGGCAAGCGCACCCGCTTCGACAGGACGACCTGGAAGATGTCTCCATCCTGAATGTACTCCACGGCGCGGCGCACGCGATCCTCAAACTCCGCCTGGCTGACATCCTCCACCACCTCGGCGGCGTCATGGCCGCGCTCCGCCTCATCCGGACGGCCAGCCGCTGCGGCCGCCAGTCGCTCCGGAACCTCGCGCGGGCGGCAGCAGCGGGCGCGCACCACCCCGTGCACCAAATCGGCCCGGCCCAACAAACGGGCCGACACGTCGGGTGCGATGACTTCTGCCAGCGCGCCGGCGGCGTCAAACACGGTCGCCTCTGCGCCGTTCAAGTGCACCATCACCGCGTGCCACTGCAGGCGGATGTCCGGCAATCCCCGATCATCCACCGTCGTCTTCGGCAGATCCTCCAAATAATGAACCGCGTCGTACCCGATATAGCCCAACAGACCGCTGGCAAACGGCTCGCCGCCGGGGCGCGCCGCGTGCTCCGGTGGCCGTACGGCATCCCCCGCGACCGCGCCGGTCGCCTGCGGGGAGCCCGCCAACCGGCGCAGCGCCAGGCGGACCTGTTCCAGAAACGCCATCGGATCGACCCCGTGATAACATACGCGCGGACCTTCAACCACACTCGGCCCGCCCGTCCACCGCTCGCCCACTTCCTCGTCCGGAAACCATCCCGCCCTCTCCGCAGCCAGCCGCACGTACTCGTCGAGACCGCGGACGGCGGCAACCGCCACGCGGCCGTCCTTGACCTGGATCTCCAGCACCGGCACAGCCCCGATCATGCTCATCCGGTACAACGACCCCTCGTCCTCCGCCGCGTCCAGCAGAAAGGCGTTGCCCTCGCCGAGTTCCGCGACTAAGTCGAGGTACAGGTAAAACGGGTCGATCCGCCCATCCGCCCGCATCGATTCTCGCGCGAGCGGCGTGGCCGCGGCGTTGATGCGTTCGTGCATGCTTCAGCCCTCCCGCCGTTGGCTTAACTCGCCAGGAAGTTGCGCAGTATCGTCTTGCCGTGCGCCGTCAAAATGGATTCCGGATGAAACTGCACACCGACGGCACCGGTCGGCCTGTGGCGCAGCCCCATGATAATGCCGCCGCACTCCGCGATGACGGAAAAGTCGGCGGGCAACGTGGCGGGATCGACCATTAGCGAATGGTAGCGAGTGGCCTCAAACGGGTTGGGCACGCCGTCAAACAACGGATCGCCGTGATGCGTGATCAGCGACGTCTTGCCGTGAACCACCTCCGGCGCCCGCACGACGCGGCCGCCGAACGCCTGGCCGAGCGACTGGTGGCCGAGGCAGACGCCCAACACCGGGATCCGGCCGCTGAAATAGCGGATGGCGTCGAGGGAACATCCGGCCTCGTTGGGCGTGCACGGGCCCGGAGACACAATGAGCCGGTGCGGCCCGAGGCGCTTCAACTCTTCCAATGAGGTGCGGTTGCGCCGGACGACCACCTGCGCGCCCAGCTCTCCGCAATACTGCACGAGGTTGTACGTGAACGAGTCGTAATTGTCGATGATCAAAAGCACGCTTCTCTCTCGCTCCTCTCCGGGTGCAGCCACAAAAATGCCGCAGCCACCGCTGCGACACGTTGCCGGTCGGTTCAGACACGGACCCCCGGGCACGGTTCCCCAGGGGCTGCGGCCCGCGAGCCGCCTTGCCCACACCTCGCCCGCGCCGACAAAGACTGACGGGGGGACGTGCTTGACTGCACCTCACTCAGCTCAACTGCCTCAGCTCAGCTCGTGGTTTCTAGCTTACCCGCTTCCCCGCCGGCCGTCAACCGTCCGGCCGCCCCAGACCGGCCCGGGGACGCAGCGGCCAGCCGCAGGTCTCACCCGCCGATGCGCGGCATCTCGACACGCCGGCTGCGCTCGTAGCGGCCGTCCTCGAGGCCATTGGCGCCCGCCGCGCGCAACTCTGAGTACCGGTCGGCGCGCGCGGACCAGGTCTCGCGAATCAGCGATACCAGCTCATCTTCGCTCGCGCCCTGCCGCAGCAGACTGCGCAGAGAGAGGCCGGCCGTCCCGAACAGGCAGGTGTACAACTGCCCGTCTGCAGTCAGCCGGGCACGCGTGCAACCCTGACAAAACGGTTGCGTAACTGAGGCGATCACGCCGATCTCCCCGGCCCCGTCCAGATACCGGTAGCGGGACGCGACTTCGCCGGGATACCGCGGCGGCATCGGCTCCAGCGGCCACCGGGCGCTGATGTGGTCGAGAATTTCGGCGGCAGCAACCACGTCTTCGCGGCGCCAACCGTTACTGTGGCCGACGTCCATGTATTCGATGAACCGCACAATCACGCCTGTGCCGCGAAACTGTTCCGCTAACGGCACCACTTCGTGCTCGTTGATCCCGCGGATGACCACCATATTCACCTTCACTGGCGTCAGCCCGGCCGCCAGCGCCGCGGCCACTGCGGCCAGGATTTGACGAACCGACACAGGGGCATCGTTGAGGCGCCGAACCACCGCGTCGTCCAAGCTGTCCAGGCTAATGGTGACCCGGTCCAAGCCCGCCGCCTTCAGCATCCGCGCACGCCTGTCGTCGAGCATCGAACCGTTGGTCGTCATGGCGACTTCGTCAATCCCCTCAACCGACCGCAGCGCCGCGATGAGCTGCTCGAGCCCCGGCCGCAACAGCGGCTCGCCGCCCGTCAGCCGAACCTTGCGCACCCCAAGCCGGGCGCACGCCCTGACAATGCGAACGATTTCGTCGAATGTCAACACCTCATCCGATCGAAAAAACGGGTAATCCGGGCCAAACACCGCCCGCGGCATGCAGTACGTGCAGCGAAAGTTGCACCGGTCCGTCACGGATACCCTCAGGTCCTGCAGTGGCCGACCCAACCGGTCACTTACGCGAACGCCCTTCCGCACAGCCATTACACAGCCCCTCCTTGACAGGGACCCCTCAAGGACTTGATCTTGTCGACGCGGGATTAATAGACGGAAATAGGACAAACGCTAAGACCTGCCGTTGCACCGGTATGTGTCTCTTCATCCCTACAGTAACCGAGATCGCAAAATACACGATTACAGCCACAATGCCAACGGGCGTGAATGATAACATAATACATGGCTATCCCGTCAGTTCAGCAACGGTGATTGGACTGGCAGAAATGGATGCCTGTAGCAAGCGATTGAACCATTCGCCCTGGAAATGGCGACGGT
>JADGIC010000090.1 GCA_019683615.1 Alicyclobacillaceae bacterium | reverse complement strand
CTGCATGCCTGTGGATAAGTCTGAGAAGCCGCGCCACTGCTGCATCCCAATCCTATCCATCTGCCTACAGGGGCACATTAACTGTCGAACTCCGGATGTAGGCTCGATGTCGCCCTTCATCCCGCAAAGTGGGCAGGACTGAGGTGCGGAAGGCCAGGTCCAAAGAATCCACAAAAACATGACCCATGCCGCACACAAACCCGCGCAATGTCTCCTCGTCCTGTTCCATGATCTTCTCGTACCGCGCCTAGCGCAGCGGTTCAGGCGGGTCGGCCAACCGGTCCGACCATTTACGAATGGCCTCACCCCCCACATGCGCAACCGGACGATCCATCAAATCAGCGACATGAGTAAGCGCCGCGTGTTCGTTGTTTGTCAGGTATATCGACATGCTTGGAAGCGCGCCACGAACTCCGGAGTGATGTAACGGACAGGTGTATGTTACCTTACATATATCTCAGAATGTACTGGACAAGGGTGGAGAGTGCCATGCCGCCGTTGGTCGAAGAGACCCTCTGGATAGGACTCGGGACGTATCTCATGCGCGCTGTGTCGCTGAGCTTCGGCAGTCGTGTCGCATGGCCGGACTGGGCGCGGCGCTGGCTGTCCTTCGTGACGCCAGCGGTGCTGGGGGCGTTGCTCGGGCCGCAGCTGCTGTTGACCAATCATCACATGGTGCCATGGCTGCACAATCCCGCACTGTGGGCAGCCATCCCCACCGTGGTGGTGGCGTGGTGGACCCAAAATTTGCTCGGGACCGTGGTCGTGGGCGTGGTCAGCTACGCCATCACGAGCCATTGCATCGGATAGGAAGCGATGTCGATGCGGATCTCTGCCGTCCTTGCGGGCCTGCGCGACGCGCTGCCCATCATGCTCGCGTACATCCCTATCGCCATGACGTTCGGTGTGCTGTGCGTCAGCCACGGGATCCCGTGGCTCCTGACCGTCTTTATCTCCGTCTGGGTCTATGCAGGCGGTGCGCAGTTCATGCTCGTGAGCCTCGCTCTGTCGGGGGTATCTGTTCTCTCGGCGGTGCTCACGGTGCTCCTGGTTAACCTGCGCCATTTTATGTACGGCACGGCGCTAGGGCCCGCGTTTTCGTTGTGGCGTGAGGCGGCCAAGTGGCTCTTCGCGTTTGGCCTCACCGATGAGGTATTTGCCGTAACGAGCGGTCGCGGACGGACCGGTGTGCCCGATGTGTGGCGGCAGGTGCCGTTCGCGTTTGCGTGTTACGGATCGTGGGTGGCGGGAACGGCCATCGGCGGTGCTGTCGGGGAAGCCGTGCCCTCCGGGGTAGCGGACGTGCTCGGATTCGCCTTGCCGGCGCTGTTCATCGCGCTCCTGTTCTCGTGTCCGCGGTCTGTGCAGCATCTCGTTGCCGCCCTCGTCGGGGCGGCCCTGGCCACCGTGGCCAATCTCGTTCACCTGGGCAGCCTGGGCATCTTGGTCGGCGCCCTCACGGGGGCGACCATCGGCTGGGGATGGCAGGCCACACGCACCCGGCGTGCCGTCGCCGCGCGGTCCGCAGCAGACGCGGTGCCGAAGGAGTAGGTGGGCGGCATGTAGTGTGAATCCGAATTTGTGACGGCGCGCAACGAACTCGCCCGGATCGTCGCGCACAGGTCAATGCTGGCTTCTATCCACAAGCCCCGCGAATCCAGGTCCAGTTTGGGTTCGCGGGACTTGGTATGGCTACCAACAGTCGTACTCCGGTATCACTCGCTCTGCTGTCACTCACTTTCCGGTAATGGGCGAGATTGTCAAAGGAGGAGTTTCACTCAGTTTATCGAAATACTCACACAGTAAAAGAGGGGGAACCAAGACTTGGACAAATTGAACGAGTTGATCGATATAGGGCGACAAATGATCCAGTCCAACGTGGTCATTGCACCTTGGCTCACCAGAAGCGACAACCAGCACCGGATTTCATCCGATTTACTTCGCGACATTGAAACCAAGGCGTCCGCATTTGCGGATCGGTACTGGCGCCCAGATTGGCAGTTCCATCTTGCGGGCGTCCATCGCATCCCCCAAGAGACGGCCAAGGAAGCCTACTATGAAATTGTCTCAAGTACGGCAGTATTTTTGAGCCACTTGGAGCTTGGCACAATGACAGTGACCGAGGAAATGGTCAATGTGGCGGTACGTCTGACTGATGATATTATTGAGAGAACTGATCCGCAGTCCTTTGTGACCTTTTATCTCCTGACCGTCGCTTATGAGGACTTGCAAGCATTGCAGTACTACGGGTCAATGACTGTACAAGATTTCGTCAAGGGGGACCTTCACAGACCCTGGGGAACGGCGACTTTGAGCAAGGAACTCGAGGGTTTAACTGGGGCGGGAGTGGTTGAAGTCGTTGAGGGTTTCGACGTTGTGAAACTGACAGCCCAGGGAAATGAGATCCTGGAAGCCATTAAGCAGGTATTTCACGAATCGGGGTTCATCAAGTTTCGATCCAGGCTCATCCGCCTGAACAACTTCAATTCCTTGGAAGATATAGAAGCTATCATGAACACCCTGTTTCCGAATGCGCGCGCCGAACGGAAAAAGATCGTCGCGCTCAGCCAAATTCAGTCTGGAACGCATGTCCTGGAATTGGGATGCGGGACGGGGGCGTTGACGTTTGAGGCGGGATTGTTTGCAGCGGTGGGACCGGAAGGGCGCCTGGTTGCGACAGACCCTTCGGTCAACATGCTGAAGACCGTGATGCGAAAGCGAGAGGCATATCATGCACCTTGGGTTGAAGTGGTCCATGCCGCCGCTGAGCGTATTCCATTTCCGGACGCAACATTTGACTCCGTCATTGGAACAGCCTTCTTGCATTTCACCAACATTGAGGAGGCGGTCAGAGAAATTGCTCGGGTATTGAAACCCGGTGGTACCTTTACGACCGTATACCCTCTGCATTTTCCTCGCAGGAACGAGTTCTTCATCGAATGGTTTGAACCGTTGCTTCAGATGGGGACGACTCAGAACCAGCCGGATGTCTTACCTGGCCCCGATACCGTTCCGAGGGCCATGGAGCCTTATTTCGATGAGATCCATGTCTACGCGGTTGAAGGTGAGTTCCGCTACACCTCTCCGCAAACTGTTGTTGAGTTTTTGGTCGATATCGGCAACGTGTTCGAAGAACAGACCGCGACGCTGCCTTGGCAAGCGCGGAAAGACCTCATTGAAGAGTTGATCCGCAGGGGTGAGACCATTTGCAAAAAATATCCACCGGAACTCCTTGTCGAGAAACATCCAGGTCAGATTGTACGAGCGACTGTAAAATCCAAGGATAAATATTGATGACTCATACAGGGGCTGGAAACATGGATCCCATGGTTCCACGTGCACATCCAGAAACAGGGCAGTTCCCGGACTCAACAAGACTCATGGGGAGATGCTATTGTTTGAATTGTAGGAGCATTACTCATATTACGCCGTATATGCACGTCTTTCTAACTGGATTTGTCCGTAGGGACGGCCGGGACTATCAGCTCGGGATATGCATGAACGAAGAGTGTTATAACCGGACGCACAGCAGCGCCCGGCACAAACGATAAGAAGGGCGCTTGGCGGCCGCTTCATGTTGCGCCTTCAATCACAGTGGTCTGTCAATCGTTTTGCGTAAACTCTTCTTCTCTGCCCACGGTAAGGTGCCTGTGATCAGGCCAACAATAAGACGCCCCTGTACGAGGGGCGTCTTATTGAGAGATGTGATGCAGAACGGAGTATTCGGTGGGTACGCCGTGATGTAATGTATGCAACCTCATTCCATACAACAACGGCTCGAACCTATTGACAGACAATTGTCCTATTAGACTAGGGCGGACGGCGTGACTCACTCGCCCTTTCGCTTGTGTTTGGACATTGAAACGGACAATCCGCTGATGAAGCGCCATCCATCAGAACCCCAAACGATCTCCCGTAGAAGTCACTCCAACGCAAAATCCCCCATGTTTCATGGGGGATTTTTGCGTGAGATGGATAACCCTCAGTAGACGGGCGTTGTCGTACAGGTACGCACGTAACCACCGGGAATCAGCAGGATGAACAGCACGAAGATGATCAAGAACACGACGGCCCAGCGGGTGAGTCCGCCGAACATGTGGGTTCACTTCCTTTAACTCATTATGCAGTGAACTGGCGGTTTCAGTAGGTGCCGAACGGGACAAGCAGGACGAACAGGACGAAGATGATCAGGAACACCACCGCCCAACGGGTGAACGGTCCAAAACATCCGCCGTCGTACATGCTGAGTCACCCCCTCTGACCGGATGCATTCCAGCGTATGGACGCGAACTCAGGCGTGAGACGGCTTGTGTCATACTATGTTCGCTGATATGTCAAATCCCCATGATAGGAATCCCTGGTGTATGCGCGCGGTCCACGCACGGAACGTAGTTGGATATCTCTGCCTCGCGGCTTTGTTTTGCCGTTTCGTGAAATCTGTCGGCCTTGGCAGGAACTCAGCAGGTTCGTGTCGAAGGTGGTCCACCAAAGAGCGCATGTGGTCTCTCGGCAAGGATGCCACCACCTGGTTGTTCATCCGGGGCGTGCAGGCTTCCGCGACCCACGGTAAGTCAGACCAACGAATCAACCCCTTGACCTCCGCGCTCACGTCTGCCCGCTCCCGGACGGACGCCCGCAAATCTCGTTGCTTCAACGAATTCTATGACAAATCTCACCGCGCTGAGAGGATTCCTGGAGGATCGGCATGGCGAAACGAAGACACATCGCTTTGTGCATGGCCTTGATGTCCCTGTCTATGGCACCCATCGGCACACAAGTGGTGTCGGCCCAGAGCAGTCCTCCGGTGATTCAAGAGGGAGCGCGAGGAAGCGCGGTCGCCGAGCTGCAGAAGGCGCTCAATGAGCGGGGCTTTGCCGCAGGCCCCGTGGATGGCATCTTCGGCCCGCAGACGGCGGCCGCCGTGGCGGCGTTTCAGCGTGCGCACGGGTTGGCGCCGAGCGGGGTGGCGACTGCGGCGACTTGGGCGTTGCTGCTGGGCACGTCCGGATCCGCGTCATCCGCGCCCGCGCAAATCTCCCGGCCGCCGGCCGCTCCGGTCAGCAAAGGCCGGACCACGAGCGGTCCTGCGGTGTCGAATCTGCGCCAGGTGACCATCTCCTTTCAGGGGAAGGTCGTGTCGCGGCCGTATGCGTTCACGGCGAACGGCACCACCTATGTTCCCATCTGGTACCTGATGAACATGCTCAAGAGCATCGGCGTGCAAAGCTCTTGGAATGGGAGGACCTGGGCGCTGACGCTGCCGAAAGGGACTTCTGTCGACTTCTCGAACATCCGGTTGGCTGCGGGGAGCCATGTTATCACCATGAACGGGAAGCCGGTGGCCCGGGTGACCGGCATCCCGTACCCGGACCCGTACACGCACCGAGAGACGACGTTCATGCCCATCTGGTACTTGCAACAGGCGTTGCGGCGGATCGGCATCCAGTACGAGTGGGACGGCCGGCATTGGACAATGACCCGGAGCAACCCGAACCTGTACGCGAGCTACCGGTCGGACGGGACGTTGATTGGCAGGTTCCCGACACTTGCCGACGCGGAAAAAGCCTTGGCTGGCGATCCGGGAGGCGTCGTGAAAGACGCCAACGGAAACATCGTGTACACGGCGCAACCGCCGGTCACCTACACGGCGTACGGGCCGGACGGTTCGACATTGGGCACCTACAACAGCCTGCAGGACGCCAAGTCTGCCGTCGCTGCAATGCCGGGCGCCTCTGTCGTCGATTCGTCCGGCAAGCTGGTGTACACACAGCCGGTGGCTTACGTCGCGCTTGGCTCTGACGGACGGGTGCGGGGCTTGTACGCGTCCCTGGCGGACGCGCAGGCGGCCATCATCGACGACCCCGGCGCCACCGTCGAGAACGCGGCCGGACAGGTGGTGTACACGCAGCCTGCCGCCACCCCGGTATTCAGCGCCTACTCACAGACAGGCGCGCTGCTCGGCACATACGTGCGGCTGAGCGACGCGGAAGACGCGCTCGCGAACAACCCGGGGGGGACCGTGACCGACAGCACCGGCAAGGTGGTGTTCACGGAGCCGGCGGCGCCGGTGTACACGGCGTTCACCGCGCGCGGCCAACTGCTGGGCACCTACCAAGACCGGGCGGCCGCCATCAACGCGGTGTCTTCGTCGCCCGGGGCGACGGTCAAGGACACCGCCGGCAACGTGCTGTACATCCAGCCGCTGGCGGCCTACACCGCGTTCTCGCCGTCCGGCGCCATCCTTGGCGTGTACAGCTCGCTGTCCGTGGCGGAGCAGGCGTTGGCCGGCACCCCTGGAGGCACCGTGAAAGACCCCAGCGGCGAGGTCGTGTACACACAGCCCAGCCAGCCTTCCGGCGGACAAGGTTCCGGCGGATCGCAACCCGGTCCGAGCTTTACCAACGTTGATTTGCGCTACCCGGCACCGGCGAACATCACGGCGAGCGTCATCGACCAGTACCTGCGAGCCCACAACTCGCCGTTGGCGGGGCTTGGCAGCGTGTTCATCCAGGCGCAGAACCTGTACGGCGTGAACGCGAACTACCTGGTCTCCCACGCGATTCTGGAAACCGGCTGGGGGAAAAGCCAGATAGCCCGGGCGAAAAACAACCTGTTCGGCTACGGGGCGTTTGACTCCAATCCGGGGGTTGACGCGGGCACGTTCCCCAGCGACGCCTATGCGATTTTGTTTGAGGCGTGGGAGGTTCGCCAGAACTACCTGACCCCGGGCTCCAGCCTGTACGTGTCGCCGACCTTGGCCGGGATGAACGTCCACTATGCGACAGACCCGCATTGGGCGGCGTCCATCGGCGCGCTGATGGGCCAGTTGGCGGCATACGTCGGCGACTCGGTGACCAGCTACCGGCAGTACGCCCCCTCCAACCAGCCGCCCAACCCGGCGCTGACGGCGGAGCCGGTGTTCCGGCTGAACGGGGCGGCGGCGGTCGTCCAACCCACGCCGAACTACGGGGGCCTGCCGTACTATTCGACGTGGTCGTACGGGTCCAGCCACATGTTTGTGCGCACGCTGCAAAACGGCACCGCCGGCGGCGACGTGGCCACCTTGCAGCAGGCGCTGAACCAGGTGAACCACGCCGGGCTGGTGGTGGACGGCGTGTTTGGCCCGCTGACGGCGGCGGCGCTCAAGCAGTACCAGTCGAAGGCTGGGCTGCCGGCGACCGGTGTGTGTGACTACAACACCTGGAAGTCGTTGATTCCGCCGCCGGCCACCGTCATCCCGGCCGGGACGAAAGTCACGGTCGACCAGGTGGAACAAGGGATGGCCGGCGGCCTGGTGACGGAGTGGTACCACGTGGTCAACTACGGCTGGGTGAACGCGAACTTCATCCAGTTCACCAACGTGTACCGGCTGACCGTCAGCAACCCGTTGTCGCCGTCCGCGGTTAACATCCCGGTGTACAAGCCGGGCAACCCGAACACCGTGTTGACGACGATGCACGCCGGCGACTGGGTGGTGGCGGCGGATACGGACCCGGTCAACGGCTACATAACCATTCAGTTTGTCGACCAAAACAGCGGACAAGCACAGCAGGGGTGGGTCAGCGCCGCCCAGGTGACGCTGACGCCCGTGCGCTGACGCCCTGGTCCGGGCCCCCGCGCCGCCCGTGCTGGCGGCCGGCGGCGCCGGACCGGAAGCGGCTGCAATCGTATGACGAATCTGCACAGAACGGTGGATGGCTATGATGGGCAAACGGAAGGCGTTTCGAAAGGGCCAGGCTGCTGCCCTGGCTTCGGTTTTGCTGGGTGCCGTCACGCTGATGGCAGGCTGCGGCAGTACGGGCGCCCCGCCGGCTGGCGGCAACAGCGCGGGGCCGTCTGCCGGCAACCAGACGGGGGCAAGCTCCCCGGGGAATGACACCGCGGCCAACCAAACCGGGTCCGGCGGAGCGGGCGCGGGCAGCGCCGCGGGCGGCGGGGAGAGAGGCGGATCGGCCGCGGGATCCAATCAGGCAGGCACCGGCGTGAACCGGACCGGCCAGTCGGCGCCGCCGGGCGGGGGCGGCTCGTTCAGCGAGGTGGCGGTTGGCGAGGCGCGCGTGCGCGTGCCCGCCGGATGGACCGGCACCCGCCTGGGCGGGGGCGACTGGTCAGGGTGGCGGTACCACAATCCGGCCCATCCCAACCAAGAGGTCGTGGTCGTGTTTTCCGGCTGCGTGGGGTGTTACATGGACGCCCAGGGGAATCCCAATCCCAGGCAGGTGATCCCGGCGTCCAACGCCTCCGTCGTCGAGACGCTGAACCACGGGTTGTCGGTCCGCTACCGGGTTCCGCCCGGCAAGAACCCGTACGAGGGTGCGGGGATGGTGACCATCACCCAGGACATGAGCGGCTACGGATACGTGGAGGTGTACCTGCCCGCCGACAAGTCCGCCCTCGCCGCGCAAATCCTGGACAGCTTCACTGTGGGTGGCGCCGCGGATACGGGGGCTCCGTGACGGGCACCGCCGTGCAGGGGAATTCAACCGCTGGTGCTGCCGGTATCGCCTACGGATGAACCGGCGTCCGCAGGCGTTGATCCGGACGTTCCCGCAGCGGCCGACTCATCGGCAGAGTCGGAGACCTGCACGGACGCGAGCGCCTGGTTCAAGCGTTTTTCCCACTGCCGCATCACGTTGACCAAATGGGCTGCGGACGACTCAAATTTGCCGAGCGCGTTGTCGATGCGCTGGCCGGCAAAGCCCGCAGATCCCACTCCGGCCTCCTGGCCGCCGGCAGCCGCGCTGCCGCCGGTGTCCGCCGGCGCGCTGGGTGTCCCGCCACTGGTTGTGCCACTGTTGGCGTTGCCGCTGCCGTCCGTGGAGGTGGTGGCGGATGCCGCGGTGGATGCTGCGGTTGACGTGCCAGCGCTGGTTGTGGCGGCGCCGGTGGACCCGTCCGCTGCACCGGCCGATTTGCTCCACGCGGCCACCAGCGCTTCCAGGTTGGCGCGCGCTTGCGCGTATGCGCTTTGCGCTTGGCCCACCGCCTGCTGGCTCTGGCTCAGCAGCTTGGGGAGCGAAGCGGTCTTGGCAGCTCGTTCCACCTGCGCCTGCAGCTCTGCGATGTCACGCTGCAAACGCGCCAACAACGCCAAGGCTTGCTCGGGACTCTGTGCGGACGCGAGCTTTTGCAGTGTGGCTTGCATGTCGGCCTGTACGGAAGTGGTGGCAGCGCTTCCGGCCGCGGGTGCGGTTCCCGACGACGAATCCTCGCTTCTGCCTGCGGCCGCCTTGGCGGCCTGGACCACTTTGTCGTAGGCGGCCTGTTCTGCCTGCACTCGGGCGTCTGTCCGCGCGATGGCTGCCTGAATGGCTGCCAGCAGCGCGGCGTTCGCGCGTGCGCCAGGCCGGCCGCTGGCACCGCGGGCACCGGCCGGGCCGCCGGCGTGCGCACCGCGTCCGCCCGGCGTCAATTGTCCGTCGACCTCCACTTTAGCGCCGGCTGCGGCCGGCACGTGGCCCTTCTCGGCCCGGCCTTTGGCCGTACTGGCGAAGCCGTCGCCTTTGATGTCCTCTGACAGGCGGATGCGGGCCGTCACGTGCGCGCCGCCCGTCCCGTGCATGCGGGCATCCGCTTGGGCTGCCCACGCCGTGGCTGGTGCACCGGCCAAGCCGCTGGCGGCCAGCGCAGTGACCGCCCAGTACGCCGCCCTTTTGCTCGCCCTTCGCGTTCCTCTCGCCTTTCGCATGCATCGAACCTCCCCTGTGTCACTGAGACGCGTCCGCGCTGACCGTGTTTGGCGACAAGGGCACAACAAAACCAAGACGCTTCGGCGGTTCAGCCGCCCTAGCCAGCGGGTGCAGTCCCACCCGCAACCCGGGATGAGACGGCTTGTCCGCTTGCCGTAGGCCTGGAACTTTGCGTCCCTGCCTTTCGGCAGGTTTGCCCTTATCGACTTCTTGGCGTCGGATGTCTGTGTATTTCGAAAACAAGTATAGAAGAACGACGGTTGACGATCAACTTCGCGTCTCCACGCCCCGTCCGTGCGGACGATCCTATGGGCGTTGAGGTTAGCGCAAAGCCTCTTTCAGCAGAAGCTGGTTTCGTAAGAATCGTCCATTATAAACGATCCTTCGCAATTTATCTATACATCGGATCGACGGAATAACTCATATAAATTTGATAGTTTCGTAGAATGGCAAACTTG
>JADGIC010000006.1 GCA_019683615.1 Alicyclobacillaceae bacterium | reverse complement strand
TAACCGCCTGGGTTTGTTCTCCGGGGGTGAACCGGCTGTCGCGCGGCCGGCCTTGCTGGGCATTACGAAAGCCTCACTGGAGACCGACTCCTTCCTCTCTGCGGCGTCTTTCCAGGAGACGACGCGCGTCCTGACGGAAGCGGCCATTAAGGGGAAAGTGGACCGGCTGTTGGGGCTGAAGGAGAACGTGATCATTGGCAAGTTGATTCCGGCAGGCAGCGGCATGTCCCGCTACCGCCACCTGGAGCTGGTCGGGCCCCAAGAGGAAGAGGTGGCTGACGCGGCGGACGGAGAGGCAGCGGAAAGCACTTCTGCCGTGACAGTGAGCGAATCGTCAGGGGAGTGACCAGCCGCTGCCGGCCAGGATGGGCGGCAGTCCGGCAGAGCGGGCGCCGCGCATGCGCCCGCTCCTTCCCCGCTCCTTCACCGGCGGCGAGGCAGTGGCTGGCCGGGCTGCAAGTTGACAGTCGGATCGCTCAGGTGATAGAATCATCAAGTGTGCCTTACGCATGCTGTCCTGGAATCTGGGGGAGGCTCTTCCGTTGTCTCTAGACCGCATTCGAACGGCGAAGAAGCGGACCATTGGGAGCAACCAGACGACAAAGGCGCTGCAGCAGATGACAGCGAAGCATGTGTACGTCGCCAAGGACGCCGACGAACGGGTTGTTCATCCCATCGTGTCGCTCGCCCAGAATCAGGGTGTGACGATCGAGTGGGTGGAGTCCATGAAACAGTTGGGGAAAGCCTGCGGCATCGGAGTGGGGGCAGCGGCTGCCGCCATCATCGAAGAGTGAACCCGGGAGAATCAGATTGGGATTGTACGCACAGCGGCGGGCGGCTGCGGATGCCGGGCTGTATGCACTTCGCCGCGGTCCGCCTGGCACTGTGGACATGGAATGGCGCGATGATGCCGCGCGGCAGGCGAACATATCGGAAAGGGGTGCGGTTGTGCCAACTATCAATCAGTTGATCCGCAAGGGTCGCAAACCGGTTCTGAAAAAGTCCAAAGCGCCGGCGTTGCAGAAGGGGTACAACAGCTTTGAAAAGGAGCAGACGGACCTGCCGGCGCCGCAGAAGCGCGGCGTCTGCACGCGCGTTGGCACGATGACGCCGAAAAAACCGAACTCTGCGCTGCGGAAGTACGCGCGTGTGCGCCTGACGAACCAGATTGAGGTCACGGCATACATCCCGGGGATTGGCCACAACCTGCAGGAACACTCTGTGGTGCTGGTGCGGGGCGGCCGTGTCAAGGACCTGCCGGGTGTGCGCTACCACATTGTGCGCGGAACCCTTGACGCCGCAGGTGTGAAGGACCGCATGCAGGGTCGTTCGAAGTATGGTGCCAAGCGGCCGAAGAAGAAGGCTTGAGCAAGGCTGCGGGCCGGTATGCGCGGCACGTCCACCGCGTGTCCCGGCCGACGAATGAGGCGCCGTGGCGGGCTTGCCCGCCGCCGGCGGAGCCGGTGGCCTGAGGCGGTCCGAAGCAGCGGTCAATGCCGCGTGCGTAACGTGTATTCTTCAAGGAGGGGTTACCTGACATGCCGCGCAAAGGTCCCGTGCCAAGGCGGGAAGTGGCACCTGATCCAGTCTACGGGAACAAGCTTGTTGCCCGTTTGATCAACAAGGTGATGATGGACGGAAAGAAGGGCATTGCCGAGCGAATTGTGTACAACGCGTTTGACACCATTCGCGAGCGGACCGGGAAGGATCCGCTGGAAGTGTACGAGGCGGCCCTGCGCAACGTGATGCCGGTGCTCGAAGTGAAGGCGCGTCGGGTTGGCGGTTCCAACTACCAGGTGCCGGTCGAGGTACGCCCGGAACGGCGGATTTCCCTCGGTATTCGGTGGCTGGTCCAGTATGCGCGGTTGCGCGGGGAAAAGTCGATGGAGCTGAAGCTCGCCAATGAGCTGCTGGACGCTGCCAACAATACCGGCGGGGCAGTGAAGAAGAAGGAAGACACGCACCGGATGGCGGAGGCGAACAAGGCGTTTGCGCACTACCGCTGGTAGGTGCTGCAGACCCGCAACCTGACAGGAAGGAGGGTGTTCCTTGCCGCGCCAGTTCCCATTGGAGAAGACCCGGAATATAGGGATCATCGCGCATATTGACGCCGGGAAGACGACGACCACTGAGCGGGTGTTGTTCTACACAGGGCGCGTGCACAAGATTGGCGAAGTGCACGAAGGGAATGCGACGATGGACTGGATGGTGCAGGAGCAGGAACGCGGTATCACCATCACGTCCGCTGCGACCACCGCTCAATGGAAAGGTCACCGCATCAACATCATTGACACACCGGGCCACGTGGACTTCACGGTTGAGGTGGAGCGTTCTCTGCGCGTGTTGGACGGAGCGTGCGGGATATTCGACGCCAAAGGTGGCGTGGAGCCGCAGTCCGAGACCGTATGGCGACAGGCTGACAAGTACGGGGTTCCGCGCATCGCGTATGTGAACAAGATGGACATCGTTGGCGCGGATTTCCTCGGCTGCGTCGAACAGATGCGGACTCGCTTGGGGGCGAAGGCGGTCCCCATCCAACTGCCGATTGGCGCCGAAGACTCGTTCGTCGGGATGGTCGACCTGGTTGAGGAAAAGGCCATCATCTATACCGACGACCTGGGAACGCGCTCAGAAGAGATCGCGGTTCCGGAAGATATGAAGGAACTCGTCCAAAAGTACCGGACCGAGCTCATTGAGGCGGCGGCTGAAGTCGACGAGGAGCTGATGATCAAGTACCTCGAAGGCGAGGAGATCACTGTTCCGGAGCTGAAGCGGGCCATCCGCAAAGGGACGTGTTCCGTTCAGCTGTTTCCGGTGCTGTGCGGATCGTCCTACCGGAATAAAGGTGTTCAACCGATGTTGGACGCGGTGGTCGACTACCTGCCCTCTCCGCTCGACGTGCCGGCCATTAAGGGCGTGAACCTGGCGGGCGAGACTGTCGAGCGGCATTCCAGCGACGACGAACCGTTCGCGGCGCTGGCGTTTAAAATCATGGCCGATCCGTTCGTCGGCAAGCTGGCGTTCTTCCGGGTCTACTCCGGCACGCTGTCCAGCGGATCTTACGTGCTCAACTCGACCAAGGGCAAACGCGAGCGGATTGGCCGGATCATGCAGATGCACGCGAACCACCGCGAGGAAATCGACATGGTCTATGCGGGCGACATCGCCGCCGCTGTCGGCCTGAAGGATACCACCACCGGCGACACGCTGTGCGACGAGAAGAACCCGGTCATCCTGGAATCGATGGAGTTTCCCGACCCAGTCATTGCCGTCTCCATCGAGCCGAAGACGAAAGCGGACCAGGATAAGCTGGGGATTGCCCTCAGCAAGTTGACGGAAGAAGACCCGACGTTCCGGACGCACACCGATCCGGAGACCGGCCAAACCATCATTGAGGGCATGGGCGAGCTGCACCTTGAGATCATTGTCGACCGGCTGCGGCGTGAGTTCAAGGTGGAGTGCAACGTCGGCCAACCTCAGGTCGCCTATCGCGAGACGATTACGCAACGGGTCGACCAGGAGGGGCGGTTCGTCCGGCAGTCCGGTGGTCGCGGCCAATACGGTCATGTCAAAATCATTTTGGAGCCGCTTGAGCGGGGCCAAGGGTACGTGTTCGAAAACAAGATTGTCGGCGGCGCGATTCCGAAGGAGTACATCCCGGCGGTCGACGAAGGTATTCAGGAAGCGATGCAAACCGGCGTGCTGGCCGGGTACCCGATGGTCGACGTGAAGGTCACCCTCTACGACGGATCGTACCATGACGTCGACTCCTCGGAGATGGCGTTCAAGATCGCCGGATCGATGGCGCTCAAAGCGGGCGCGGCGAAGGCGGGGCCGGTTCTCCTGGAACCCATCATGAAGGTGGAGGTCACCGTGCCTGAGGAGTATATGGGCGACATCATTGGGGACCTGAACTCCCGCCGGGGCCGCATCGAAGGGATGGACACGCGCGCAAATGCGCGCGTCGTGCGGGGCTATGTCCCGCTTGCGGAAATGTTTGGGTACTCCACGAACCTCCGCTCTCGGACGCAGGGACGCGGGACGTTCTCCATGGAGTTTCACTCATATGAAGAGGTACCCAGAAACATCGCCCAAGAGATTGTGGCGAAGAGCAAGGGCGAATAAGGAAGAGGAGTGAGACCTGCATGGCAAAAGCGAAATTCGAGCGCTCCAAGCCGCACGTCAACGTCGGCACCATCGGCCACGTCGACCACGGCAAGACGACCCTGACGGCGGCCATCACCACCATCCAGGCCCAGAAAGGAAAGGCGCAGGCCCAGAAGTACGAGGATATCGACAAGGCTCCGGAAGAGCGCGAGCGCGGTATCACGATCAACACCGCGCACGTGGAGTACGAGACGGACAAGCGCCACTATGCTCACGTCGATTGCCCGGGCCATGCCGACTACGTGAAGAACATGATCACCGGTGCGGCACAGATGGACGGCGCCATTCTGGTGGTGTCCGCAGCGGACGGCCCGATGCCGCAGACCCGAGAGCACATCCTTCTGGCGCGTCAGGTCGGCGTCCCCTATATCGTCGTGTTCCTGAACAAGTGCGACATGGTGGACGACGAAGAGCTGCTCGAGCTGGTTGAGATGGAGGTCCGGGAATTGCTCAACGAGTACGAGTTCCCGGGCGACGAAATTCCGGTCATCCGCGGCTCTGCTCTGAAGGCTTTGGAGGGCGATCCGGAGTACGTAAAGAAGATCGACGAGCTGATGGACGCCATTGACAACTACATCCCGACGCCTGAGCGCGAGGTTGACAAGCCGTTCCTGATGCCGGTGGAGGACGTGTTCACCATCACCGGTCGCGGCACGGTTGCCACCGGCAGGGTGGAGCGCGGCCGTCTGAAGGTTGGCGACGAGGTGGAAATCGTCGGGCTGGCGGATGAGACCAAGAAGACGGTGGTCACTGGTGTCGAGATGTTCCGCAAACTGTTGGACGAGGCTCAGGCCGGTGACAACATCGGCGCCCTGCTGCGCGGCATCGACCGCAAAGAGGTCGAGCGCGGCCAGGTGCTGGTGAAGCCTGGGTCGATCAAGCCGCACACGGCCTTTAAGGCAGAGGTGTACGTGTTGACGAAGGAGGAGGGCGGGCGTCACACCCCGTTCTTCAACGGCTACCGTCCGCAGTTCTACTTCCGTACGACGGACGTGACGGGCGTCGTAAAGCTGCCGGAGGGCACGGAGATGGTGATGCCTGGCGACAACGTCACGATGGAGGTCGAGTTGATCAGCAATATCGCGCTGGAAGAGGGAACACGCTTCGCGATTCGCGAAGGCGGCCGCACCGTCGGCGCTGGCGTGGTCACAACCATCACGAAGTGACGTGAATCTGGGTTGGGTGCAGGAGAGGCGAAGCTGGGCTTCGCCTCTCCTGCCGTCTGGCACCGCCGACGGGCACTGGCGAGCTGATGGGACAGGAAATGCATCTTGTGTTGTGTAGCTAGCTCAAGTATAATTGCGACTGTTGGCCTTCAACGGCGATGAAGCGGAAGGTTGCTCATGTGTCCGTGGCCATATGGGGCACCGATGAGGGAAATTTCCGCAGAGCAGGTCCAGTTCAGCGGGCGAACGTGAAGGGGGGAAACATATGGCCAGGCAGAAGATCCGGATCCGGCTGAAGGCGTACGACCACCAGGTTCTGGATCAATCCGCGGAGAAGATTGTCGAGACCGCACGCCGGTCCGGGGCGCATGTGTCCGGTCCGATTCCGTTGCCGACGGACCGCACGGTGTACACAATTTTGCGCGCGCCGCACAAGTACAAGGATTCCCGCGAACAGTTCGAGATGCGCACGCACAAGCGGCTGATTGACATCCTCAACGCTACGCCGCAGACGGTGGATGCGTTGATGCGGCTGGATCTGCCCTCGGGTGTGGACATCGAAATTAAACTGTGACCGTCTGTGCGGTTCGGTGTGATATGCGTGGCACAGTTGCCTTGCTGCCAAGGCGACTGAAACCCGGTGGCGTCGCGGCAGTGCCGGGCGGCGGCCGGGAAACGGGGAGGTGCGTCCATGAAAGGGATCCTGGGCCGAAAACTCGGAATGACTCAGGTGTTCACGGAAGATGGCGTGGTAGTACCAGTCACGGTCATCCAAGCAGGCCCTTGCGTGGTGCTTCAGAAAAAGACGGTGGAAACCGACGGTTATGAGGCGATTCAACTGGGCTTTGGTGACAAAAAGCCGCGGCGGGCGACCAAGCCTGAACTGGGGCATGCGGCGAAAGCAAACACCGGGGCGAAGCGGTACGTGCGCGAGGTGCGCGGTGTGGACCTCAACGCCTACGAGGTTGGCCAGCAGGTGACGGTCGAGCTCTTCCAGCCGGGAGAGTTGGTCGACGTGATTGGGGTGTCGAAAGGGAAAGGATACGCCGGGCCCATCAAGCGGCACAACCAGTCGCGCGGACCGATGTCTCACGGCTCGAAGTACCACCGCGGAGTGGGATCGCTCGGGTCGATTGCCCCAAACCGTGTGTTCAAGGGTCAAACAATGGCAGGCCGGATGGGCGGTGAACGGACGACGGTGCAGAACCTGCAGGTCGTGCGTGTCGATGCAGAACGGAATCTGCTGTTGGTGAAAGGGTCTGTGCCGGGTCCCCGGAATTCATTCGTCACCGTGCGTTCGGCCATCAAGGCGAACGGCTAGTTCGACGGGAAAGGAGGCGGAGACAGATGCCGAAAGTCGCAGTTTACAACATGTCCGGGCAACAAGTGGATGAAATGGAACTGAACGATCAGTTGTTCGCCGCACCGGTGCGCCCGGACCTGATGCACGAAGTGGTATTGATGTACCTCGCCGGCATGCGGCGCGGTACACACAAGGTGAAAGGACGCTCGGAGGTTCGCGGCGGCGGGCGCAAGCCATGGCGGCAAAAAGGCACCGGCCGCGCGCGCCAAGGCAGCATCCGGGCGCCGCAGTGGAAGGGCGGCGGCGTAGTGTTCGGACCGACGCCGCGCAGCTACAAATATCGGTTGCCGAAAAAGGTCCGCCGCCAGGCGTTGTACAGCGCACTGTCCGCCAAGGTGGGCGACGGCAAAATCATTGTCCTCGACCGGCTCGAATTGCCGGAGATGAAGACGAAGCACATGGCGGCGTTCATGAAGCGGTTTGACCTCGACAAGGCGTTGATTGTCGATGCCACCAAACAGACGGTGCCGATGCTCGCGTCGCGCAACATCCCCGGCCTCACGTACGTGGATGCGAACGGCATCAACGTCTACGACCTGCTCCGCCACGACCATTTGGTCATCACGCGGGACGCCGTGGCGAAGGTGGAGGAGGTGTTCGCTTAAATGGATCCGCGGGATGTGATTCGCAGGCCCATCATCACGGAGAGTTCCACCGAGATGATGGAGCAGCGAAAGTACGTGTTCGAAGTCGACAAGCGGGCCAACAAAGTCGAGATTCGCCAGGCTGTCGAAAAGCTGTTCGGTGTAAAGGTGGAGAAGGTTAATACGATGCGGGTGCCGGGCAAGCAGAAGCGCGTGGGGCGGTTTGTCGGGCAAACCCCGGAGCGAAAGAAGGCCATCGTGACATTGACGGCCGACTCCAAGCCGATAGAGTTCTTCGGCGAGTCCTGACAGGGATTCCGAGGACGGACTGGCTGGCAGGGCACGAAGAAGGAGGTCTGACACTTGGGCATTCGAAAATACCGCCCGACGTCACCTGGACGGCGATTTATGTCGGTCTCCACGTTCGAGGAGATCACGACGGACAAGCCGGAGAAATCGTTGCTGGTCCCGCTGCGCAAGCGGGCGGGGCGCAACAATCAGGGCCGCATCACCGTGCGGCACCACGGCGGCGGGCACAAACGCATGTACCGGATCATCGATTTCAAGCGCGACAAAGACGGCATTCCTGCAAAGGTCGCGACCATCGAGTACGACCCGAACCGATCCGCCCGTATCGCACTGTTACACTACAGGGATGGGGAGAAACGATACATTATCGCGCCGGCGGGACTGCAGGTGGGCGACACTGTGATGTCCGGCCCGACAGCGGACATTCGCCCGGGGAATGCGCTGCCGCTGGCGAACATCCCGGTCGGTACCGTGATCCACAACATCGAGTTGCAGCCGGGCAAAGGCGGCCAGTTGGTGCGGGCCGCGGGCGCAGCCGCACAGCTGATGGCCAAAGAAGGCGATTACGCACAGGTGCGCCTGGCGTCTGGCGAGGTGCGGCTGATTCGGTTGGAGTGCCGGGCGACGGTCGGCCAAGTCGGCAACCTGGATCACGAGAATATCAACCTCGGCAAAGCCGGCCGTTCGCGCTGGCTGGGGCGCAGGCCAACGGTGCGCGGCGTGGTCATGAACCCGGTGGACCACCCGCACGGCGGTGGCGAGGGCAAGGCGCCTATCGGCCGCAAGTCGCCGGTCACGCCGTGGGGTAAACCAACGCTGGGCAAGAAGACGCGGAAGAAGAACAAGCTGTCCAACAAATATATCATCCGCAGCCGCAAAGGTTGACGCACGGCACGTTCACGGACGACAAGGCGCGTGAGGCCGTTTCGCCTGTCGGTGCCGAAGGGGATTCCAGATGACACCCGGGCCAAGGAAGGAGGTTGTCAGCACATGGGGCGCTCCCTGAAGAAGGGGCCGTTTTGCGATGCATACCTATTGAAGAAAGTCGAGGAGATGAACCGGACGGGGGAGAAGCGGGTGATCAAGACGTGGTCCCGCCGTTCGACCATCTTTCCGCAGTTCGTCGGCCATACGTTTGCAGTACACGACGGCCGTAAACACGTCCCTGTGTACGTGACGGAGGACATGGTCGGTCACAAGCTGGGTGAATTTGCGCCAACGCGGACGTTCAAGGGCCACGCGGGCGACGAGCGAACGTCACGGTCGCGGTGAGCGCAGGCGCTTGCCGGCTGCACGGGTGCGGTCCGTTCAAGGCGCGTGAATCGGTCCGTCTGGACGAAGAGGAGGGAATGTGATGGAGGCAACCCAGACACGTGCGGTCGCTCGCTACATCCGCATCGCGCCGCGCAAGGTGCGACTGGTGGTGGACCTGATCCGGGGCAAACGGGTCGGCGAAGCCCTGGCCATTCTCCGGCACACGCCGCGCGGCGCCTCTCCCGTGGTGGAGAAGGTCTTGCGCTCTGCGATCGCGAACGCGGAGAACAACCACAACATGAATGCGGATCGCTTGTACATCAAAGAAATTTACGTGAACCCGGGCCCGACGCTGAAGCGGTTTCACCCGCGGGCGCAAGGTAGGGCCTTCAGCATCCTGAAGCGCACCAGCCACATCACCGTGGTGGTGGCCGAAAAGAAGGAGGGATAAGCCGGAATGGGCCAAAAGGTGAATCCGGTCGGCCTGCGCATTGGCATCATCCGCGATTGGGAGTCGAAGTGGTTCGCCGGCAAGAAGGATTACGCGGACCTGTTGCACGAAGACCTGCGGATTCGGAACTACATCTTCAAGCGGCTCAAGGACGCCGCAGTTGCGTCGGTGGACATTGAGCGAGCTGCCAACCGGCTGAACGTCACCATTCACACGGCAAAACCGGGGATGGTCATCGGCAAAGGCGGTACGGAGGTGGACGCGCTGCGCAACCAATTGGCTGCGCTGACGGGCAAGCGGGTGCACATCTCCATCTCCGAGATCAAACAACCCGATCTGTGCGCCATCCTGGTGGCGGAGAACATTGCACAGCAGTTGGAGCGGCGCGTATCGTTCCGGCGCGCCATGAAGCAAGCCATCCAACGGACGATGCGGGCAGGCGCGAAAGGCGTGCGCGTCCAGGTGTCCGGTCGCCTCGGCGGGGCGGAAATTGCCCGTACAGAAGGTTACGCGGAAGGGACCGTCCCGTTGCACACGCTGCGCGCGGACATCGACTACGCACTTGCGGAGGCGCACACGACATACGGGCGAATCGGCGTCAAGGTCTGGATTTACCGCGGGGAGGTTCTGCCGCAGCGGGCCCGGCGAGGCGCCGAAGAAGGGGGTAAGTAACCATGTTGATGCCCAAGCGCGTCAAGTTTCGGAAGGAGCATCGCGGTCGTTTGACCGGCGCGTCGAAGGGCGGCAACGAGGTGACCTTCGGCGAGTACGGGCTGCAAGCGCTGGAGCCGGCCTGGGTCACGAACCGTCAGATTGAGGCGGCCCGTATCGCCATGACTCGTTACATCCGGCGCGGCGGAAAGGTGTGGATTAAGATCTTCCCAAGCAAGCCGGTCACGCAAAAACCAGCGGAAACGCGAATGGGGAGCGGTAAAGGGTCGCCGGAAAAATGGGTGGCTGTCGTGAAACCCGGTCGAATCCTGTTTGAGCTGGGCGGTGTCAGCGAAGAAGTGGCGCGCGAAGCGATGCGCCTGGCTTCGCACAAACTCCCCATCAAGACGCGCTTTGTCGTTCGGGAAGATGTGGGTGGTGAATCCGATGAAGGCCAGTGAGCTGCGCCAGCTGTCCAGCGAAGAGATTGAGCGGCGGATCGACCAACTGAAGGACGAATTGTTCAACCTGCGGTTCCAGCTTGCAACGGGGCAGTTGGAAAACCCGATGCGCATTCGCCAGGTGAGGAAGGACATTGCCCGTGCCAAGACCATCCTGAAGCAGCGTGAACTTGGCATTGGATGAAGGAGGTGTCGGGGTTGGAGCGGAATTTCCGCAAGGTCCGCATCGGCAAAGTGGTCAGCGACAAGATGGACAAAACCATCGTGGTCGCCGTCGAAGAGCACAAGCTGCACCCGTTGTACGGCAAGACCGTCCGCCGGACGAAGAAGTTTAAGGCGCACGATGAGAACAACGAGGCGCGCGTGGGCGACACGGTGAGGATTATGGAGACGCGGCCGTTGTCGAAGGAGAAGCGGTGGCGCTTGGTGGAGATCATTGAACGCGCCGAAATCGTGTAAGGGAAGGGAGGCATCGGCGTGATTCAACCTCAGACGAGATTGACAGTTGCGGACAACACGGGCGCAAAGGAGATCATGTGTTTTCGCGTGTTGGGCGGCTCCAACCGGAAGACGGCGAACATCGGAGACATCATTGTGGCCTCCGTGAAAAGCGCGACACCCGGTGGCGTTGTCAAGAAGGGCGACGTGGTGAAAGCGGTGATTGTGCGGACGCGCAGAGGGGTGCGCCGCGAGGATGGCACATACATCCGCTTTGACGAGAACGCGGCCGTCATCATCCGCGAGGACAAAAGCCCCCGCGGCACCCGCATCTTCGGCCCGGTGGCAAGGGAGTTGCGGGACCGGGATTTCATGAAGATCATCTCGCTGGCCCCGGAAGTCCTGTGACGACCTGAGCCCGAGAGCAAAAGGAGGTGCAAGCGGTGCCGAAGCTGAAGATCAAACAGGGCGACAAGGTGGTCGTGATTAGCGGCAAGGACAAGTCCAAGACGGGGCGCGTGTTGAAGGTGTTCCCGAAAGAACAGCGGGTCGTGGTAGAAGGTGTCAACATCGTGAAGCGGCACACGAAACCGAACCCGAAGCATCCGGAGGGCGGCATCATTGAAAAGGAGGCGCCTTTGCACGTCTCGAAAGTGATGCTCGCCGATCCGAAGACGGGCGAACCCACCCGCGTGGGCTACAAGTTCCTGGAGGACGGCCGCAAGGTGCGGTATGCGAAAAAGTCTGGCGAAGTGATTGACCAGTAGCCAGGTGAAAGGAGGGACACCGACGTGAGCCGCTTGCGGGAGCACTATGAGAACCATGTCGTGGGCGAGCTGATGAAGCAGTTCTCCTACAAATCCGTGATGCAGGTGCCGCGGATCGAGAAAGTCGTGCTGAACATGGGGCTGGGCGAGGCTACACAAAACCCAAAGGTGATTGACGCCGCGGTCAACGACCTGATGCAAATCTCCGGGCAGAAGCCCGTCGTGACCCGGGCGAAGAAGTCGATTGCGCAGTTTCGGGTCCGCCAGGGGATGCCAATCGGGGCGATGGTCACGTTGCGCGGCGAGAGGATGTACCACTTCCTCGACAAGCTGATGAACGTGGCGCTGCCGCGGGTGCGGGACTTCCGGGGCGTGTCGCCGAAGTCGTTCGATGGTCGGGGGAACTACACACTCGGATTGCGGGAACAACTGATCTTTCCAGAGATCGATTACGATAAAGTGGACAAAGTCCGCGGTCTGGAAGTGGTCATCGTGACCACCGCGAAGACGGACGAGGAAGCGCGTGCGCTCTTGACCCTGATGGGCATGCCGTTCCGGCGGTCCTAAGGCGCGGCAAAGACCTGGATGTACGCGCAAGCATGGAGCGGAGCGCACGCGAACGGCGTGCAGCGATATTCCACACGGAAGGGAGCGAGAACGTGGCAAAGAAGTCAATGATTGCGAAGGCACAACGGAAGCCGAAGTTCAGCACGCGTGCCTACACCCGTTGCCGGATCTGTGGGCGGCCGCACTCGGTGTACCGGAAGTTCGGCATCTGCCGCATCTGCTTCCGCAATCTCGCCTACAAAGGGCAGCTGCCAGGCGTGAAGAAAGCCAGCTGGTGACGTCACACACGCAGGAAGGAGGTTTCCGAACCATGGCCATGACAGACCCCATTGCGGACATGCTGACCCGGATTCGCAACGCCAACCAGGTGGGCCATGAAAAGGTGGAGATCCCGGGCTCGAACATTAAGCGGGCGATTGCCGAAATTTTGAAGCGGGAAGGCTTTGTCCGGGACGCCGAGTTCATCGCGGATGATAAGCAAGGCGTGATTCGGCTGTTTCTCAAGTACGGCAAGAACCAGGAGCGGGTCATCACCGGCCTGAAGCGGATCAGCAAACCCGGACGCCGGGTGTACGCGTCACACGACAACATTCCGCGCGTGCTCGGCGGCCTCGGCATCGCCATCCTGTCGACTTCAAAGGGGATCCTGACGGACAAAGAGGCCCGCAAGCTGCACGTGGGCGGGGAAGTGCTCTGCTACATCTGGTAACACAACGGCCGAGAAGAACGGAGGTGTGACCATGTCCCGAATCGGGAGGAAACCCATTCCGGTTCCCGCCGGCGTCGAGGTCCGGTGGGAGGGCAACGTCGTCACCGTCAAGGGGCCGAAGGGGACGCTCACGCGGGCCATCCATCCGGACATGAAAGTGGTCGTCGGGAGCGGAGAGTTGACGGTTGAACGGCCGAGCGACACGAAGTTCCACAAAAGCCTGCACGGCACGACGCGCAGCGTCATCGCCAACATGGTGCGCGGAGTGACCGAGGGGTATGCCAAGAACCTTGAGTTGGTCGGGGTCGGCTACCGCGCGGCGAAGACCGGCAACAAGGTGACTCTCAGTCTCGGATTTTCGCACCCGGTTGAGCTGCCTCAGGAGGACGGCATCGAGATTGACGTCCCTGCGGCGAACAAACTGGTGATTCGCGGCATCGACAAGGAGAAAGTCGGACAGTACGCGGCCAAGGTGCGCGAAATTCGCAAGCCGGAGCCTTACAAGGGCAAAGGCATCAAGTACGAAGACGAGGTCATTCGCCGCAAGGTCGGCAAGACGGGCAAGAAGTAACGCCGCGGTCAGCGAAGGGAGGTTGGCAGCATGATTACGAAGGAAGACCGGAACGCCGCCCGCAAGCGCCGCCACCGGCGAGTGCGCAAACGGGTGTCAGGTACGCCGGAGCGTCCCCGGTTGAATGTGTTTCGTTCGAACAAGCACATCTACGCGCAGGTTATCGACGACGTTGCCGGCCACACGCTGGTCAGCGCTTCGACGCTGGACAAGGAAATTGCCAGTGAGATCAGCTCCGGCTCGACGGTCGAGGCCGCGCGTAAGGTCGGTCAACTCGTGGCGAAGCGCGCGCTCGAGAAGGGTCTGAAGGCGGTCGTGTTCGATCGCGGCGGGTACCTGTACCACGGCCGGGTTCAGGCTTTGGCGGAGGCGGCGCGTGAGGCCGGGCTCGAATTCTAACGAGGAAGGAAGGTGTCAGTGTGCGCATTGACCCGAGTCAACTGGATCTGTCAGAAAAGCTGGTGTCGGTGAATCGTGTGGCGAAAGTGGTGAAAGGCGGCCGCCGCTTCTCCTTCTCTGCGCTGGTGGTAGTCGGCGACGGTCACGGACACGTCGGCGCCGGCCTGGGAAAGGCGGCCGAGGTGCCGGACGCCATTCGCAAGGGCGTGGAAGACGCCAAGAAGAACATGATCGAGATTCCGCTGCGCCGCACGACGATTCCGCACGAGGTGTTGGGCCACTTCGGCGCGGGCAAGGTGCTGTTGAAGCCGGCTCCTGAGGGTACCGGGGTGATTGCCGGCGGACCGGTTCGCGCTGTGCTTGAAATGGCAGGCATCAAGGACATCGTCACGAAATCGCTGGGTACGAACAATCCCATCAATATGGTGCACGCTACGATGGACGCCCTTCGCCAATTGAAGCGGCCGTCCGAGGTGGCACGCCTGCGCGGGCGCAGCCTTGAGGAGATATTTGGCTAAGAAGAGATTCAGCGAGGAGGGGTTCGGAGATGGCCAAAAAGCTGGCAATCACACTCGTCCGCAGCACTATCGGCCGCCCGGAGACCCAGCGCAGGACGGTGCAGGCATTGGGCCTGCGGAAACTGCACCAGACCGTGCTACACGACGACACGGCGCCGATACGCGGCATGGTCAACCGAGTGCAGCATCTGGTCCGGGTCGAGACGGTCGAAGCAGATTGAGGACAGAGGTGTATCCCAGGGAGGTTTCGATGCATGAGACTGCATGAGCTGAAGCCGGCACCGGGGTCCCGCAAGGCGAAGAAACGCGTGGGACGCGGCACGAGTTCCGGGCACGGAAAGACAGCCACGCGCGGAACGAAAGGGCAGTGGGCGCGCTCCGGCGGGGGTGTGCGTCCGGGATTCGAAGGTGGGCAGACGCCGCTGTTCCGACGGTTGCCGAAACGAGGGTTTACGAACGCTCGCTTCAAGAAAGAGTTCGCCGTCGTGAATCTGCGCGATCTCAACCGGTTCGCCGAGGGTACGGTGGTCACGCCGGAGCTGCTGATGGAGCATCGGCTGGTCCGCAAACTCGGGGATGGCGTGAAGGTGCTCGCCAAAGGCGACTTGAACGTGAAGCTGACGGTGCGCGCGCACGCCTACTCCGCTGCCGCAAAGGAGAAGATTGAGGCGCTGGGCGGAACCGCCGAGGTGATCTGAGTGCTGCAGACGATCGCGAACCTTTGGCGGCTGAAGCACCTGCGCAAGCGGATCCTGTTCACGCTGTTCGTGATCGCGGTGTATCGAATTGGGACGTACATTCAAGTGCCCGGCTTGAATGTCAGCTTGTTGAACAATCAACAAGACAACCAGCTGTTCAATCTGCTGAACATGTTTTCCGGCGGGGCGTTCTACCGCTTTTCGATCTTTGCCATGAGCGTCACGCCGTACATCACAGCATCGATCATTGTCCAGCTGCTGCAGTCCGGCGTGATCCCCCGGTTCGAGGAGTGGCAGAAGGAAGGTGAGTCTGGGCGCCAGAAGTTGACGCAGGTCACGCGGTACCTGACCGTGGCCTTCGGCATTTTTCAGGCTGCCGGCATCACCTACACCTTTCACAAGGGGGGCCTGCTGTACTCGGACGACTGGTGGTCATACATCGTGATGGTCATCGCGCTCACCGCCGGCGACACGCTGCTGATGTGGTTCGGTGAGATGATCACGGAGAAAGGGATTGGCAACGGGATCTCCATCATCATCTTCGTGAGCATCATCTCGCGGTTCGGGCAGTTTGCGACGGAGGTCTACCAGAACTGGTTCTACGGCCACCCGGACCAGGTGTTCCTCAGTGCACTCAAGGTGGTGTTGCTGCTGGCGGGCGTCGTGGCGATATTCGCCCTGATTGTCTTTGTCCAGCAAGCGGAACGGCGGATCCCGGTGCAGTACGCGAAGCGAGTGGTCGGACGGACGGTGTACTCCGGCCAACAGACCCACATTCCTTTGAAGGTCAACGCAGCCGGTGTGATTCCGGTCATCTTCGCGGTGTCGCTGTTGATTCTACCCTACACCGTAGCGTCGTACTTTCCGACGACGCACTGGGGGAGGTTCATTCTGGCCTACCTCTACCCGAACTCCACGGCGTATATTGTGGCGGAGGTCTTGCTGATCATCCTGTTCACATTTTTCTACACGCACGTGCAGATCAATCCGCACATGCTGGCTGAGCAGCTGCAAAAGCATGCGGGCTACATCCCCGGCGTGCGCCCCGGATGGGATACTGAACAGTATATCATCCGGGTCGTGAACCGGATTACAGTGTTCGGATCTCTGTTTCTCGGGTTCATTTCGGTGCTGCCATTCCTGCTCCTGTCAGGCATCAACCTGAACCAGGTGTACTTTGGCGGGACTTCGCTGCTGATCATCGTCGGAGTATCCCTGCAGACGCTTCAGCAGCTTGAAGGCCAACTGCTGCAGCGCCATTACCGCGGGTTCATTCGCTGACCCGGGGTCGGGCGCGCGAGGCGTGTGGGGGTGTGATGGATGCAGGTCATGTTGTTGGGTTTGCCGGGTGCGGGCAAAGGAACGCAGGCAGAGCGGATCACGCAGACGTTCGGCATTCCGCACATATCGACGGGAGACATGTTTCGGGCTGCGATAGCGGCTGGAACGCCGCTGGGTCTGCAGGTGCAGTCGTACCTGAAGAGCGGACGGCTGGTACCTGACGGCGTCACGATCGCCGTGGTCCGCGAACGCCTGCTCGAGCCGGATGCGTCGCGCGGCTTTCTGCTCGACGGGTTTCCGCGAACGCTGCCACAAGCAGAGGCGCTGGACGCGCTGCTGAACGACCTGGGCAAAGCCCTGGACGTCGTGCTTTACATCCACGTGCCACAGGAAGTGTTGTTGGCGCGGCTGACGGGGCGCCGGGTGTGCAAGACATGCGGTGCCACGTATCACGTTCACTTCCAGCCACCGGCCGTGGAGGGCGTGTGCGACAAGTGTCAGGGTGAGTTGTATCAGCGTCCGGACGATACCGAGGAGGCTGTGTCGACGCGCCTTGAGCAATACCGGCAGACGGAGCCGTTGGTCCGGTATTACCAGGAACGAAACTTGCTGCGGCAGGTGGACGGACAGCGTACCATCGAAGACGTCTGGGCGGATGTGCGAGGGATTTTGGAGAAAATCCAGCGCTGAGGTGGGGCCATGTCGAGGCGTCCAACCTTACCGGATGTGGGGCGGATTGTCGAGATTACCCGCGGCCGGGATCGCGGGTCATTCGCGGTTGTGATCGGACACGACGCCGACCGGTTCGTGCTGGTAGCGGACGGCGACAAACGGAAGGCTGAAAAGCCGAAACGCAAGAACGCATTGCACGTCCGCAACACGGCCTGGATCGCCGAGGAAGTCGTCGATGAACTGCAGCGCGGAGGAAAGGTCACGAACGCCCGGCTTCGTCACGCACTGCGCGTGTACCAACAACACTTGGCAGACCGGATGTCCGGAGAAGCATCGGAGGAAGGAGGCGGACCGGATGGCGAAAGAGGACGTGATTGAGGTCGAAGGCACCGTCATTGAACCGTTGCCGAACGCCATGTTCCGCGTTGAACTGGAGAACGGGCACAAAGTGCTGGCGCACGTGTCCGGCAAGATTCGCATGCATTACATCAAGATTCTCCCCGGCGACCGCGTGACGGTGGAACTGTCTCCGTACGATCTAAGCCGTGGTAGAATAACGTACCGGTACAAGTAAATGAAGCTGGTCGAATTTGTCACAATCCTGTATGATACCGGGAGGGCCTGCCGGCGGTCCGGGCGGATCCGCCATCCCCTGCTGTAAACGCCGGGGAATCGGCAGCATGCCGCCTTGGCCACCCCGGTATGCGCATGGAGGAGGTCATTCATTATGAAGGTCAGGCCGTCGGTCAAGCCCATCTGTGAAAAGTGCAAGGTCATTCGTCGCAAGGGCACCGTGATGGTGATCTGCGAAAACCCAAAGCATAAGCAGCGCCAAGGTTGACGTCCACGGCTTGCAGCAGCGGCTGCCCGGCTTCGGCCGGGACTGCAAGCGTGTTGTGATAGATTTGACCAACCCAAACGCGACAAAGGCAACGTGATGGAGGTGTATCCGTTTCATGGCTCGTATCGCAGGCGTGGACCTGCCGCGTGACAAGCGGGTGGAAATCGGCTTGACGTACATCTACGGCATCGGCCGCACCACCGCCAACAAAATCCTGAAGGAAACTGGCATTAACCCGGACACCCGCGTCAAAGACCTGACGGAAGACGAGGTCGTCCGGCTGCGCGACTACATTGACAAGAACCTCAAGGTTGAGGGCGACCTGCGCCGCGAGGTGGCGATGAACATCAAGCGCCTGATTGAAATCGGCTGCTACCGAGGCCTCCGCCACCGCCGCGGTCTGCCGGTGCGTGGGCAACGCACGAAGACCAATGCGCGGACGCGGAAAGGTCCCCGCCGGACCGTGGCTGGCAAGAAGAAATAAGAAAACGGCGTGAAGGAGGATAAGGTATGCAGAGGGCGAAACAACGTGGGGCAGCGGCGCGCACGAAGCGCCGTGACCGGAAAAACGTCGAGTTCGGCGTGGCGCACATCCGCTCGACGTTCAACAACACGATTGTGACCATCACCGACCCCCAGGGCAACGTCATCGCCTGGTCGAGTGCGGGCAATGTGGGCTTCAAGGGATCGCGCAAGAGCACGCCTTTCGCGGCCCAGATGGCGGCCGAGGCGGCGGCACGGGGCGCGATGGAGCACGGCATGAAGTCCGTGGAGGTGGCGGTCAAGGGTCCGGGTGCCGGCCGCGAAGCAGCCATCCGTTCCTTGCAGGCCGCCGGCCTCGAGGTCACGGGGATTCGCGACGTCACGCCGATTCCGCATAACGGCTGCAGGCCGCCGAAGCGCCGGCGGGTCTGACGGCGACAATTGCCGGGGCCGAAGAAACCTGTAACACGGGTATAGAGTGACATGGAGGTGTCAAGACTAGAATGGCAAGATATACCGGATCGGTATGCCGGCTGTGCCGCCGCGAGGGTGTTAAATTGTACCTGAAAGGCGAACGGTGCTTCAGCGACAAGTGCGCCATCGATCGCCGCCCGTTTGCCCCCGGCCAGCACGGGCAGGGCCGCCGTCGAAACTCGGAGTACGGGTTGCAGCTCCGTGAGAAGCAAAAGGCGCGCCGCTTCTACGGGGTATTGGAGAAGCAGTTTGAGTCTTACTATGAAGAGGCCGCTCGGCGCCGCGGCATCACAGGTGAAAACCTGTTGCAGATCCTGGAGAGCCGCCTCGACAACGTCGTGTACCGCCTGGGCTTCGCGGCCTCCCGGAAGGAAGCGCGCCAGCTCATCCGGCACGGCCACTTCAGCGTGAATGGTCATCGCGTCGACATTCCTTCGTTTCTCACAAAGCCCGGCGATGTGGTTGCCGTGCGCGAAAAGAGCTTGCAGGCCGGACGCATCAAGGAACTGTTGGAGTCGGCCGAGTCGCGCACAGTGCCTGCGTGGCTTGAGCGTGACCTGTCCACCTCCAGCGGCAAGGTGGTACGCCTGCCGGCCCGAGACGAGATCGACGCGCCTGTGGCGGAACAGTTGATCGTGGAGTACTACTCTCGCTGACAGGATGCGTCAGCCTGAGCACCAGGTTCTAGATCTTGTCGTCCCGGCGCCGAGGAGGAGGATGTGCGGATGATCGAAATTGAGAAGCCGAATATTGAGGTCGTCACTCAGAGCGGCTCTTACGGGAAGTTCGTCGTGGAACCGCTGGAGCGGGGCTACGGCACGACTCTGGGGAACTCCTTGCGGCGGATTCTGTTGTCCTCCATTCCGGGGGCGGCTGTCCGCTCAGTCAAAATCGAAGGGGTTCTTCACGAGTTTTCCACGATTCCCGGTGTCGTCGAGGATACCACGCAGATCATCCTGAACCTCAAGCGGCTCGCGCTGAAGATACACTCGGACGAGGAGAAAATCTTGATCATAGACGCGGAAAACGCCGGCGAGGTCAAGGCGGGTGACATCCGTGCCGACTCCGACGTCGATATCATGAACCCGGATCTGCACATCGCCACGCTGACGGAAGGCGCCCGCCTGTACGCGGAACTGCGGGCGGGCCGCGGGCGCGGCTACGTACCGGCGGACCGGAACAAGACCGAGGACCAGGAGATTGGCGTCATCCCGGTGGATTCTATCTATTCGCCGATCACGCGGGTGAATTACACGGTGGAGAACACCCGCGTGGGCCAAGTCACCGACTACGACAAGCTCACCCTTGAAGTCTGGACCGACGGGAGCGTCACGCCTGAAGAGGCCGTGAGCATCGGCGCCAAGATCCTGACCGAGCACCTGGCCTTGTTCGTCGGCCTGACGGACCGGGGCAAAGAGACTGACATGATGGTGGAAAAAGAGGAATCCACCGGGGACAAGTCCCTGGACCTGCCCATTGAAGAACTTGATTTGTCGGTCCGCTCGTACAATTGCTTGAAGCGGGCGGGTATCAACACCGTGGGGGAACTGTGCTCCCGTACCGAGGACGAAATGATGAAAGTGCGCAACCTTGGACGCAAGTCGCTGGAAGAGGTTATCGAGAAGCTCGCTGCGCTCGGACTCTCCTTGCGCCAAGAAGACTGACCACAAGAAGGAGGAGGAGAACCAGTGCCTTACCGCAAACTGGGGCGGACCACAGGCGCGCGCAAGGCGCTTTTGCGGAGCCTCGTGACGGATCTGTTCCTGTACGAGCGGATCGAAACCACGGAAGCCAAGGCGAAGGAACTGCGCTCCATCGCTGACAAGATGATCACGTTGGCGAAGCGCGGCGACCTCCATTCACGCCGGTTGGTGGCCGCTTACGTGCGCCGCGAAAGACTGGGGGACCTGTCTGGCCAAGACGCCATTCAGAAGTTGTTCTCCGAGATAGCGCCCCGTTACGCCGACCGCAACGGCGGGTACACGCGGATCTTGAAACTGGGGCCGCGCCGCGGGGATGCAGCCCCGATGGTGCTGATTGAGTTGGTGCGGTGACCCTCGGCAGGGCCTTCCTGGGCCGTAAATGGCTGCGGTGGCTGGACGGTGTTGGGATTGCGCAACATCAAGCTGACCATCGCCTATGACGGGACGGACTTCCACGGATTCGCCCGGCAGCGCGGACTGCGGACCGTACAGGGTGTCCTGGAAGAAGCGCTCGAACGCGTGCTGGGCCGGCCGACGCAGGTAAACGGCTCGGGTCGCACGGATGCCGGCGTCCACGCCCGCGCCCAAGTGGTCAACTGGACCCAAGAGTATGGGCCGCCGCCGGAACGCTATCCCGTTTTGTTGCAGCGGCTGCTTCCGCCCGACATCGTTCCGCTCGAGGCGGCTGAGGCGGTGCCGGCGTTTCACGCGCGCTACTCGGCGCTGCGCAAGACGTACCGGTACACGATTCACCAGGCCCCGGTCGAGGACGTGTTCACGCGGCGGTACACCTGGCATGTCCCGCAACGCCTGGATCTGGACGCGATGCGTGCGGCGGCGGCGTACCTCGTCGGCGAGCACGATTTCACGAGCTTTTGTGCGGCCGCGACGCCGGTTGAAAACAAGGTTCGCACGATCGAACGGATCCGGCTGGACGTTCGCGGGTCCTACGTCGACTTGTGGTGTACCGGCAACGGGTTTCTGCAGCACATGGTGCGAATCATTGCGGGCACCCTGGTCGACGTGGGAATGGGTCGGATCCGACCGTGTGAAATGCCTGCCATCCTGGCGGCGCGCGACCGCCGGGCTGCTGGGCAGACCGCGCCGGCGCGCGGCCTGGTGCTCTGGCAGGTCGAGTATCCGGCTGGGCTGGAGCGCACAGCGGAACCCGGCGCTGACGGTTGACCGCGCGGATGTCTTTATCATAAACTACAGATTGGTGCTTTTTTGACTTTAGGAGGGACTCCGATGCAGAAGACGTACATGGCGAAGCCAAACGCCGTGGCACGCAAGTGGTACGTCATTGACGCCACGGGGCAGCGGGTCGGCCGTTTGGCGACGGAGATCGCCAGGTTGCTGCGCGGAAAGCATAAACCGGAGTACACCCCGCACGTGGACACCGGCGATTTTGTCATCGTGGTGAACGCGGACAAAGTGGTGTTCGCCGGCGACAAGATGGAGACCAAGGTGTACCGGCACCATTCCGGATACCCGGGTGGCCTCAAGGAAATCCGGGCAGCCGAGTTGCTCAAGAAACACCCGGAGCGCATTCTAGAGCGCGCTGTGCGCGGCATGTTGCCGCACAATTCCCTGGGACGAAAGCAGTTCACGAAATTGAAGGTGTACGCAGGACCGGACCATCCGCATCAGGCCCAACAGCCGACGCCGTGGACGCCGGGACAGTGAATCAACAGGCGTAGAGGAAAGGGGGATTCCTGGTGGCACAGGTGCAGTACTGGGGGACCGGGCGCCGCAAACACTCTGTAGCACGTGTGCGGCTGCTGCCCGGAGATGGTAAGATTCGGGTCAACAACCGCGACGTCACAGAGTATTTCGGTCGTGAATCACTGCGCCGGGTGATTGTCCAGCCGCTCGTGCTGACCGATACGTTAAGCCGCTACGACGTCTACGCTAACGTCTACGGGGGCGGTACATCCGGCCAAGCCGGGGCGATTCGGCACGGCATCGCGCGGGCACTGCTGAAGGTGGATCCGGAACTCCGGGTTCCGCTCAAGAAGGCGGGCTTTCTGACCCGCGACGCGCGGATGAAGGAACGCAAGAAATACGGCCTCAAGGCCGCGCGCCGGGCGCCGCAGTTCTCGAAGCGATAAGGTGGGCAGGCCGGTTCGGCAAGCCCGTCGACCACAGCGCCGAGTTCCCGGGAGACGCACCGTGTCCCCGGAGTCGCTCGGCGCTGTTTGTTTTTCGCTCATCATTGGCGTGAGCGCTGCATAGACTGTAGAGGACAACCCGGGCCACCTGACAGCCCGTTGGAATGGTTACAGCAATCGCACCAAGACGGAAACGGAGGATGGCCGCGTTGTCCACAGTGTCAAGGTCCACAGCCTCCCGCAGGATACGCTCGCTCTGCAGCGGCGCTGCCAGGTCGCGGGCATTTCGCGCAGCGATGGGTGCAGTCGCAGGGTGGGCACTGCTCACCGGCGCGTGGGGGTGCGGGACGCCAAGAGCAGAAGCAGGAGTCGCCTGCGGCGGGGAGCCGGGACTGGTCGGCCGGGTGATTGTGGTGGATGCCGGTCACGGCGGACCCGACAGCGGAGCCGTTGGCCAGCGCGGATTGAAGGAGAAGGACATCACACTCCCGGTTGCACTACACCTCGCCGAACTGCTGCGGCAGGCTGGCGCTGTCGTGTACCTGACGCGGACGACAGACACCGACCTGGCGGATCCGGCAGACCGCGCGGCAGGCCGCCGCCACCAAGGAGACCTCCGGCGCAGGCTGGAGTTCACGCGCAGCAAGAGGCCGGACGCGTTTGTCAGCATCCATTGCAACGCCGTACCGGAATCGGTCTGGCGCGGCGCACACACCATCTACATGCGCGGGAACGCGGAGGGCAAGCGCATGGCCGACGACATACAAGCTTCCTTTCGCGCCTTGCTGCTACCGACATCTCGCCAACCGGACGACATGAGCACGTTGTACCTGCTCAAGCGGATCGCCGGGCCGGCTGTACTCGCAGAGGTTGGGTTCTTATCCAATCCCCAGGAGGCAGCCCATCTGGCGACCGACCGTTACCAACGAATCGTCGCACTGAGCCTGTACACGGGACTGCTCGCGTATTTTGGATCCAACCCGCAGTCAAGTGCAGATTGACCGGGCAGAGGGGATGGCTGGTCTGAAACGCACGCACGGCATCGTGGGCTTCGTCTGGATGGCATGCCTGGCCTGGCTGTTGTACGCCGGGGTCGCCCGAACACACCGCCCGTGGCCGCCACCGCATGCGGACTCACGCATCGCCGTCGCAGATGCGGCGGAGGCATCCGCGCTCATTCTTTCCCCAGCCGAGCAGACGTGGCAAGGCGTGCCTGTGTTTCGGCTGGACAACCAACTCCCACGGCCGCTGCAACATATGACCATCATCGGCTGGAGCGGTAACCCGCTGCCGATTCTGGGGCTGGCAGACCCGGGGACGGACCAGACGAAGCGCCCCCCGTTGGATCTCGCACCGTTGCCTCCTCCCTACACGCTGCCCGCCGGGGGCAGCGTTTGGTTTGCCGACGGCGATCCCGCCCCCGTGGACGTCACCGTTACCTGGATGGAACGGGGCCGGGCAAGGTACGCTTTTGTGCACTGCCCGTTTGGCAACTAACCAGGGATGCTGTACACTGGAGCAGAGATTCCGAACCATCAAGGGGGTGTCCCGATTGGTCACGCGGGAGCAGGTCTTGGAGGCCCTCCGGGACGTCGAGGATCCGGAAATTCACAAGAGCATTGTTGAGCTTGAAATGGTCAAGGACATTCATATAGATGGGGGACAGGTGAGCCTTGAGGTCGTGCTGACCATCGGTGGCTGCCCGCTTCGCAATACGATTGAACAGGCGGTGCGGGAAAAGGTCGCGGCCCTGCCGGGCGTGACTTCGGTGAACCTGCGGATTGGCAGCATGAGCGACGAAGAACGCGCCCGCTTTGCGGCGAAGTTGCGCGGTCGCCAGGAGCAGCAGGCGGTTCCGCCGCTGCTGGACCCTGCCAAGGGCGTCGTGTTTATTGCCGTCGCTTCCGGCAAGGGGGGTGTCGGCAAGTCGACCGTGTCGGCCAACCTCGCCATCGCCATGGCGGCACACGGGTTGCGGGTCGGGCTGGTCGACGCAGACATTTACGGCTTCAGCATCCCGGCTATCTTTGGCGTTGATGACCAACGCCCGACGGTCATCGACGACTTGATCCTTCCGATTGAATCGCACGGGGTCAAGCTGATTTCCATGCACTTCTTCGTGCCTGAGAACCATCCGGTGGTCTGGCGGGGCCCGATGCTGGGGAAGATGTTGCGAAACTTCTTCGGAGAGGTGCACTGGGGCGATGTTGACGTCGTGTTGCTCGACCTGCCGCCGGGAACGGGCGATGTAGCGCTGGACGTACACCAATTGCTGCCCAAAAGCAAGGAATTGATTGTCACGACGCCGCAGGCCAACGCTGCAGACGTGGCCGTCCGCGCGGGTCTGATGGGCCTGCGGACAAACCACGAAATCCTTGGCGTCGTGGAGAACATGTCATACGTCGAATGCGGCCACTGCGGGGAGCGGACCTACATCTTCGGACAGGGCGGCGGGGCGCGCGTGGCTGCGGAACTACGCACCCGGTTATTGGTGCAAATCCCTGTGCTGCCCGCCACCTCCGGGCGTGGCATGATATTTGCCGAAGGAACACCGCAACGCGAAGCCATACACAATCTCGCCCGCCAAGTCATCGCCGCGACCGGGCTGCGAGCCACGGTGCGCTCTACCTGATACCGTACCAGAGACAACGCGACAGGCCGGTGTCCTGCGGGCACGCCGGCCTGTCGCGCTGCACGCGTCAACTGACGCCCCCACCTCAACCACCTTGTTCCTGACCACCTTGTTCCTGACCGCCTTGTCCCTGACCACTTTGGCCCTGGCCGCCTTGGCCTTGCCCGCCGCCTTGCTGCTTGCCGCCCGCGGCCTGAATCGATTCGGCGACAGCGTTTTTGAGGGCATCCTCAAACTGCATGCGGAAGCTCGGCGTCTGCAAGGCCTCCGTCATGATCTTCATGATTTGCCCCCGCATTTCCGGTGTCTGCAAGAGTTGCTGAACGTTCTTCGTAAAATCCGGGGACTTCAACAATACCAGCAAGTCTTTTTGGTATTCCGGGTCCTTCATTAACTGCTTCTGCAGTTGGATCAGCTCCGGCTGAACCGCCTTGGCCAGAGCCGCGGCGAACTTGGGATCCTTTGCTTGTTCAGTCAGAAACGACTGGCTTTTTCTCGTCTGCAGCGTATTTTCGACTGCCTTCGCCACGTCCGCCTCCGAGATGGCAATCTGCTGCCGGAACTGCGGGTCTTTCGCCATCTCCTCGATGGCCTTGCGGCCTTCCGGCGAGTGCAGGATGTCGATGACCATTTGTTTGGTCGTGCCGTAATCCTGCGGGCCTCCGGCGCCGCTGACGTCCGCCTCCATCGATCCGCCGCAGCCGACGGCAAGCACGGCGACCAAAGCGGCGGGCCACAGCTTTCGCCGACTTCTCACGGACCATCATCCCCTGTTCTGCGTTTGCAAGTCTGTCCGCGCACGCCGACAGTATGCGCCTGTGCCGGATCCGTTATGCGGACGGGGAGGCGGCCGCGCGACCATCCAGGATGGCACTGCTTTCTGCGTCTTTGCCGCTGGCACCTGTTTGTGGACAACCCGCCGGCTGAGGTATGATTGGGGTGTTGGGAGGACCACGGAATGAGACTGGATCGGTTTGTCTTTTTGCTGTTCAGCACTGTCTTTCTCGGTGCTGTTGTCGGCGTGTTGACCGCCGTCAGCGGTATTTGGATACATGTTCATTGGTACACCGGGCTTATCGAGGGGGGCTTCCTCGCCACCACGAGCCTGATGGGGTTTTGGGCCTACTTGACGCTGAACTTTATCGCAAACATGACCTTGCCGAGGCGGGTTTGGCGGTGGGCGCAGCTGCTGCTGATTGGCGTCGTCCTGTACGACATGCTGTGGATGCGCTATCGCAGCGAGGTGGCCCACCATCCGGTCCATCACGAGCCGTACTGGACGTTCCTGGTCGAGGCTTTGTGGCCGTTGGCCGTCGCTCTTGCGGCTGCTGTGTGGAAGCGGAGGTTGTCCGGCCCCGGAAGTTACCTTCCGACGGTATTTTTCCTGTACGTGTTCACAATTGTCGACTGGCTGCTCGTCATCTGGTACTACGCAGGGCCGATCGCCGATGCCACAGGCATCGTGATGATGGCCTGCAACGTGTACTTGATCCTCGTCTTTGGAAAACTTTTGACGAAACGATCACACACTTCGGTTGCTGAAAACCCTGCTCCCACCGATGCCAAGGGCGCCAGCCCGGGCGACGTGTGGCAACCGGCGCTCTCCGCACCCACCGCACCGCCGTCCGGGCCGGCTGCTGCACAGTCCCATGCCCGTCATCGCGCGACGCGGAATTCCAAGGGGCCGTGAACAACTCAACTCACATCGGTCTTGACGTTGGCTTCAGCCAACAACTCCGACACGGTCACAAATTCATACCCTTTGGCGCGCAGGCCGCGGATGATCCGGGGCAGCGCCTGCACAATTTGCTTCGAGGAGTCGCTGGCGTGCATCAGGATGATGTCGCCGGGGACGACGCGCGTCAACACCCGGTTGGTGATGGCGTTCACGCCAGGGTTTTTCCAATCCAATGAGTCAGTGTGCCACTGAATCACCGTGTACCCCATGTTGTTCAGGCAGCGCAACACCCGCTGGTCAAAGTCGCCGTTCGGGGTTCGAATCAACCGCGTGCGCACCCCGGTCACCTGGTGAATGGCCTTCTCGGACAACGCCACCTGCTGACGAATCCAGCTGTCCGGATAATTGGAAAAGTCTTTGTGAAGGTGGCCGTGGTTGCCAATTTCGTAGCCCATCGCCTGAATTCGCTTGGCAATGGCGGGGTGTCGCAATGTCCACGGCCCGCTCAAAAAGAACGTGGCCTTTTTGACGCCCTCGCGTTCGAGCGTGTCGAGTACCGGTTCGGGAACCTTGTTACCCCACGAGATGTCGAACGTCAGGGCGACGATTTTCTTCTCGGTCTCCACTTTGTAAACGGCGGCAGGCGCTTTCTCCGCGGCGAATGCGCGCAGGTTCCCGGTCGCGGCGAACAGCACGCCGATGAACAGCGCAATTACAGCCGTCAAGGCCAACGCCCGCTTCCCTTCCCGCATCGCTGTACCTCCTCGTCATCTCGCTGTGGCGGCCGCGCCCGCAGATGCGCGGCGGCAAAGCACGTCCCTGACCAGTGTATGCCGGGCGTCTTGGGCCTATACGGCTCGGCCGTGCATTGGCCGGCCGCATACGATGGAAACTGACCACAGGTACTGCGCGGAGGGAGACCTGATGAAAGAATTGAGGATTATCGGGGCGCCGTCGGACGTTGGACAGAGTCGGCGGGGCGTGGACATGGGACCAAGTGCCATCCGCTACGCCGGGCTGCAGGAACGCCTGGAGCGGCTGGGCTATTCCGTCCAGGATCTCGGCAACGTGGAGGTGCCCACCCCCGAGATGCACACCGTGACACATCCGAAGCTGAAGTACTTGCATGAAGTGGTGCGGATGTGTGAAGGGATCTGCGCGGTTGTCGAACGCACCTTGGCTCAAGGCCACGTCCCAGTCATCCTGGGCGGTGACCACAGCATCTCCATCGGCACGGTTGCCGGCGTCGCCAAGGTGAAGCCCGACGTCGGCGTGATCTGGTTCGACGCGCACGGCGACATGAACACTGACGAAACAACGCCCAGCGGCAACATCCACGGAATGCCGTTGGCCGCCAGCCTCGGGTACGGCCACCCGGACCTCGTGAGGTTTGCCGGGTTTGCGCCGAAGCTGCAGGCATCCAGGGTGGCGTTGGTGTGTGTCCGCTCCATTGATCCAGATGAGGCTCGCATCGTTCGCCAGTCCGGGATCCACGTGTTCACGATGGCGGAGATTGACCGCAGGGGCATGGGGCTGGTGATGGAAGACGCGATTCGCATCGCCGGGGCTGGCGGAGGGATTCACCTGAGCCTGGATTTGGATGCACTGGACCCCATGTTCGCACCCGGGGTGGGCACTCCGGTGAACGGCGGTGTCACGTACCGGGAAGGCCATCTGGCCATGGAATTGCTGTCAGCGTCCGGTTTACTCACATCGGTGGATGTGGTCGAGGTGAATCCGATCTTGGACGAACACAACCGGACAGGTCGGATGGCGGTGGAGTTGCTGGAATCCCTGTTCGGAAAGACCGTTCTGTGAGAGACACAGACGGGTCCGGAAAAGCGGCCTGGGTGGTAGACGTTCCATTCCTGTCCGCATGTTCGTAGTGTAGGGGTAGAACCTTTATGAAAGACTGACAACATCGAGAAACGGAGGGGTGGATGGACAGAGATGTTGTACGCGGCGTTGGGTGACTCCATCACCTATGGGTATTGCGCAACCAGTCCGGAGCGCCGCTACGTCGCCCGGATGCAGCGTGCCCTCCGGCAGCCGACCAGTCTGTTCGTGCAGGCCCGCCCCGGCTGGACCTCCAGGCAGTTGCTGCGGACATTGCGGCGCGTGCCGGAGTGTATTTGGGATGAGGCGAAGCTGGTCACCATTTTGATAGGCGGCAACGACCTGCTGGTGTCAGCGCCGTGGCTGCTGGAAGGTCATCCGGGTCGTACCTTCAAGGTGGCCGAACGGCTGTACGTCCACTTGACCGACATCATCCGGTATGTCCGGCGCCCGCAGAGCACCGTGATCGTCGGCACGCTGTACAACCCGTTTCCGAACTCGCTGCTGGCGAAAGAGTGTTTTCATGTGGTCAACGAGACCATACGGCTCGCTGCCCAACGTGAACGCGTGGCTGTGGCTGACGTGGCGGCGCGCTTTGCGAACCGTGAAGCCGACCTGATAGACGGCTATCGGCGCGGTACGTTGCGGGACCTGCGGTTGATTGGCAACCCGATTCACCCCAACGACGCCGGACACGAAGTGATTGCCAGCACGATGCTGGCCGCTTACCGGCAGGCGGCTGGTGCCCCGCGGACAGAGCGGGCGCGGATGCGCCCGGCTGCAAAGCGGCTGGTGAGGTCGGCCACTTGACGTAGATTTCGATGTAAGGAACAATGGGAGGGAGTGACCTGCGAGCTGGGGAATCGGGTGGCGGAGATGGACGCGTGGCTGGATGTGATCAAAAAGTTTACGCTCCTCAACGCGATCGACATCGTCATCGTCGCGTTTGTTCTCTACCGGTTGCTGCTCCTCATCCGCGGCACGCGGGCCGTCCAGCTGCTGAAGGGCGTCTTCGTCATCCTGGTTGCCTATGCTCTCAGCACATTTTTGCACTTGCGGGCCCTTAACTGGCTGCTCAATAGCTTGATCACGGTGGGCATCGTGGCCATCCCAATCGTCTTTCAACCGGAACTCCGGCGCGCATTGGAGCAGGTTGGGCGCGGCGGTTTTTTCTCATTGTCTCTGGTCCATTCGGAAGCTCCCGGCGTGGAGCGGGCCGTGCCGGAGATTGTCAAGGCCGCCCAGGTGTTGTCGAAACGGCACATAGGGGCGTTGATTGTCGTGGAGCGGGACACCGGCTTGAACGAGTATATTGAAACCGGCACGTTGGTGGAAGGTGTCGTCAGCTCCGAGCTGTTGATCAACACGTTTATTCCAAACACACCGCTGCACGATGGCGCGGTGATCATTCGAGGCAGCCGCCTGGTCGCGGCCGGGTGCTTTTTACCCCTAACGGAAAATCGGGATTTGGATCGCCAACTGGGCACGCGCCACCGCGCGGCTATCGGCGTAACCGAGCAGTCCGACGCGGTGGCTGTGGTCGTGTCGGAGGAGACCGGGCAGATTTCCCTGGCCGTCGATGGCGTGCTGTCGAGGAACCTCAGCGAGACGGCCTTGGTTGAGCTGTTACAGACGCTGTTGGTCAGCAAGCGGACCTTGGGCCTTCGTTGGTTCGGTCGAAAGGCGGAGTCATAAGTGGAACGCTTCTTCCAGAACGACACCGCTTTGCGCGTGCTGGCGCTGGTCTTGGCGTGTATCATTTGGCTGACGGTCGGCGTACAGGGCAATGCAGGCGCCGGCGGTCCAGCCCCGACGACGATTGCAGAACATTTTCCATTTGCGGTACAGGTGGAGGTCGCTCCTGACATGGTGGCCTCCGCTGTGGAACCCGGGCGGGCCGACGTCGTGGTGCGGGTAAACAGTACCGGGCTGACGGCGCTGCCTGGTGAGATGGCCGCCGTCCAGGTGGTGGCCAATGCGACGGGACTGGGCCCGGGCCGCCATACCGTTCCGCTCACCGTGCAGAACATGCCGAATGCCAGCTTTGCCGTCCAGCCCAAGCAGGTTTCCGTCGTCCTGGAACGCAAGGTTACAGTGGCGCAACCGGTGCATGTGGTGGTAACAGGCGAGGCAGCGCCCGGCTACATGGCTGCCAGCGCAAACGTGTACCCGGCGGTGGTGCGCGTCAGCGGGGCGCAGTCGGCGGTGAACCGGGTGGCAGCACTGCGCGCCTCCCTGTCGGTGGACCGAGCCAGGCGGACCATCACTGAAACGGTTCCGGTGATCGCCGTCGACAGGGACGGGCTACCGGTAACGGGTGTGGAGGCGGATCCCGCCACTGTGACGGTGACGGTACCGGTGCAGCCGCCGCAGGCGCAAGAGGCACTGGTGCCCACCGTGGTCGGGGAGCCTGCCGCCGGTTTCGCTGTGGCGGGAGTGTCTTTGCAACCGGACAAAGTCTCCTTGTACGGAGGCGCGGGGCCTAACGGCGGGATTAAGATACCCGTGGACGTCAGCGGTTTTCGCCACGACCGCACGGTCGTGGTCCAAGTCCCGCTGCCGGACGGGGTTGTGAAGGCCGATCCGAGGCAGGTCCAGGCCGTGGTGGCCATCCAGCCGAGCGCGATGCGGACGTTGACCGGCTTGCCGGTGTCTGTGCGGGACGCACCGCCGGGGAGGACCGTCCAGGTGGCGCAACCTGTTCGCGCCACGGTGGTGGTCTCCGGACCTGCGTCTGCCGTCCATGCCCTGCGAGCCGATGACGTCGTCGTGTTCGTGGATGCCTTCGGGTTGCAGCCGGGATTGCAGGCGGCGCCGATCGACGTACAGGTACCGCCTTGGGTGAAGGTGGTGCAATTGTCAGCCAGTACTGCCCGGGTGCGTGTGCGTTGAGCGACTGTGCGGGTTGTACAACGGATCCAGAAAGGGGAGACCGGCAACTTGGGTCGATTGTTTGGTACGGACGGGGTCCGGGGGGTCGCGAATCTGGAGTTGACCCCCGAGTTGGCTTTCCGGCTCGGGCGTGCAGGGGCCTACGTATTGACCGCCCGCCATCGCGGCTCCCGGATTGTCATCGGCAAGGACACCCGCATTTCCAGCGACATGCTGGAGTCGGCCTTCATCAGCGGCGTCCTGTCGATGGGCGTCGACGTCCTGCGCCTGGGGGTGATCAGCACGCCTGGTGTCGCGTTCATCACGCGCCACCTGCACGCGGATGCGGGCGTCATGATTTCAGCTTCGCACAACCCGGTGGAGGACAACGGGATCAAGTTTTTCGGCGGCGACGGGTTCAAACTGTTGGATGACACCGAGGACGAAATTGAGCGCTTGTTGAACGAATCGGCCGATACGTTGCCGCGTCCGACCGGCGCCAACGTCGGGCGCCTGTACGAGGAACCGGCAGCCGCCTTGTATGAACGGTTCCTGTTGAGCACGGTGGAGCACCGCTTCGAGGGCCTGCACGTCGTGCTCGACTGCGCTAATGGTGCCGCATCCCACATCGCGCCGGCAGTCTTTCGCCAACTCGGCGCCCGCGTCACCGTGTTAAACGATCAACCGGACGGCGTCAACATCAACGTCGGTTGCGGTTCCACCCACCCGCACGTCGCGCAGCGCGCGGTGTTGGCCCACGAGGCGGACATCGGCCTTTCGTTTGACGGTGACGCAGACCGGCTGATTGCCGTCGACGCCACCGGGCAAGTGATTGACGGCGATTATATCATGGCAATTTGTGCGCGCGCCATGAAAGATAGAGGGCTTCTCTCAAACAACACGGTCGTGGCGACGGTGATGAGCAACCTTGGCTTTGTGAAAGCGATGGAACGAATGGGAATTCAGGTGGAGCGGACCGCGGTGGGAGACCGCTACGTGATGGAGGCCATGCGCCAAGGGCAGCACGTGTTGGGTGGCGAGCAGTCGGGTCATATCATCTTTCTCAACCACACGACCACCGGGGACGGGATACTGACAGCCCTGCAGTTGGTCGATGTCGTGGTTGGCAGCGGGAAGTCGCTGGCAGAGCTGGCGTCGATCATGACTCGCTATCCCCAGTTGCTGGAGAACGTCCGCGTACGCGATAAGCAGGCCTGGCGGGACAACCCGCGGATTCAGGAGGCTTTGCGCGTCGGAGAGCAGATGTTGGGCGATGCGGGCCGCATCCTCGTGCGCGAATCCGGGACGGAACCGATTGTCCGCGTCATGGTGGAAGGCCCGGATGAGCGGGTCCTGCAAGAGTGCATCGGGCGGATTGTGCGGGTGATCCGTGAAGAACTCGGCGCATGAGCCGGCGTTTGCGGTTGCCGTGGAACGTGACGCCGGTGAAAGGGGGGATGCCGTACGTTTGACGTGCAACGGTGAATCTGTGACGCCGTTTGCATGAAAGCGCCTGGACTGGCGGCCCTGTTCACGGGGAAACGGCCGCCAGTTGACGCGGTGGAGGTCAGCGAACCATTCGGCGGGTGCCTCCCGGTGCGCGGCCGCGCCGCAAGCGAAGCTCGAAACCCGCCGGGCGACCGGCGGAACAGGAGCGGGCAGGCCACAGGAGGAACACTGCAGATGTGCGGAATCGTCGGATACGTAGGCTGGCGCAGCGTTCAGGATGTGGTCGTCGGCGGTTTGCGCAAGCTGGAGTATCGCGGATACGACTCGGCCGGCATCGCTGCTCTGGCCGGTGGCCAGGTGTGTGCCGTCAAGTCGGTGGGCCGGCTCGCCAACCTGGAAGCCAGGTTGGCCGCGCAGCCGCTTGACGGTTCTGTCGGCATTGGGCACACCCGTTGGGCCACGCATGGACGGCCTTCAGACGAAAACGCCCACCCGCACCTTGATTGCGGCGGGCGGTTTGCCATCGTGCACAATGGCATTGTGGAGAACTACCTCACGCTGCGGGCTGAGCTGTTGCAGCGCGGTCACGTCTTTCAGTCAGAGACGGACACGGAAGTCATTGCCCATCTGATGGAGGAACTGTACGACGGCGACTTGGTCTCGACAACGCTGAACGTCGTCCGCCGCATCCGCGGCGCCTATGCGCTTGTGGTGTTGCACCGGGACGACCCGGAGCGCCTGATTGCCGTGCGGCGGTCGAGTCCGCTCGTGATTGGATTGGGGCAGGGCGAGCAATTCATCGCCTCGGACATTCCTGCGATTTTGGAGTATACGCGGGACGTATACGTTCTCGACGACGGCGAGTTGGCGGTCGTCCGGCGAGACGGGGTCGAGTGCTTCACCTTGTCCGGCGAACCGGTGAACAAGCAACCCTTTCACGTCACCTGGGACGCTGTCGCAGCAGAGCGCGGCGGGTATGCGCACTTCATGTTGAAAGAGATTCATGAGCAGCCGCGCGCCATCCGCGACACGTTGACCGGTCGCGTCGCCGACGACCACGCACGGGTGATACTGCCGGAGTTGAACTGGTCCCCGGAAGTGGCAGCGGGCATCCGCCGCATCCACATCGTCGCCTGCGGGACGGCGTGGCATGCCGGGCTCGTGGGCAAGGCGGTGTTGGAGCAGTTGGTGCGGATTCCGGTGGAGGTGGATATAGCGTCCGAGTACCGCTACCGGGACGTGATCGCCCCCGAGGGAACCCTGGTGATGGTGATCAGCCAATCCGGCGAAACGGCCGATACGCTGGCCGCGCTGAGGGCGGCGAAGGCGCGGGGCAATCGGGTGCTGGCGATCACGAACGTGGTTGGCAGCTCGGTGGCCCGCGAGGCGGACGATGTGATTGTTACGTGGGCCGGGCCGGAAATTGCCGTCGCCTCCACAAAGGCCTACACCACGCAACTGGTGGCGCTGTACCTGTTTGCCACCTACCTCGCGCAGGAACGCGGGATGTTGAGGGGCGACGAGGTCAGGGCGCTGTTGACCGCCCTTGACAGCCTGCCCCAAGCTGCGGAACAGGTGCTCGACACCGCACCGCAGATCCAGCAGTTCGCTCGTCGGTACGCGGGTGTTCACGACACGTTTTTTATCGGCCGCGGGCTCGACTATCCGCTGGCCTTGGAAGGCGCGCTGAAACTCAAGGAGATCTCATACATCCACGCCGAGGCGTACGCAGCCGGGGAGCTGAAACACGGCACACTCGCGTTGGTGACGGATGGTGTGCCGGTCATCGCGCTGGTCACCCAGACTCACCTGTACGACAAGACGCTGAGCAACATCAAAGAGGTGAAGGCTCGCGGGGCGTACGTGCTCGGCCTGACGTTCGTCGGAGACGAACAGCTGGCCGAATCGGTTGACGAGGTGATATACCTGCCGCGCACGTTGCCGCTCGTCGCGCCGGCGGTTGCCGTCATCCCCTTGCAGCTGTTGGCGTACTACGCGGCGGTCGAACGGGGGAATGACGTCGATAAACCGCGCAACCTCGCCAAGAGCGTAACCGTCGAGTAAACTGAGTGACTGCGCCAGCACACGTGTGCAGTTACAATAAAGTTGTATCCTATACAACAAAGTTGTACTGTGTTCAACAAAGTTTTATCCTGGTTCCGGTATACGTGAGGACATAGTTGGATAAAACTGTGTAACGATAAGGGAAAAACACGAGGGAACTGTACGACAGACCGTCGTCCGGGTTGCGCAAATGAGAGTTTGAGTTAGGGGGGGAAGCCAACTCCTAGGGTGTTTGAGGAGTGGTTTCCCCTCTATTGCTCGTGTCTGTAAGGGTGAAACCCGTATCAAGAAGGTGAAATCATGGTAAAGAGAAAGCGCAGTAGGGTTAACAATGAAGGGACGACGGTATCAAGTGATACTGGTGAGGAATACATACCCGGTCTGACTGTCAAAGATGTCCCATCTCATGGTCGCTCAACTCGAACTACTCATTCGAAGACGCCGTGGGTTGCTCACCTTCTTTCGGATATTGAGACCAAATACCGATACCTTCTGGAATGGTCAGACGTGGTTGAAAAAATACGCGAGCAATTTCCTCTTGAACTAACGGCAACATTGAAAATTGCCGAAGATATCGGTGTGAGACATCCCATGAAACCAGGTACCAAAGAACCAGTAGTCATGACGAGTGACTTTGTGATCACAACCAAAGACGGAAGGACTATTGTATCAACAGTAAAACCGTATAACCGTATTACGATCCGTGACGTAGAAAAATTCGAAATTGAGCGTTTGTATTGGGTTCAAAGAGGTGCAATTTGGGGTATTGTTACGGATAAGGAGATTCCGCAAACGTTGGTTGACAATATTCGTTACGTCAGAAAGGCGTATAACCTTGCAGATTTAGAAGGCCGGTGAAAAAACTGCGTTGAACAGCATGGGACACTTGAGCCTCTGAAGGTATCCGCGAAGCCGACAGCGGAAGTTGAGCCAAAAACGAT
>JADGIC010000089.1 GCA_019683615.1 Alicyclobacillaceae bacterium | reverse complement strand
CACGCTGTCAGGATCCTCGTAATGGCTCATGAGCTGGCGCGTCACAGGCACGTCAGACTGGATGATGTCATCTCCAAGCAGTACGGCGAACGGCTCATGTCCCACGAACGACCTGGCGCACAGGATGGCGTGGCCGAGACCGAGCGGCGTCTTCTGACGCACGTAATGGATGTTCACGAGATCGGAGATGGCCTTGACCTCCGTGAGCATGCTTGACTTGCGGCTTTGCTCCAGGTGGAGCTCAAGCTCCGGGGAGCGGTCGAAGTGGTCCTCAATGGCCTTCTTGGTGCGCCCAGTAATTATTAATATTTCTTCGATCCCGGCGTATACGGCTTCCTCCACGATGTACTGGATGCAGGGCTTGTTCAATATCGGGAGCATCTCTTTGGGTACGGCCTTCGTGGCTGGAAGCATGCGCGTCCCAAAGCCGGCCGCAGGTATGACCGCTTTCCGCACCTTCACCGCAGTCACCTCGATCTGATCTACCTTTACAGTATACACGGAATTGGGGACAACAGGTAGCAAGCCCAATCTGGGAAACCGCTTTCCAGCCCCAGGTGACACTGGGATGGTGGCCGCTGGCGTAATTCTCTGAAAAATGGTCGTCATCTTCGGTACACCGCGTTTTTTGCAGTTTTGGCGCGAAAATATGCATTTTTGCGGATTCCTTCGAGGCTCGAAGGAGCGTACAATGGGGGCAACGTAGGGAGCGGAGGGTTCGCATGGAGAGTTGGAGGCGCAATCTGTGGCTGCTGTGGATTGGCGCGCTCGTCGTGTCGGCCAGCTACACGATGGTCGTGCCGTTCTTGCCATTGTTCTTGCTCAGTATCGGCGTACACCGCCATGTCGAGTTGTGGTCCGCCATTTTGTTCAGCGCGGCCTTCGTCGCGGGCGCCTGTATCTCGCCGTACTGGGGTTCGCTCGCCGACCGGTATGGGCGCAAACCGATGCTCATCCGGTCCGGGTTCACGCTGTTCCTGGTGTACTTCCTCACCGCTTTTGTCCACAACCCGTACGAGCTGCTGGCGCTGCGCCTGGCCCAGGGTTTGCTGAGCGGGTTCATCCCGAGTGCGATTGCCCTGGTCGGGACTCACACCCCTGAACAGAAGGTGGGCTACGCGCTCGCCACGATGTCGACGGCGACAGCCACAGGCGGGATCGTAGGGCCGCTGTTGGGTGGCGCCATTTCCCATTGGTTGAGCAACCGCATTGCCTTCGCCAGCGCCGGCGTGTTTGTCCTGTTGGCGACCATCATGGTGCTGTTGTTCGTCAAAGAGGAAAACTTCGTGCCCAAACAGCACCGCAGTTCCGTGTGGTCCGACCTGGGTTCCGCCGCCCGCAACCGCACGCTGGTGTGTGTCCTGTGTCTCACTGTGTTGACCAGTTTCTCGGTGATGACCATTGAGCCGGTGCTGCCTTTGTACATCGCCCAACTCGGCGGTTCGGTGCAAAACGCCTCGCTGCTCGCCGGCATCGTGTTCTCGCTGTCGGGCGTGGCGAGCATTTTGTTCGCACCGCGCTGGGGGAAATTGTCCGACCGGGCCGGCTTTGGCCTGGTGCTGCTGATTGGCTTGGCTGGAGGCGGCATTGGCAATCTGGCGCAGATCCCGTTTCACGGGGTTTGGGGGTTCTCCGTGGTGCGGTTCTTGTACGGTGCGTTCTTCTGCGCAGTGTACCCGTCGCTCAACGGCCTCGTCGTGCGCAGCACGGATCCCGACTTTCGAGGCCGCGCATTCAGCCTCAACCAAACGGCCAACCAAGTGGGTACGGTGTTGGGACCGATGGTGGGCGGCACAGCTGCCGGCTGGTTCGGGGTGCATGGTGTGTTTGTGTTGACCGGCGGGCTGCTGCTCGCGACACTGGCGTGCGCCTACTGGATGGTCGGGCGTCGCCCGTGGGCCGCCGTCCGGCGGCAAACGGCAGCGCAGCAGGCCAGGCAGGCGTAGGGGAGGTGTCTGCAGGCACACGGACAGGCACCGAAATGACAGACCGGGGTGGTCAGCACAGGCAAGGGATCGGTCGTTCAGGGGTCTGCCGTCGCCGTCAGGGGCTTGCCGGGCCAGCCTCTGACAGGGCCTCGACGCGCCGCGCCACATCCACGTCGAGGATGCGGATTTGCACGGCCGGAAGGTCCAGTCGGTCGACGTCCTCCGGCGAGACCTGTGCGCCGCGCCAGGCGTCGGGCAGCCGCTCGAACCAAGTGTCCACGTCGGCGGTCAGCTGGTCCACGTCGATACCCATGTACACGGGCCGGTACGGCCGCAGGTACTCGCGCGCCCGCTGCCACATGCGCCAGCCGCCGCGGACGTTGCCGTTGCGAACGTGGTACATGCTGACCGCGGTCTGAATCAAACCCTTCCAAACCGAGGGGCGCCCGTGTTCCAGCCACAGCTGTTCCCCGCACTCGTGACACTCGCAGTAGTCCTGGCGGACGTTGAAGTGATACAGGAACGCGATGAAGCGGGGATCGTCCAGACCGCCGGGTTGATTCGGACTGCGCTCCTTCACCGCCGCACTTCCTTTCCGGTTGAGGGGCCAGTGGGCAACCGGTAGACTGGTGTTGACCGTTCTACCTGCACCGCATCATACCACAGCGGGGGTGGAGTCGGGCGGCCGCAGCTGCGGTGGAACCCGCGGACGGCGGCCGGGTCCTGAACGAGGAGGTTGGCAACATGGCCGCGCAACCCGAAACGCAGGCACCGTTGAAGAACCCTCCGCCGGATTCGCCGCGCCGTCAAAAGGTGATCCTGGACGTGGACACCGGGGTTGACGACGCGCTCGCTATTTTGTATGCCTTGCTGTCCGACGAGCTCGAAGTACTTGGGATCACCACCTGCTGTGGCAACGTCGACGTCGACACGGCCACGCGCAACACGCTGGCGCTGGTGGAGTTGACGGGCAAGGACGTACCGGTTTACCGGGGTTCGGCGAATGCATTGGTCCGGCCATTCGCGGGTCCGGTGCCGTGGATTCACGGCGACAACGGCCTCGGCAACGCTGCGGTCCCGGAGCCCTCCCGCCGCCCGGAGCCGGAAGACGCCGCCGTGTTCATTTGCGAGCAGGTGTTGCGTTATCCGGGCGAAGTCGTGCTGGTCCCCGTCGCCAGAATGACCAACCTGGCGCGCGCGTATCTGTTCGATCCCGGCATCGCCAAATCCGTGCAGCGGATTGTGATGATGGGCGGCGCCGCGTTTTGCCCGGGAAACGTCACCCCGGTGGCCGAAGCCAACATCTGGGGAGACCCGGAGGCGGCTCGGGTGTTGTTCCGCTCGGGGACACCGATTACAATGGTCGGGCTGGATGTGACCATGCGCACGGGTTTGACTGGCGACCGCTTGAATCGGATGGACCCGTCCCGTCCCTACACGGAGCTGGTGCAGCAGGCTGTGCGGTTTTACATGCGGGCGTACGAGGAACACCACGCGGCCCGCGGGGCTTGGTGCCCGCTGCACGACCCGCTGGCTGTCGCGGTGGCCGAAGATCCGGGGTTATGCCGCACCAGGCGGTGTCACGTGGACGTGGAGACATCCGGGGATTTGACGTTGGGCATGACCGTGGTGGACGCCCGCGGCAAGCCGACTGCGCCGCCCAATGCCGACGTTTGCGTCGACGTGGACGCCGAGCGGTTCTTGGCGCGGTTCTGTTCACGGCTGGGCATGGTCTGACACATGGTCACAGGGCGGAAGAACAGGGCGGAAGGGTTTTCAACCATGTGTGAGTGGACATGGCTGCATCATCGCTTTCCGTTTGCTGACATCGAACTGATGCGAGACCCGATTGACGTCCGCGCCATCAACGTGTGCGAACGGTTCGCCGGGCCGGCGAAGAGGGCGGTCAGGCCGTTTACGAAGTACGGGTCGCTCCCCATCCGGTCGCGCCGTTTCGAGGCGGGCCTTGGATCCGGCGGTTTTCCGAAGCGGAGTTGGAGGAACCCGGGGAGGGCATCGCAGCCTTTCGGGCGGCGATTGCCGAGGAAATCCGCCGCGCCAGGGCAGCCGGCCCGGGCTGATACCAACAGGGTTCGAACCGGGCAGGGCTGGCATGAACAGGGCCCACCGGTCTTCCAAACTTTGCCAGTGTGAACTCTGCCATCGAAGATGGACACAGACAAGTGCAAATTGTCAGTCGTATATGGCAGAATGGAAGGTGCAGGTGGAAGCACCGGACGATGCGGCCGGGCGCTGGCTGCACGGCTGCGAAACCGCGGGGGCTGCGGATGCTCGTTTAAACGGCGTCGGCAGGGACGTTGCCGCGCTTCGGAATGAAGGCCCGCCGCGTGCTGGCTCAACAAACCGGCGGATGCGGCCGGGTGTCACGGCAGGAGGTAAAGGATGAGACTCGGTACATTCGAAATCGGAAATGAGGAACGACTCGGCATTGAGCTGGGTGATTACGTATTGGACGCAAACCGCGCCTGCGCGCACCTGTTGGCGGAGGAGGGGGATGGGGACGCCCAGCGGCTGGCGGACGCCCTGCTTCCGTCCGACATGCTGGCGTTTCTGCGCGCCGGCGAGCGGGCGCTGGAGCAGGCCCGCCGCGTCGTGGAGTTTGCCCGCCAAAAGGACCTGCAGGCGGTTGACTTTGCACATCCGTTGGCGGCTGTCCGGCGGCTTGCGCCGGTTCCCCGGCCGGGAAAGATTGTCTGTGTCGGGCGGAATTATCACGAGCACGTCAACGAGATGAACAACCAGGTTCCCACCATTCCGGTCTTGTTCGCAAAATTCTCCAACGTTATCTGCGCCCACGGGGATCCGGTGCCCCATCCCGGGGTGTCGGAGGAGTTGGACTACGAGGCGGAGTTGGCGGTCGTCATCGGGAAGCGCGGCCGCCGTATCGGCGAGCAGGCCGCCTTGGACCACGTCGCCGGCTACACCGCCTTCAACGATATCACTGTGCGCGACTGGCAGAGGCGGACTCCGCAGTGGCTGCAGGGCAAGACGTTCGACCACTGCGGTCCGTTGGGACCGGTACTGGTCACCAAGGACGAGATCCCGGACCCGCACAGCCTGTCAATTCGCCTGTGGCTGAACGGCGAATTGCGGCAGAGCGACAACACCGGACGGCTGATTTTCAACATTCCTCGCCTGATTTCGTTCATCTCCCAAATCATGACCTTGGAACCGGGGGACGTCATTGCGACTGGCACGCCGGGCGGTGTCGGCGTAGCCATGAACCCGCCAGGGTTTATGAAGGTGGGCGACATCGTGCGGGTGGAGATTGAGCGCATCGGGGTGCTGGAAAACAAGATTGTGGAGAGCGACGCGCTGGCCGCCACCGCTCAGTGACCAGTGAAGGAAGAGGGGGACTGATGGTGGACACCGTGACATCGATTCGTCAGCGGGTCGTGGAGTTGCAATCCCGGTTTCGGCAGGTCGCTGCCGGCGTAGAGCCGGACGCCCTGCATTGGCGGCCCGCGCCCGACGCCTGGTCGGTGGCTCAGATACTCGCCCACGCGGCCGAATTTCAGTCGTTTTTCGCCAAGGACGTGTTGCATTTGCGCGACCATCCCGGCGCCGGGTTCGGGCGTACGCTGGAGCATCCGGAGCGCCTGCGGGCGGTCGAGCTCACCGGCGCTGAGCGGCTGGACGGTTTGTTGGCGGCGTTTGACCAAGGGTGCCAGGACACGTTGAGAATGCTGGACGCCTTGCAGGATGCCGATTTGGCTGTCGAGGGGACTCATCCGAAGTTCGGGCGCCGGTCTGTCGCATGGGAAATTGACCATTTCATCACCGAGCACTTGGAGAAGCACATCGGTCAGGTGGAGAGAACGTACAACGCGTATCTGGCGTCCCGGCAAAACGGGTAAGGGATACTCAGGCGGCCGCGACGCCCGGGCGAAGACACATTGGCGCCTGCGCCCGGGCCGTCGCTCCGCTCGCGCGGCTGGATGTGCGCGGGACGGACATGTGCACAAATGGTACTGCCGAAGTCGTCCAAGTCAGCCCGGCGCTCGGCAGGCGTTAGGCTGAGGAAGATTTGTCAGGCGAGAATCGCTTCGATTTCCTGCAGGGCATCTTCGGGAATGACGACGCCCGACGCCTTGCAGTTCTCCACGACCTGTTCAGGGCGGCTGGCGCCAATCAGGGCGCTGCTGACGGAGGGCAGGCGCAAAACCCAGGCGAGCGCCAGCTGGGAGAGCGTCAGTTCCAGCCGCTTCGCGACCGCTTCGAGACGTTCGACGCGCTCCAGGTTCTCATCCGTGAGCAGCGACTGCATGAACCGGTTGACCTGCGGGGTGGAGGCGCGGGAACCGGCGGGCAGAGGCTGCCCCTTGCGGTACTTGCCGGTCAGCACGCCTTGCGCCAGCGGTGAAAACACCACCTGGCCAATGCCGGCCTCGTCGCAGATGGGGATGACGGCCGCCTCTATGTAGCGGTTCAACATGTTGTACACCGGTTGGCTGGCAGCAAACTTGTGCAACCCGAGTTCTTTTTGCAATTGCACGCCGGCAGCAATGCGGTTGGCCGGCCATTCGCTCAGCCCGGTGTACAGGACCTTGCCTTGGGTGACCAAATCGTCCATGGCACGGAGTGTTTCTTCCAAATCCGTTTCCGGGTCGTACCGATGGCAGTAATAAATATCGAGGTAGTCGACGCGCAGAGCGCGCAGGCTCTTTTCCGCTTCGGCCATGATGTGTTTCCGGCTCAGGCCGCGGTCGTTCACACCCGGTCCCACGGGCCAGAACACCTTGCTCGTCACGATGTAGCTGTCTCGCGGGTAGCCGGCCAGCGCTTCGGCCAGTACTTCCTCTGCCGCGTGCGGAGTTGCCCCGTACACGTTCGCGCAGTCGAAGTGGTTGACGCCTAAGTCGTAGGCCTGCTTCACGCACGCGATGGATTGCTCCCGCTCCGTGACGGTGCCGTATGTGAGCCAGCTGCCAAGGGCAATCTCAGAAACCTTCAGACCACTCTTTCCCAACCTGCGGTATTTCACAGGACTCACCTCCCATGGACGATTTTACGTCACGGTGAAATTCCCGGGCAACCTGCGTTCCTGCCGACACGTCCGCAACGGCGGAGCAGGTTGGGCGGGGGCAACGCCGGCGCCCGCGGTGTGCCGCGCATGCAGTGTCCAGCTAGCGCTTACTTTTCGCGGTCACGGTGTTCGCTCGAGTGGACCGTCTCTGGCGGGTGGGGGTGCAGGGACGGGTCCACGCGCCGCCACATGTTCAGTTCGTTGATACGGCTGGCGTAGTCTGAGATGTCCGCGAAGTGGGCTGCGATGACGTCCCAGTCTTCTTCGCTGTGCACCGCTTCCAGCAAGTCTTCAATGATGCGCTCAAATCGCATGATTTGTTCCGGGATGCGCGCCCGAATCGATTCCCATTGGACGAGGATGTCCTCCTGTTCGGCAGCCGACATCTCTTCGAACGGAACGGGAAAGTCCGGGAGGTCGATGCCGAGCCTCGGATCGTGACGGAACATCACCGTTTCGCCTCCTTCATCCGCGGGCGGCGGGAGACCGGGAAAATAAAGTCAGAAAGTTCAAACGTCCCGGCGCGCGCTCCGCGCAGTGCGTTGCGCCAGCGTCACAGTTCGGGTACAGTTTCATCATAGGTGATGGACACCTTGGCCTCAAATGCAGGATATGGGAATCACCGGTCGCCCGCCGATGGATTGATTGATTACTCGTGCGGACGGTTGGCGCGAGATCCGGATGATCCTCCTGGCTGGACGTGTCTCCGTGGAAAGGAGTGCGGAACAGGTGGAGACGGAGACGTTGATCCCCTGGTTGCGGGAAAAGATGAGAGAGATGTTTGAAGCAGGGGTCTGGTTGGATCCACTGCTGGTGAACGTCTGCGCCGGCGGATCGGCGAATTTGTCGGGCGATTCGGTGCGGCTTGGCGCCCGCCGTTGGGCGGACGACTTGTACGAGCGCCTGGTCCGGGTTGATGAGGTCTGCTCGTTGTTGGGAGACGTCCCGTATTCGCCGAGAATCATGCGCACCTGCCTGCATCAAGTGATTCTTTCCACGGTGGTCGCTCTGGAACACGACGAGTACGGGTTGGCCCGTTTGTCAGACCGGAGCCTGCAGCGGGCTGTACAGCGGGTGGAGGAGTTCATCGCCCGTGCAGGCGTGCATTGGGCGTACGCTGTATACTTGGCGGTCGTGGGCCACGACGTCCTGCAACCGTTGGCGGTTCGCAGGGATTTTTACGAAGCGGATTACCTGGAAGGCATTTACCATTACCCGTATCCGTCCGAAGAGCTGGACGTGTTTCTAATGTTGGGACTGGCAATGTCGCTCTTTCGGTTTAAAGTGGACAAAAGGCAGCGGCGGATGACGTTGACCCGCCAGGGCCGGCATCACTATCAGTGGCTGCACAGGCTGCTGTCCGAGTCGGGCTATCTGCACCGCAGGATGAGCCTTTCTTACGTGCACCAATTTGAGCATCCGGCGACCTGGGTTCAGCTGGCGTCCGAGGTGTGGCCCGACGTGCGCAAGGTGCACCGGGAATTCGTGCGGTGGTTGTCGATTCCGAGAGGCGCACGTGTGCTGGAGGTGGCATTTGACCTGGGACCGTTGGCGGTCGACGGCGGCATCCGCAGCCAGGTGGGCCCCGCCGGGCAGGTGGTTGTCGTTGACGTATCGGGCGGCGGTCACGGGTTGTTGCACTTTAAGGAGCTGGCGGATGGCGCGGCGTCGGAGTTGACGGTTGAGTCCGGCAGCGTCGACCGGCTGCCTTGCGCAGATGCTTCGTTTGACATATGTGTCGGTACCACGCTTTTGCACGCGGTGGATCCGGTTGCATTTCTCAGGGAGATGTCCCGCGTGGTCAAACGCGGCGGGGTGGTTGCCGTCCTGCAGCCGGTGCAGTATGACTTGTTTTTGCCATTCTTGAAAGAATGGTTTGAGCCGGTCTTCGACCTGTCGAAGCGCCGGACACCGAACGCCAAATGGTTGGGTTTGCCGGCCGAAGACGAGGTGCGCAGCTGGTTTGTGGCGGCAGGACTTGAAGACGTGGAGATTGAACGCACGACGGGAGTGTGGCGGTTCAACAACCCGGAGATGGTCGTTCAACACTTTTTCCGCGGCATTCGCCCGTTTCAGGCCGAGTTGATGGAACTGCCGTGGAACCACTGGCGTTCCTTGCTGGATGAACTGATCGAACGCGGGGCTGACGTCTGCCGGCGGTACCCGTTGGCCGAGCGGACGGTGAGCGTCCCGTTGATGATGGTTCGCGGGCGTCGCGGGCCTGCCCGGGGCAGTGCAGGCGACGATGCGAAGATCTTGGCAGACTGTCCTGGTGGCACCCTGACCGGGGTGCACTGTGCGACCAGATGAAGATGAAGGAGGCCGCTGCCCATGGCGGCGCGCGTAGCGTTTGTCACCAGTGGAGCGACCGGGCTTGGGCACGCCACTGTGCGCGTGCTCCTGAGAGCGGGTTGGGACGTGTTCTTCACGTACCGCTCGAGTCAGCGCCAAGCGGAACAATTGTTGGCGGAAGCAGCCGTGTTGGGCCGCAGTGCGGCGTACGCCCAAGCGGACCTGTTGCAGCGGGAACAGGTGATGGCCGCATTGGAGGCTTGCCACGCCCGCTTTCAGCGGCTGGATGCGCTCGTCCACAACTTCGGCCCGTTCGTGTTCGAACGGCTGCCGTTGGCCGATTATTCGGACGACATGTGGCACAGGATGATCGACGGGAACGTAACGAACTTTGTCTGGATGTACCGGGCGGTCATCGCCGGCATGCGCGATCGGCGGTTTGGCCGGATTGTCACCGTGGGCTGCGACGGCGCCGGTGATGCCCGCGGATGGCGACACCGCGCCGCGTACGCGGCAGCGAAAGCGGCGCTGGCCTCGCTGACACGCTCCATCGCCCGCGAGGAGAGGGAGTACGGCATCACGGCCAACATGGTGTGCCCCGGGGACATTCGCGGGGACGACAAGGTGCGGCTGATTGCCGAAGCGCCGCAGGTCGGCGGGCAGCGGTCCGCGGTCGGAGAGGACGTCGCCCGCGTGATCGCCTTTCTGTGCGCAGAGGCAAGCGCGCAAATCAGCGGCACCGTGACCGAAATCACCGGCGGCCAGGACATTTTGGGGAGGTGACGGTCAGTGGCTCACGTGGATAACCTGCGCCGGCACTTTCCCTCCATCCGGCAGTGCGCCTACCTGAACACGGGCACGTTCGGCCCGTTGCCGGACGTGAGTGCTGAGGCGATGCAGGAAGCCCTTCGGTGGGAACTCGAAGAAGGGCGGCAACTGGACACCTACTACGCGCGCCTCAATGATGTCAAGCGGCG
>JADGIC010000088.1 GCA_019683615.1 Alicyclobacillaceae bacterium | reverse complement strand
TGGGTCTGGTGGGCTCGGAGTTGTGTATATGAGACAGCTAGGGGGCTGTGCCGCACCGGGGTGTCCCGGTGCGGCACAGCCTTTGTCGTTTCCGCACGTTGCTGTCGCTAGGGCATGAGTCGGACAAGGCCGTCATAGGATGGTGCTAGAGTATTCGACCATGCTGCCGCCCTGTGAACCTGGCGAAGGCAGCCGAGGAGGAGGGGTCGGTCGTGCGTCAACCCGGTCCAACACCTGGACAAGTTCGGGGGTGTCAGGCCGTACGCGTGCGAGTCGGCAATCTGGAGTGGTTTGTCGGCGTCGCCGAGGCAGGGCCGGAGCCGTCGGGTGAGAAGGCGCCCAAGGCGCTCTCCGGGACCCAGGCACAGGCGAGCGTGCGGGAACACACGAACTCAGCGGAACAACAAACAGAACGATGTAGCGGAACGTTGTCCCGGCGACTGTCATGGGTGGGCATGCTCAGGCGGCGATGGATATACCCCTGGCTTGGAGCTGTATGCAGGGACCACCTGCAGCCGTGGTGGAGGCGGTTGTGGAGCGGTTTGCAAGCGCGCATGGATGCCATCTTGTCTCCGGCATGGGAGAACGCGGCGTCCGCCGAGGCTGTGGTGCGGTGGCCGAGTTGGTTGGAGGCAGGTACAGGCTCGCTTGCGCACCCGTTCGACCGTGCGCGCTTGCTGCGCGGAAGCGTGCGGATGGGAGCGACAGTCGGCTTGTTTCTCGGCAGCATAAGCCTGTTGCTGTTTCACCACATACAACCGTCGTACCAACCGGTCTCGGCCACCCGGGATGGTACGGTGCCTGCGGAAACCGCAGCAGCCCGCGTGACTGTGCCTGCCGTGCGCCTGTATGCCCTGGAGTCAGCCCGGTTCCCGGACCCGTCGAAACTGAGGGCGGCTCAGGAGGCCGGTCAGAAGCGCGGCATCACTTCGGTGGTCGACGCGCGCGACGGCCGCAGGCTGATGTATGCGGCAGCTGCGTTGTCTGCACACTTGGTGGACGAGCATCGGCGGCTGCAGTCGGCGGGTGTGTCCGCGTCGATTATCCCCCTGTGGTGGGATGCATCCAGTACCAAGGTGGCCGGGTTGGCCTCGGCCGAGGTACCGTCGGTCACGCACTGGCTCGCGGCCGAGACCAGTGCGCTGTGTGCGTTGTTCGCGGTGATGCAGGACGGGGAGCCGGAGCGAGACGCTCAGACGGCGTATCGTTACGCCCGCACGGTAGAACCGAAGTGGGAGGCGATGCGGATGGCGTCGCCATCGGCCATCGGCGCCCCGGGGCACGCCTCGTCGCCGGCGGCCACGGATACACAGCAACTGCGCCTGTTCGCAGCCGCTGTGGACCGGGCTTTCGCATCGCTTCACAAGGGGGATCAATCCGCTGCTGAGGGGGATGCATTGACAGCATTGGCCATGCTTGGAAGCTGGGGACCTGGACGCTAACCGTCACAAATCTGCCAACCATTCTCATGGGATTTTGACGGCTCCGGAGCAGGACTGTGGCGGATGCTGTCGAATGTAGTAACTCGGCTTGCGTCCGACCGCCCGAGCTGGCGGTCGCCAGCCGCCTCGCCAGGGCGACGCGGTCGCACGCGATGGCGAAGGCGCGGTTGCAAGTGACATCCGTCGCATCGCTGCGCGGAGGAGGAGACTGGGGTGCGCACGCGGTTTTGGCGCTCCGCCGGGATTGTGTCGTTGGGCGCTGTCTTTGGTTCGCTGGCAGGACAGCTGTTGGCGCACCAGGTTCCCTTGCTTCGTCCGGAAACGGTCGTGCGGTTTCATCCGAGCGCAGACTGGGCGGTCGTTCGCTTCTCCATTGACGTGGCGTTTCAGGTCAACTGGTTGACGTTGGTCGGGGCTGCCATTGCGCTGTTGGTTGGGCGCAAACTGTGACCCGGGAGGCCGCGCAGCGTGTTGGCGATGTCCATGCGCGGACCAAGTGGGACATGTCCCGCAAGTGAACACTGCGTTCTGTGATTGATTGCAGCCGCCGCCTCCGTGACGTATGGTGGGAGGCAAAAAGGCGGTGGGCAGACGGATGGATCCAACGGTGGTTTCTCCGGTCGACGGGGAAGGTCCGCGAGAGCGCATGTTGCGGCTGGGTCCGCAGGCTCTGCGGAGCGACGAGCTGTTGGCTGTGCTTATGCAATCCGGCAACCAACGCGGGTCTGTCTATGAACTGGCGGAACGCGTCCTGGTCGCTGTGGATGGCGTGTACGGGTTGTTGGACGCTGATGTGGCAGAGTTGGTTGCCATCCCGGGCATCGGGATGGCCAAGGCTTTGCAGATTGCAGCAGCGGTGGAACTGGGAAGGCGCATCGTGGGCCGCCCTGCTGCGCAAAAATATGCGATACGCTCCGCGGACGACGCTGCCGGGTATGTAATGGACCGGTTGAGGCACCTTAAAAAGGAACACTTTGTCACCCTCCATCTGAACACCAAGCACTGCGTGATCGGCGAAGAGATTGTGTCCGTCGGGAGTTTGGATACCTCCATAGTTCACCCGCGGGAAATCTTCAAATCGGCGGTCAAGCGAAGTGCATCCGCCATTTTATGCGTACATAACCACCCGAGCGGCGATCCTGCTCCCAGCCCGGAGGACGTGGCGGTCACCAGACGATTGGTGGAGGCCGGAAGGGTACTTGGAATCGACGTGCTGGACCACATCGTGGTCGGGGATGGCCGGTATGTCAGTTTGAAGGCGGCCGGGTACTTGCCGTAAACGCCCACGTATGCAAATCGCGGTTGCCGACGGTTTGGCTGAGGTGGGGCATAGTTCATCCGAATGGATGCCGGAAGGAGAATGCGGATAGATGTTCGCAGGCAGAGACATGGGTGTGGATCTGGGAACCGCCAACACGCTGGTGTACGTGAAAGGTCGGGGAATCGTGGTGCGCGAACCGTCGGTCGTCGCCATCCGGACCGACACGGGCGCGATTGAAGCGGTGGGTGAGCAAGCGAAGCAGATGATCGGCCGCACCCCGGGAAACATCGTTGCTGTCCGGCCGATGAAGGACGGTGTCATCGCAGATCTTCAGACCACGACGACGATGCTGCGGTACTTTATGCGGCAGGCGATGAAGTCGGGGTCCAGCTGGACACGAAAACCTCGCGTGATGGTCGCCGTCCCGTCCGGGATCACGGCCGTCGAGAAGCGGGCCGTCGAGGATGCTGCGATTGAAGCTGGCGCCAAGGACGCGCAAACGATCGAGGAGCCGATGGCAGCGGCGATTGGGGCCGGCCTGCCCGTCGGCGAGCCGACAGGGAGCATGGTGGTCGACATCGGCGGCGGGACCACGGAAGTCGCCATCATTTCGCTCGGAGGCATCGTCACCAGCCGTTCCATCCGGGTTGCCGGTGATGAAATGGACGAAGCTATCATTCAATACATTAAAAAGGCGTACAATCTCATGATCGGCGAACGCACGGCCGAAGATTTGAAGATCACCATCGGCACGGCGATGCCGACCGGGGACCGCGAGTCGATGGACATCCGCGGCCGCGACCTGTTGACTGGACTGCCGAAGACATTCACGATCACCTCCAGTGAGATCAGTGAGGCACTGTCGGACACGGTGAACGCGATTGTCGACGCGGTCAAGGTCACTTTGGAAAAGTCACCGCCGGAGTTGGCTGCGGACATCATGGACCGCGGCATCGTGCTGACGGGCGGCGGTGCCTTGCTTCGCAATTTGGACCGGTTGTTGAGCAACGAAACGGGTATGCCAGTGGTGGTCGCTGAAAATCCGCTCGACTGCGTGGCGGTTGGGACGGGTAAGGCACTGGACAACTACGACGTCTACCGCCGGCGCGGAGCAGCCCGGCGAAGAGCCCAGGGCGGCCGGCGTTTTTAAAACTGGGCGCGCCTTGGCAACGGCAATGGTGTCCTGACTCCCGCCGCCTCAGCGGCTGCGGGCGGAGTGCGGCGGAACCGGCGTGAGACGCCGACGAAGGAAGTGGGATTCGGGTGTCCCGTTTGTTAACCAACCGCAGGTTGTTTATCGTCTTGGCAAGCCTGATTCTGCTGATTGTCGTGGCCGGTTTGACAATGCCTGCTGCCGGCGGCGCGGCTTGGCCGGAACGGGCGGTGATGGACGTGGAAAACGCCATCGGCGGGTTGATCTACCGGCCAGTCAGCCAAGTGACGTCGTTCTTGAGCGGGATTCACGATCTGCGACAAATGTACGAAGAAAATGCCCGACTGAAGTCGGAGCTGCAAAATTACGCCTGGTTGCAGTCCCAGTACGAAGACCTCAAGTCAGAGAATGCACAGTTGCGGCAGATGGTGGACTTCAAACAGTCCGTGCAGGGCCGGCTCACGTTTGTGCCAGCGGACGTCGTCGGCCGCAATCCGTCGGAGTGGAACTCGGAGATCACCATCGACGTGGGCCGCAACGCGGGCGTACGGCCGAACATGGCGGTGATTTCGGACGACGGCAGTCTTGTCGGCAAAGTGATCGTGACGGGCGAGACGAGTTCCAAAGTGGTCCTGATCACCGACACGCAATTGGGCGACGGGGTGTCGGCGCGGGTACAGAACGGTCAGGCGGATCAACCGTTCGGCATCGTCATTGGATCGTCGTCCCAAAACGGCATGCTGGAAATGAACTTCCTGTCGCCGCTGGCTGTGGTCAAGCCCGGCGAAACCGTGGTTACTTCCGGATTGAGCGCCGAGTTTCCGAAGGGGCTCTTGATAGGTACGGTGGTCAAAGTGCAGCCGGGGCTGCAGGGTGTCACGCAATCTGCGCTGGTTCGACCGTCTGCTGACCTCGACTACATTCAGAGCGTGCTTGTCGTCACTTCTCCCGTGGTGCAGCCCTCATGAAGAACGCGCTGGCTTTTGTCTTGTTGTGGGCGGGTTTGATTCTGGAATCCACATTGTTTGAAATCCCACCCGTCAAGCTGGTGCACCCCGACCTGGTGTTGGTCTGCCTGGTCGTGATCTCGCTCACGCGCGGGGCTCGGGCTGCCTTGATGATGGGCGTTCTTATCGGCCTGCTTCAGGACGCTTCGTTCGGCGCGTTTCTGGGACTCAACGCTTTCACGTACGGGGTCCTCGGATATTTCGCAGCGGCGGCGTTCGCGCAGTTTTTGCAGCGCAACCTTGCCCTCACCTTCCTGGTGACCATCGTGTGCACGTTCGTTGAGGAGTGGTTGACCTTCGGGTTGACGAGGATGTTCAATGTGACTGGGTACGCTTGGAGAACCGTGTTGGCACATTCGCTGTGGCAGATGATCGTCAACGGCATCGTACTCCTTCTGCTCTATTCGCCGCTGGTGCGGTGGTTGTCGGAACGGCCGCGCGGGCGGTACCAGCCGCAACGAGAGGACTGATCTGCCTGGGCCATGACAGCTTGCTGCGGACGGCTGGGGCCGACAAACGCTGGGGTCCCCCGTGTCGTCCGTGCAGGAGAAACTTCACCTGCTCGCGAATGATCATGTGCTGCACTTGTGCGTGATGGCTTCAACCGGGGCGGCCTCACCCGGGCAGGATTCGTCCTCGCAAGCGGGCAGGAGGGAGTCTGTAGGCGTGGGTTTCATGCGAGACATTGACAAAAAACTCCCGGTCTCGGTGAAGGGGACGAAGCACGGGCTGCTCTTTCTGTTGGACGACCAATGCGATTTTGACCATCTGTTGGCTTGCCTCGGCGATCTGTTGCACGGTGAGACGGCGACGGTGTTCACGGGTCCGCCGGTCGATGTGTTCATCGATTACGGGTGCCGCGAATTGTCGCCGGACCAGGCGCGGGATTTGCTGAACCTGTTTCTGCAAAAGGACAACTTTGTTCTCCGGGAGTGGGGCGGCCGGCTCACGCTGCGGCGCTCTGGCGGCACGGCCTTGGGCCTGGCAACCCGCCCGCAGTCTATCCACAAGGGGACCGTGCGGGCGGGCCAGCGCTTGGTGTTTGAGGGGGACGTTGTGGTTGTGGGTGACGTGAACCCTGGCGGCGAAATTGTCGCATCCGGCGACATTTTCGTGCTGGGGCGGCTGAGCGGAGTCGCCCACGCGGGAGCAAGTGGCGACGTCTCCTCCGTGATTGGAGCCGCCGAATTCTCGCCCATGCAACTGCGCATTGCGGGCACGGTACGCCGGGCTCCTGAGGTGGACGGGCGCGCGATGGAGACGTTCATGGAGTTTGCATACCTGCGGGATGGCGGCATGGCGGTTGACCGCATGGAGTACCTGCCGTACATCCGGCGCTCAGTCCGCTGATTAGAACCACGCGAGGAGGGTGCACCGGAGATGGGCACGTCCATCGTCATCACGTCCGGCAAAGGCGGTGTCGGCAAGACGACGTCCAGCGCCAACATCGGCACCGCTCTGGCGTTGCTGGGGAAGAAGGTTTGCTTGGTCGATCTCGACATCGGCCTGCGCAACCTGGACATCGTGATGGGTTTGGAGAACCGCATCATCTATGACATTGTGGACGTCGTGTCGGGTACGTGCCGGTTGGAGCAGGCGCTGATGTTGGACAAGCGGGTGCCCGGGCTCGCGTTGTTGCCAGCGGCACAACACCGGGACAAGACGGCGGTGAGTCCGGCCGACGTGCGCGCCATCATCGACGATTTGAAACGGCAGTACGATATGGTCATGATCGATTGCCCTGCAGGTATTGAGCACGGTTTTCAGGTTTCTGTGGCGGGCGCTGACGAGGCGATTGTGATCACAACACCGGAACACACCGCGGTCCGGGACGCGGACCGGGTGATTGGCATGTTGGAGTCTGACCGCGGCCTCAGCCCAAAGTTGGTGATCAACCGGATTCGGCCGCGGATGGTGCAGCGCGGAGACATGCTGGACATCGATGAGATTGTCCACCTGCTTGGCATCGACTTGCTCGGCATCGTGCCTGATGACGAAGACGTGATTCGCAACGGCAACCGTGGCGAACCGGTGGTGCTGCGCACCGATTCCCGGGCCGCCTTGGCGTATCGGAACATTGCCCGGCGTATCCTCGGGGAGTCGGTACCGTTGGAAGTGTTGGATGAACCACAGGGGTTGTGGAGCCGCATGCGTCGGTTGATCGGCGGCCGTTGACGATGGCACACCCGCTGCCGGGCTGTGCGCGGTGCGGCCCGTGTACCAGGGCTTGGCGCCGCAGTCCGTCGGGTGGTCCGGGGGGCATCGGCATACTCGTCCACCTCGCGTCATAGATATGCGAGTGACTTGGTGGCTCGAACATGAGAGGGGGCGAGTTCATGGATGCCGGTAAGCCTCGCCGCTGGCCATTTGACGAAACCTCGGCTGCGGAAGGCGCAGAGGCACAACGGGTTGCGGAAGCGGAGTGGACGGAGCCCGGATCCTCCGTGTACGGGATCGCGGACGACGATGGCAGTTTGCGTCAGGCGGAGTCATCCGCTTGGAAACCGGTGGCCAAGCGCCAACCACGGACGTTTGTCCCATACGCGCGGGGCAAGCGGCGCGTCCGCACGTCATCTGGCTCGTCCCGGCCGGCGCCGGGCGGCAGGGCCGCTGCGTCCGACTCGACCTGGGTCATGCAGGTGGCGGCTTCCTGCTTGTTGATCATGGGCGCCTTTTACGGTCTGCACGGGCACACTTCGTTGGCGTCCCGCGTCCACGCCGCCTATGAGCAGGCGTTCCGGCAAGATGAATGGCCGGCGGTGAGTCAGGCGATCGGGCGGTTCGCGGTGTCGCACGACCTGTACCTGCCGGCTCTCGCCCGCCAGGTGGGTATGTCCGTTCTTCACTCCCCGCTCAGCCATGCGAGACTCACGGATTCTTACCGGCCGGACAGTCCCGAGGTGTCGCTGTCGGGTTCGCCCGGTCAGCCGGTGTTGGCTTCAGGGTCGGGCATCGTCAAGCAGGTTTCGCGAGGGCCTGGCGGAACAACAGTCGCGATTGACCACGGATCGTTTGCGACGACGTGGTACGTCGGCTTGCAACATTCATTTGTGAAAGTTGGCGAGTACGTGACCGGCGGGGAGGTCATCGGCCGCCTGTCGTCCACGCGGCCAACGTTGCGATTTGGCTTGCAACGCAGCGGCCATTGGGAGGACCCGTCGACCTACGTTACGTTCGACGGGTCGAATTCATGAGGCGCCGCCCTTTCCGTTGGTCCGTGCCGCCGCTACAGGCCGCGCGAGCGATCGTGCAAGCGGCCCGTCCTGGCCTCTTGCGCCGCGTCCGCGTGCATCCGCTGTTTGCGGCGCTGGTGGTATTGGCGGCAGCTGCCGGATTGTGGTTGCCGGTGGTCGTCCTGTTCCTGATCGTGTTCCTGCATGAGCTGGCGCATGCTGCGGTGGCCGACGCACTGGGTTGTACGGTTGAAGAGGTGACGTTGTTGCCGTTTGGCGGCGTCGCCAAGTTGTCGTTCGGGGACGGCGGGTTCATACCGCGCCGTGAGGCGGCGATCGCTATCGCCGGGCCGGCGGTCAACTTTGTCTTGGCTGCGGTCGCCTGGTGCTTGCAGGTGCTGGGCATCTGGTCGGTCGATTTTGGTCACGCCGTGGTCGAGATCAATCTTTGGATGGCGGTGTTCAACCTGTTGCCCGGGCTGCCGCTCGACGGCGGTCGGGTGCTGCGTGCAGCCCGTTCCCGCCAGGTCGGTTTTGAGCGGGCGACAAGGGAGGGGTACCGGATGGCGTTGTGGATCGCCTTTGCCTTGCTGTTGACCGCGGGCGCCGCTATGTGGTCCGGGTATCCTCATTTGGGCATGCTGGTGCTGGGAGTGTTTCTCCTGACGACCGCGTGGAGCGGAAGGCGAGGCGTCAGCATGGAGTTAGTCCGCTTTCTCGACGCCAAGCGGCGGGCAGCAGGCGGACGCGCACAGGTCGTGCGCGCGCTGGCGGCTCCTGAACAGGCGACGGTGCGGGACGCGGTGATGGAGTTCGCGCCGGATCGGTATCACATGGTGTACGTATTGGACGAACATGGCCAGGTGAGAGACATTTTGGAAGAAGGGGAACTGCTTCAGGCCGTGTTTGAGGGCCGGTGGTTGGACCGCCTCGACTCGTGGCGGCACGGCGGCTGACTGGTGGTGCATCAGTGGATCAACCAGTCGTCAATGTGGTAAACTGTCTAAGGTATGCCTGCCACAACCGCTTGCCAGGCGGTGTCGCAAACCCCGCGCAGACTGGGCGGGTGCCGCCGGCAGCGAGTCTGAATCGAAGGAGAATCAGCATGTACGCGATTGTCGAGACAGGCGGGAAACAGTTCAAGGTGGCGCAAGGGGATACGTTGGTCGTCGAAAAATTGAGCGCCAACGTCGGAGACGAGGTGACGTTGGACCGCGTGCTGCTCGTCCGGACTGACGAGGGTGTCAAGGTTGGCACACCCTGGGTTGAGGGCGCCAGAGTGGTGGCCAAAGTGGTCGAGCACGGGCGAGGCAAGAAGATTGTCGTGTTCAAGTACAAGCCCAAAAAGAATTACCACAAGAAGCTAGGTCACCGCCAGCCGTATACGAAGCTTGCGGTTCAGTCCATTCAGGCCTGAGGTCCGATGATTATACTGGATGTGTTCGAGGGAAGTGGCGGCATCGCCCGGTTTGCTGTCAGGGGTCATGCGGGATTCGGGAAACCTGGACAGGACATCGTCTGTGCAGCGGTCTCGGCCCTCGTCTATAACGCCATCAACAGTGCCGAACGGTTGTTGGGGGCGAGACTGGATGCGTCGGATCGGCGGGACGAGTTGACCTGCAGTGTGCGTCCCGAAGCGGATCGGCCGGAGGTTCAGCTGCTGCTGCGGAGCATGGTGCTTGGGGTTGAGCAGATTGCGGATTTGTATCCGCGCCATGTGCAGATACGCAAGCACGCGTCGGCTGGGCCGGAGTGAAGGGGCTGGTCGCGGGTGACAGGTTGTGGTGGCCGGGGTGCCCGGCCTGGACAGGACCAGGGCGGGGAGCGGTGCGTGTACAATTGCAGAAGAAGAAGAACGAGGACAGGAGGCGGATGAACGTGTTGCAGATGAATCTGCAGCGGTTTGCACATAAAAAGGGCGTGTCAAGCACACGTAACGGCCGCGACAGCATCGCGAAGCGGCTTGGCGTCAAGCGGGCGGACGGTCAGTTGGTCCGCGCCGGAAACATTTTGGTTCGCCAACGCGGCACGAAGATTCACCCTGGCTTGAACGTCGGGATCGGCAAGGACGACACGTTGTTCGCGAAGGTTGACGGCCGCGTCAAGTTTGAGCGGTACGGCCGAGATCGCAAGCGCGTCAGTGTGTATCCGGTGGTGTCGGCGGAGACGGCCGCTTCGCAGGCGTGAACAGCCGGGCCTGACACGGTGCCGGCGGATCACGGCTGACCGCATCAACGATACGGAATACGGGGGCTTGGCGGGGTGCCAGGCCTTTTTCGCTTCGGCGAACCTTCGAATGAAGGTCGGTGCG
>JADGIC010000087.1 GCA_019683615.1 Alicyclobacillaceae bacterium | reverse complement strand
GTTTTATAATATATTAGACATACGGATTATACTTAATCGCCCGCCATATTCTGTGCACGGGAGGTGACTGATGGACTTTCTGGTGGTCACTTATGGCATGGACTGCGGCTTATCGTTGAAACCGCTTTCGAATGCTCGCCGATGGGTCAGGTACCCGCTCCTGTCTTGCATGGTTTGAGGAAGAGGAGGGCAAACGTGTGAAGATTGCATATATGAATCTCATGCCGTATCGCGATTTGCCTAAGGATTTCAATCAAAAGTACGAAAGCGTCTGGGTTACGTTGCCAAATGCGATGTTTGATCCATGGAAAGGCCACGAGATGTACAATGAATACCTCGACGGGTATGAATACGCGATTGATCTGGGATTCGACGCGGTGGCTGTGAACGAGCACCATAGCAATGCGTACGGCTTGATGCCTTCGCCGAACCTGTTTGCCGCGATGGTCGCGAGAAAGGTCCGCAAGTCCGAAAAGACGTGTCTGTTGATCTTGGGGGATTCGTTGGCGCTGTACAATCCGCCCGTGCGCGTCGCAGAAGAACTGGCAGCCCTCGACGTGGTCACGGGCGGGCGGGTCATCGCCGGATTCCCGGTCGGTACTTCGATGGATACGAACTATGTATATGGCATCCCACCGGCCGAGTTGCGCGAACGCTATTACGAGGCGTACGAGCTGGTCAAGAAGGCCTGGACGACGCGTGACGTGTTCCACTTCAATGGTAATTACACGCAACTGCGGTATGTCAACGTGTGGCCCCGCCCGATTCAACAACCTCATCCACCGATCTGGATTCCGGGTGCTGCCGGGAGTATCGAGACATATGACTTCTGTGCGAACAACGAGTATCAGTACTGTTACCTCAGTTTTTACGGCCACAACTTCGCAGAGGCGAAATTGAGCGCGTACTGGGAACGCCGGCAACAGTTGGGCAAGGACATGAACCCGTACCGCACGGCGTTCTATCAGACGGTCTGCGTGTCGGAGACGGACGAACGGGCACAGCTCGACTACGAGGAACACGTAAACTACTTTTTCAACAATTCATTGCACGTGTCGCCCAGGTATGCGGAGGCACCTGGTTACCGCAGCGCCGCCAGCATTCGCGCCGGCATGCAGAGCCAATACAGCTCCGAGGCGGCAGGTGCGCAGTTGCGCAGAGGTTTGAACTGGAAGCAGCTGGTTGAACAAGGGTTCGTCGTGGCCGGGTCGCCCGCCAGCGTTCGGGACCAGTTGCGAGAGGCTATCAAGCGTCTGCGCATTGGCCACCTTTTAGTCGGTCTGAATTTTGGCTCCATGCCACATTATCTGGCGATGAAAAACATTGAATTGTTCGCCAAGGAAGTCATGCCTTACATTCGCGACATCTGGGATGACCAGTGGCCGGTGGTAGGGTGGCCCGAGACCCAGAAACGCGAACAAAGCGTCCAGACCGGCGCGTGAGATCCCCCGAATCCCATGGCAGTACAGCGGTTGGAGGGGTCCACTGAGATTTGTTTTTGAAGGAGGCTCTTGGACATGCCAAGAACGGAGACCATCCGGGTACGGGACAACATTGAAACGAAGTACTTGGTCGAAGGATCGGGGGATCCGGTACTGTTTTTGCACGGTGCCGGCGGCTTGAAGTGGGATGCGTACCTGGACCGTTTGGCGCAACAATTTCGGGTGATTGCGCCATACCACCCCGGAACCGGCGGCAGCACCGGAGAGCGTGCGCTTCGCGGATGGTGGGATCTGGTCCTGTACTACGACGAACTGTTCGACGTGCTCGGCATCGAAGACGTCAACCTGGTCGGGCACTCGTTCGGAGGAATGGTGGCGGCTGAAGTCGCCGCGACGTTCCGCCGCCGCGTGAAAAAGTTGATTTTGATTTGCCCGGCCGGTTTGTGGCTGGATGAGAAGCCGATGGTCGACCTGTTTGCGGTTGTCGCGTATCCCGAGGAATTGTTCTCGAAGCTGTTCTACGACCTGAAGTCTCCGGCTGCACAATTTGTCATGAGCATGCCGGAGGACCCGGAAGCACAAAAGGAGGTGATGGTGGAGCAGCAGGTTGTGCTGGGCGAGGTCGGACGGTACATGTGGCAGATTCCGGACAAGGGATTGAGCCGGAGGATTCACCGCATCGACGCTCGCACGCTCATCCTGTGGGGGAAGCACGACGGATTGATTCCGGTGGAGTACGGACAGGAGTTCCAGAACCGGATTGCCGACGCCCGGCTCAAAATTTTCGAGAATGCGGCACATTACCCGCAACTGGAATCTCTGGAAGAGGCGTCCGCCTTGTCGATTCAGTTCCTGAAAGACTGAGTGGATTGCCGTTGTGGCGTACCCAGAGGTCGCCGCGGCCTGTTTCACGCATTCTCCTGCGGCTCAGCGGGTGTCGTGCTGCTGCAGTCGGCCACGGTCGCGAGAAGCGCGGCCGTGGCGCAGACCTCTGGAGCCCTGTCCGGCAGAAGGAACTAGTGGTCTTGGCAAAAACATGGAAAGAGGTGCTGTGCGAATGGAAAACGGCCGCTCCACGCGGTACGAGCTGGTTTTGCTGGCAACGTTGTTCTTCACATGGGGATTCGTCTTCATTGACAGGTTGTCGATTTCGTATTTGATGCCGTTCATCTCAAAGGATCTGCACCTCGACGGTTTTCAAATTGGTCTGTTATCATCCGGTTTTTCCTTCACGTGGGCTATAGCCGGGGTATTGGTCGGGATGCTGTCCGACCGCATGGGCCGCAAGAAGGCCTGGTTGATGGCGGCAACGTTAGTGTTTTCGCTGTGCTCAATGTTGTCGGGTACTGCTGCGGTGTTCGCTGCCCTGTTGTTGTTCCGCATGTTGATGGGGTTGTCCGAAGGTCCCGTGTTGCCGATTGCACAGTCGATGTTGGCCCAGGCATCGTCGGAAAAGCGGCGGGGCTTCAACATGGGCCTGCTGCAGACGACCGGTCCCAGCTTGCTAGCGCAAGTGCTCGGTCCCATCGTAATTGTCGCGTTGGCCAACGCGTTGAGCTGGCGGGTCGGGTTTTATCTGACCATTATTCCGGGCCTCATCCTTGTGCTTTTGATCTGGCGGTTTTTGCAGGAGCCGAAAGGGGACGTGTACTCGCTTTCCGAAGGCACGCCCGGCGTGGGCGGGCACGGCTCCATCCAACGCATGGAAGGTTTCAAGGACGTCATTCGGCACCGCAATATTTGGGTGGGGCTGATCCTCGGTATCTTCTTCGTTCTGTGGTACCTGGATTTGCTCGGATTCACGCCGACTTACTTGGTGAACACCCGTCACATTTCGTCGAGCGCCATGAGCCTGATCATGAGTGCGATTGGTTTGGGCGGAGTGGTATGGGGGTTTGGGATTCCGGCCATTTCCGACCGCTTCGGGCGCAAGCCGGTAATGGTCATCTTTACGCTGGTATCCGCCCTGTTCACCGTGTTGATTTTGTTCATTCACAGCTCCTTGTGGCTGATAGCTATCTCAGGCTTTTTGGCCAGCACGGGCCAAGGCTGCTTCCCGGTGTTCATGTCGACGATTCCCGCCGAATCCGTTCCGGTTCGCTATATCTCCACGTCTGTCGGTATGATTCAAGGCGTTGGCGAGATCATCGGCGGCGTCGTTGGTTCTGCGTTGACAGGCTTGGCAGCCGACAAGTTCGGGTTTGGCAGCGCACTGTGGATTGCTGCCGGTTGTATGGTGGCGGCGTTTATCATGGCCTGCTTCTTGGTGGAGACGGCCCCGCGTGTGCTTCGTGCTAGAAGGGCGACCGCCAGTTCCGTGGGCGTGTAATCGACCGAGAGGCCAGCGCAGGCGGTTGCAGAATGGAAAACCGTACTTCGCGACCCTCTCCGGGTTGCGGGGTACGGTTTCATTTTGGTTTCGTTTTGCCTGCTGAAATGCTCGTGCCTTCCCACCGAGGGCGGCATCGCCGGTCTCGTGGTGGCGGGGCGAGGCGTCGGCGCGGAGCTGGCGGGCGGACGAGGATGACGGGTTCGCTCAGGTTGATGTCTCCGCCTCGAGCACAAATCGCCGGATGGCGTCAACGACGGTGTCCGTTTGTTCCAAGTGCAACAGGTGCGAGGCATTGTGGATGACCTGCAGTTGGGAGCGGCGAATCAAGCGTTGGAAGTCGGCGCCGTAGACAGGGTCGATGAGTCTGTCGTTCGCGCCCCAGAGGATCAGCGTAGGGCACTGGATGCGGTGGATGCGGGTGCGCAGACCGTGATCCGGAATTGGCCACAGGAATTTGGCCGCCGCCTGTTGGGCTTGAATCCGGCGGATGGCTTGTTCGACCTGTTCCTCCACCGAAGTCGGCTTCTGCAGGCGTTGCTGCGCAAGGGCGGATTCGCTGTCGAAGATCAGGCGGCGTTCGATTTCCTGCGGCAACATGGCAAACATGTCCGGGATCCGGCAGTCGTCGCGATACAATCCAAAAGGAGCCAACAACACCAACCGGTTGACGCGGCTCGGATCGGTCACAGCCAGTTCGGCGGCAATCATGCCACCCAAGGAGTGGCCAATCACGGTGGCGGATTCCAGCTCCAAGGCGTCAAACAGGTCGAGGTAACACAACACCAGATTCCACAGGTCGGGGATATGTTCGAGACCGGTCGACTCCCCTGTGCCGGGCAGCTGCGGGGCGAAGACACGAAACTGTTCAGCAAGCCGGCTGAGAAACGGATTCCATGACAAGCCCCACTCGTCGTGCAAAAAGACAACAGGATGCCCGTGGCCAGCGGACAGGACGGAGAAAGTGACGTCCGGACGAATGGCGAATGTGTGCTGTTCAGCGATAGACATGGGACTCCTCCTGGTTCGAAATGGATTGTCAAACGGATTGAGCAGTCTCGGCGGCGTTCGGCATCCCTTTGGGCCAATACGGCGACGGATCCCATTCTGCGAATTTGTGCCGGAGCCGAGGAATGACTTCCGTGGCGAACAGGGTCATGTTTTTGATGGTCAGCCACTTCGGCATGGACCCGATGTGCAGCAGACAGATCAGATTGCCGATGCGCAGATCCTCAATGCCTTCTTCAAGTTGTTCCACGACGCTGGCCGGTGAGCCGGCGACGACGAACCGTTCTCGGACCAAATCGTTCCAGCCCATGCCTTCGCGGTACATTTGCGACGCGCTCTTCATCGAACCGTCGAACTGGGAGCGCAGCCCGGCGCGAAGACTGGCCGGCGTCCGGTAACCTGGTGCTTCTGCAAACCGGGGATGGATGTGGTTACACTTGTCAAAAAAGTACCGGACGTGACGCTCATACTCTTGTTGCGCGCGCTCGTCCGTCTCCGACACGCAGATGATTTGGCAGAAACCCGCCTTATACGGGTTTCGATCCGCCCCGAGTTCGTCATTCGTCTGCCAGAACGGGTACATGACTTTGCGGGCGTATTTGATTCCGTGGTAACTGAGATACGAAAACGAGTACCCGTGCTCAATGGAAAACCGGTACGTCTCCACACTGCCGCCGCCCGGGATCCAAACCGGGGGATGCGGGTGTTGGGCGGGACGGGGCCACGGATTCACATACCGCAATTTGTTGTATTTGCCGTTGTACTCGAAGACATCGTCACTTCTCCAAGCGCGCATCACCAAGTCGTGCGCTTCGTAATACCGCTCCCGCAGTTCCGCGGGGTTGATGCCGTAGGCGTAATTCACATCCATGGATGTTCCAACCGGGAAGCCGGCAATCAAGCGCCCGCCGGACAAGACGTCGAGCATGGCGAATTCCTCCGCCACGCGCACGGGGGGGTTGTACAACGCCAGACTGTTGCCGAGCACCATCAGGTTCGTGCGCGGTCTGCGGCGGAGGGAACGCGCCAAAATGGAGGCCATCAGGTTTGGGGACGGCATCAAGCCGTAGGCGTTGCTGTGGTGTTCGTTCACGCCAACCGCATCGAAGCCAAGGTCGGCGGCCAGTTCCAGCTCGTCGAGGTATTCATGGTACATCCGGTGTCCCTCTGCAGGGTCAAACAGCTGCTTCGGTACGGTCACCCATACACTGTCGTATTTCTGCTCAAAGTCATCTGGGAGTGATTGATAAGGCATCAGGTGAAACGCGATAAATTTCATGGATGGTCCTCCCGGTCCTCGAAATTGGCCTGAGCGCGATGTGATGCATGTCATACGACAAGGTACACGACATTTCCTTCTCGTTCTGCGCGGTATCCTTTCAGTTTGGTGCCGGTGGGCACCAGATGGTCTCCCGTGCGCAGATCAAATTCCCACCCGTGCCATGGACAGCGAAGAATTTCGCCGTCGCGCCCATATTCGTACTCGTACACCCCCGACGGCAGCCTGGTACCGCCGACACGTCCGCGGCAGACCGGGGCTCCGGCGTGCGGGCAGACGTTGCGCCACGCATACAGTTCATCTCCGACCAGGTAAATACCCACTTCCAACCCGTTAACAGCGACCAGCTTGAAGCGGTGTTGCAGCAATTCGTCCATCGTGGCGACCGCGTGTTTAGCCACGTGCACCGCCTCCATCGGTCGCTGCCGCGTGTCGCACGGATGCGTTCCCCAACAACCGCGGACCGTATACGTCCACGGCGTTGGCGGCCGCAATCCTTGCCCGTAACGGTCTGGGAAAACGGGCCAGCGTCATCCGCGGATGATCATTGTCCCAGTGCGGGTAATCGGAAGAAAACATGATCATGTGTTCCGCTTCGCTCATTTCGATGATTTGCACAAGATGTCCCGGGTCTTTCGGCTCGTCAATCGGCTGGGTGGTCAGCCGGATGTGTTCCCGAATGTACTCGGACGGAAGCTTTTTCATCCAAGGCACCGTATCGCGGAGTGCCTTGTAGTTCTTGTCCATCCGCCACATCAGCTGTGGCAGCCAGGCCACGCCACCTTCGATGGCAATGAACTTCAACGACGGGAACCGCTCAAACACACCTTCGCAGATCAGGCTGTTGATGTGTGCCATATACGTCAGCGGCACGATGTTTTGCCACTCCAAATAGCGCGTAGGATACCCGACAGGTGTCGGTGGGTAAGACATGCCCAATCCTTCGCATCCAGGGTGAATGGCAACGGGAAGGCCGTTCCGTTCGGCGGCTTCGTAAATCGGGTGATAGAACCGCTGGCCGAACGGCATTCGCGCGACACTGCACATGATGACTTGCACCATTCCCGGGTGGCCCGCCATGCGGTCGATCTCTTTGGCGGCCGCCTGCGGATCGGAAAAGTTGATTTGAATGGATCCCCGGTACCGAGGGCTTGTACTCAGCCACTTCTCAACCATCCAGTCGTTCAGCGCCCGGGCCAAGGCGGTCCCGTAATCCGGGTCATAGCAAAGCGACGTGGCGTTCATGTACGGGGTACCCGTCAGGATGGCGACGTCGATGCCGAAAGGTTGGACGTGGTGTTCAAGCAGGAAGTGCGGGTCGCTCCCGGCAGGTCCTCCCCCTGGCGGGTCCGCATCCCGTCGCTCCAGCCCCGCTGCGTTCCACGGTTTGCCACCAACGCCGAAGCCGTCTTCCAACCACTGTTGGTGCCATACTTTCGGCAGGAATGGTAACAATTCCAAACGGTTTGCCATCGTGTTGTGAACATCGCAATCGACCAAACGAGGCCAGTCGTCCATCGGTTTTCCAGCTCCTCTCTTGCTTGTGTGGCGTATTGGCTCGCCCGCTCCGGCGACGGACCCACCGGAGCGGGCATCGGAGGTGGCCTTATGATTGGTGGCTGCCGCTAAGCGGGACAGCCTCCAAAAGCTCCTGCCGGTTCGGTGCGGGTCCCATCCAAGCACCGAACAGGCACAGCAATCCTCCAAATGCAATCAAAATCAGTTCTGCGTAGTGGTACGGGACAAGGTGTCCGAGCCACAACAACCAGAAGCTGTACAAGCCGGGCAGCAGCAGGCCTAATGAATATCCGACGCTGTAGCCGGTCGACCGGATATAAGTCGGAAAGCGTTCATTGAGGTAGATGATCACGGCCCCCAGCGGCCCCGAGGTCAGCGAGTTGGCCAGGAATGCAAGGATGCCGATGGTCAAAAAGCTGGCGCCGTGCAACGCCGAGCGGACCATCAGGTAATACAAGAGCGTGGTCAGCACTGCGGTCCAGGCACCGACCAGCATCATCATGCGGCGGCTGCCGACTTTGGAAGCCATCAAGCCAAACAGAATCATCACCAGAATGTTTAACGCCGAGCTGTACAACTCATACCGGTTGACGTTTGCTGCCGATTGGTGCAACACTCCGATTAACAGTGCAGGCAGGAAGGATACCAGCATTTGCGCAGCAAACCAGTAACCAGAGGTGAGGAGAAACACCTGGGCGATGCTCCGCAAGTTGTCGCCGGAAAACAGTTCGGCAATCGGTTGCCGACGCCTTGGCTGCGCGAGGTATTGGTGGTCGAGTTCCGGGATACCGGCGTAATAGATTAAGTAGATGATGCCGAGCAGCACGCCGACGAAAAAGGGGATCCGCCACCCCCACACCATGTAAGCGCTGCCGGACAGCGACGACATGACGATCAACTGGATGAGGCTGATGACGACAAAGGCGATTGATGCCCCGGAAGCAATCAGGCCGCCGATGAGTCCGCGCAGACGGCGCGGGGATCGTTCCAGAGCGAGCGGTACCGGTGCCGCGTAGCCGCCGGCCAAGAACATGCCGGAGATCAACCGGATGGCGATGAGCAGGCCAATCGACGCGTAACCCCACGAGGAAAACCCAGGCAGAACGGCGACGATCAACGTGAACAACGTAAAGCCGGCTGCGGCGATCATGGCCACGCGCTTACGCCCAAATCGGTCGCTCAAGTTACCGAAAATCGGACTGCCCAGCGGGCGGCCAAGCAGCGTCACAGCAAAGATTAGCGTGTTCAATGTGATCTTTGTCTGTTCCGGAAGGGTGGAAGGCTCAAAGTAACTTATGACAGCCGGCAGCACGAGTGCGGGCAGGTAGATGTCGTACGTGTCGATGAACATGCTGAACAGTCCGCCAAACCGGGACTTACGCGCATCCGCGGGAGTCGTGCCGTCAAACACCGCCGGTTCCGCAGCGGGCGGGGTGTTCATGGTGCAGCCTCTCCTTTGACACCAGGATCCCCGAAGTCCACCTTCGGGTGCGGGCACTGGTTCTGGGTCTGTCAGCGGATCGACACATTGCGGTGGTGCCAGCAGCCCCCCTTTCTGTCGTAATTTCAACCAGGCCTCGCGATGTTAGTTGTAGTCGAGTGCCCGGCAGATTAGACCTGTCGCGCGGGCAGAGGTCCGAGGATGTGCCAGATTGGAGCGACGGCGTGACAGGTTGGACGGCCGCGGTCGCTGTAAGTGTGTAACTGGCAGACGCGACGAGGTTGTCGCAGCTCGCAACCTTAATAGACGCGAGGCTCTGCTCCGCTGGTGGCCGCCTGTTCCCGCAGGGCAGCCAGGATGCCTTCGCAGACCTGGTTGATGTGGGCGTGGATTTCCTGTTCGGCCCGCTCCGCGTCGCGGCTGGCGCAGGCCTCGTAGATTCGGCGGTGGGAGGCCCACGCCTCGCTCCTCATGCCGGAATCGAGATACAAGCGGATGTACGGTGCCACTTTGTTTCGCAAATGCATCACCAGTTCCAACAGGTTGGGTTGGTCGCACGCCGTGTAAATGGTCTGGTGGAACTGGTGGTTAAGCGACTGAATGGTGATAAAATCTTCCGTGTTGTCTGCCAACTGGAGGATTTCCTCCAGGCGGCTGAGGTGCTCCTTGGTCAGGTGGGGTACAGCCCGACGGATGGCGGCACCCTCCAGCAGCGCACGGATGAAGTGCAATTCGGCGATCTCGGACGGACTTCGCTCTGTCACGAACGTGCCGCGGTGGGGATAGATGGTCACCAACCCCTCGGCCGACAGCGTCCGAATCGCTTCGCGCACCGGACTGAGGCTCACCTGAAACTGTTTCGCAATCTCACCCTGGTCCAACCTCTCACCGGGGCGGTACTGGCCCACAAGGATGGCGTGGCGCAGCCGGTCGACCACGTGCCGTTCGCGGGTGACCGGGAAATCGTCTGGTTCTTGCAGAGTAGACGGGTTGGTGTGCGTCCAGCTGAATTCTCGCATAGAAAGAAACGCGACCTTTCTGTAAAATGGGTGTAGGGCCAATCAGCCAACTGACAAATCGGCCAAAGTTGGATCGGCTCCAGAGAATCCTCTCGAACGGCGAAGCGGCCTTGCGGCTCACGTCGGGCAATCCCCTGGACACCAACGGCCGCAACTGCCGACCTGCGAACACGGTGGAACCGTGCCAATATACACATTCGATTATATAATACACATCATGGCTATCCCCATGTCTCAGCTTGACTTGATACGCGAACGTATGTTTCCTAGAATCATTTTGAAAAACTAGAATCATGCATGACCGAGGCGACGC
>JADGIC010000086.1 GCA_019683615.1 Alicyclobacillaceae bacterium | reverse complement strand
GAACGCAGCGTGAGAAGGGTTATTATCTGAATTGAAAGTCTATCATCTCTCTCTTAAAAGCTATCCCTTCTGTCTTGACAAAGTCGGGTTCAATACGGCAGCATGAAAGGATGTGCAGCATGCGCGGTATCCGCATATGGAACACAGTGATTGGCAACAAACGTTGGTTTGATCATCGTGGGAAGAGATGGGCCAGCACGCTCCGGAAGCTGACCATCGGCAAGAAGCTGGCGTTAGGCTTTGTGGCTGTGAACATCATCATGATATTGCTTGGGATTCTGAATTTGTCCAATTTGGCCGCGATGCACGCCGACACGACGGCGGTGATCAACGATGAGATGTCGCCAATCCTGTTGATGGCACAGGCTCAACATGAGATTGACAGCATACGCGTCGATCTCGTGCAGGTTGAGAGTGCAGCTGCGACAAGCCGGACGCAGCAGGACTTTTTCAAGACGGAATTGCCGAAGTCCAACGATATCACGGGGCGCGAGAAGGTCTTGACGAAGTATGTGGGGATACTTGAGAAGACCCGCTTGGTCGCGGGAGATCAAGCAGATTGGAATCAGATGTTTGCCAGTCTGCTCAAGCTGGATGCGGACACACAGACGGATTTGAGCAATCTCAGCTGGTCGTTCTCCTCGAGCAAGCAGCACGCTGTGAAGCTGAACTCTGACGAAGATGTGGCCAAGGTTAGCGAGTATATGAACCGTTTGATGCAGTATGCACAGAGTGAAGCGGCCCGCACGCAACAGACTTCAGTGCGTCTCTACCGGACGTCGCTCGGGCTGTCCGTCGCCGGCCTGATTGCCGCGATCTTGGTAAGCGTCCTGGTTGTCAGCCTGATCATTCGAAGCATCAGCCGTTCGATGCGTTCCATCATCCAGCAGATGGAAAACATCTCCCACAGTCACGGGGATCTCACCCAGAGGCTTGAGGTGAAGTCACAGGATGAAATGGGCCAACTCTCTTCGGCATTCAACGCAATGATGGACAGTATCCAGCAAATTGTCCAACGCGTGGCCGACAGCGCCGAGAAAGTGGGAGCCTTGGCTACGGATATCAGTGCGTGGAGTGAACAGGTATTGGGTGGAGCGGAAGAGATATCTTCCGCGTCTCAGCAGATTGCGGCTGGCGCCGAAAGTCAAGCCTCGAGTGTTCACGACGCCTCACAGCGGTTAAACGAAATGGTGGCACAGCTTACCGCGCTCCGCCAGGCGGCGAGCGAGGCTTTAGCCATTGCGTCTCGCAATACACAGACCTCTGTTGCACAAGGGCAGCATGCGGTTGAGATTGTACGCGATCACATGGCGTCAGTGGTGGATTCCATGCAGAACCTTTCGGAACAGATGGAAACGCTTAACCAAAAGGCGGGTCAAATCGGGCGTATTGTGGGCATGATTACGGCCATTGCTTCGCAAAGCCGTCTCTTGGCCTTGAATGCCAGCATTGAAGCCGCACGGGCAGGGGAACACGGGAGAGGTTTTTCCGTCGTGGCCCTTGAGGTGAGAAAGCTTGCTGATCAGTCACGCGAAGCCGCGATGGAGATTCAGCGCATTGTGGAATCCATCGGTGAACAGGTCGGCCTGGCAGTGTCCACTGCGGAAGTCGTGCGGAACCGGGTGGGAGAAGGGCAGAACGCCATTCACACCTCCTGGTCCGAATTCGACCAGATCAAGGATGCGGTGGATGCCATGGTTGAACAAGTGCAGCAGACAATGGCTGGTGTCAACAACATCGTCTCAGAATCCAAAGCGGTGTCAGAGCGGATGTCGGAGGTCGTGCATGTGTCGGAGACGGCTGCCGCCAGTGCGGAAGAGGTATCCGCGGCGATTGAGCAGCAAACAACCTCCTTGGAGCGGACAACACAGTCCATACATGAGTTGGCTGCGATGGCCGATGGGCTCAAATCTATGATCGCGCAGTTCAGGTACTGAAATGCTCATGGACGGAAAAGGGATGCGCACCGGCGAAACTGCCTGTCGAAAGAAACTGCTTATCGAAAGCCATTCCGAGAGGAAAGGGGTTTTTTCAGTGGCGAAAATCATGATTGTGGACGATGCGGCTTTCATGAGAATGATGTTGAAGAACATTCTGGCTGAAGATGGACACGAGATTGTCGGCGAGGCGATGAATGGAAAACAGGCGGTCGAACTGTACGGCCAGCTGCAACCGGATATTGTAATCATGGATATCACCATGCCGGAGATGGATGGAATCCAGGCGACTGGCTCTATCAAAAGCCTTTATCCGGATGCCAAAATTATCATGTGCAGCGCCATGGGACAGCAGCAGATGGTCATTGACGCCATACAAAATGGTGCAAGAGGATTTATCGTGAAGCCGTTCCAAAAGGAACGGGTCTTGGAAGAAGTGAGAAAGATAGCGGGTGGCGCGCGCTGATGAGGCAGGATGCGGACTTGACCCCGTGGCACTGAGAAGGCGACTCTGGAGACGATCGATGCTGCCTGAGATGCAGAACTGATTCAACCAGGCTGCGTACCGGTTCACTGAGAACGAACTGGGCCAGGTGCAGGGTTACAACTCACTAGGTGAAGCCTGGTATGATCGCGGGCGTCAACCGGCTCCTTCCAAGGCGGTTCACGGCGGTCTATCTGGGGAACAGGTTGGTGCAGTGAAGGTCTAAAAGGGGGCGGGTATAGCTTGCCGGAGGTTCTTTCCCAATCCCAGATTGACGCGTTGTTGGCGGCGCTCAGTAGCGGGGAAATCCGCGCCGAGGACATCCGAAAGCAGCGGGAGCCGCGCGTGCGGGTCTACGATTTCCGCCGAGCCATGCGTTTTTCCAAGGACCATCTCCGCATCATTCACAGAGTTCACGAACATTTTGCGCGCCTGATGACGACCCACTTGTCGGGCGTGCTGCGCAGCGTCGTGCAGATGCAGGTGGAGTCGGTGGATCAGGCGCCGTACGAGGAGTTCATCCGTTCTGTACCAACGCTCACAGTGATGTACGTGTTTGAGTTTGCACCGCTTGAGGGCAAGGTGGTCGTCGAGATCAATCCGCAAATCGCGTTTGCCATGATCGACCGGATGATGGGCGGCGCGGTGATGGATCCTTACCATCCACGGGAACTGACAGAAATCGAGGTGGCGGTCCTTCGTAAAGCGCTCGGAGTGATGCCGGCCTACTTTGCCCAGGCGTGGCGCAACGTCGCTGAGCTGACGCCACGGATTGTCTCGATGGAGAGTAATCCGCAGTTCATCCAATTGGCGACATCCAACGAAACCATTCTGGTTGTGACGTTCAGCGCCAAGGTAGCTGGTGTGTCAGGTCTTATCAATGTGTGCATTCCGTACGTCACGATTGAGCCCATTATTCCCCAACTGAACACGCAGTCCTTCCTTGATGTCGCAAAGGCGCGCAATCGGAGCGATCGCAATACGGAAACGCTGACCGCGCAGCTTGGCGACGTCGTGGTGGAAGCCGCGGTCGTGGTGGGTGAGGCCGAACTCACAATGGCGGAGTTGCTCGACGTACAGGTCGGTGACATCATCCCGCTGCAGGCGCCGATTGCGAATCCGGTCAAAGTGCTTGTGCAAGGGGTGCCGATATTTGAGGCGAGCATCGGCACAGTACGCGGTCGGTATGCGGTGAAAATACTCGGCCAATGCAAAGGAGACAGTCGGTATGACAGAGAACGGTAAACTGTCGGAAGCAGATGCGCTGTTGAATCGCGCGAGCGAGCTCGCTTTCGGCAGCGGACCTCCAGCAGAAGAGCCGCAACTTTCACCGGAGGAAATCGATACGCTGGGCGAGATCGGAAACATCAGTTTCGGAGCGGCGGCGACTGCGTTGTCCACCCTGCTGCAGCAGCGTGTGGAGATCACCACCCCAAAGGTCTGTTTGTTGGCGCCCGACGACGTCCGGACAGCGCTTTCCCGGCCGTACGTGATGGTGGCAGTCGAGTACACCGACGGGTTGATGGGTTCGAACATCCTGGTGGTTGAACTCGATGATGCGAAAATTATCGCGGATTTGATGCTCGGTGGAACGGGTAAGAACGTCAGCGGCGAGTTGAATGAATTGCACCTGAGCGCCGTCGCGGAGGCGATGAACCAGATGATGGGCGGCGCGGCGACCGCGATGTCATCCATCTTCTCTCGGAAGGTCAACATTTCGCCGCCGAATACGAGAGTAGTCGATCTCTCTGCCGATGACATCGACATCGGACTGGAAGGCTGGCTCGTGCACATCGCCTTCCAGATGCGCGTCGGGACATTGATTGACTCGCAAATCATGCAGTTGATTCCGCTCTCGTTTGCGCGGGAGATGGCGGCCGTCGCCGGGGGATTGGCGCATCGTGGGCAATCGTCGGCGGATGTGGGGACGGCTGCGGTTGTGAAGGCGCGGGAGGCGACCGAACCGGGCGGGGTTTTCTTGCCTCCTCCCGGGTTGGACACGGACCTTCAGGGCAGTTCGTACGTCCAAGACCGTCTGGGTCTCCAGAGCAGTCAGGGTGAGCAAATCAGCCCGGGCAGCGAGGGCGGGGAGTTGCCCAACAAGGTGGCGGTCAGCCGGACAGGCTTTGCCGACTTCGGCTCTGAGGCGCGCCCCACTCAGGTAGCGCCTCGCAACTTGTCCCTGTTGTACGATGTCTTGTTGAACGTCACTGTGGAACTCGGGCGGACGCGCAGGCCCATCAAAGAGATTCTGGAACTGAACTCTGGCTCGCTTCTCGAACTGGACAACCTGGCCGGCGAACCGGTGGACATCCTGGTAAACAACAAGCGGATTGCGGTCGGTGAAATTGTGGTCATTGACGAGAACTTCGGGGTTCGCATTACCGACATTGTCAGTCCGCTGGACCGTATGAAAAACCTCGAATAGCACGCCAGCCTTGGTCGAAGGCGGCTTCCCGGAATTGCCGGGAAGTCTTTGTTATTTGGCGCGTTTTTCTCCGCTTGGTTTGCGGTGGCTATTGTTTCGTCCGTGGTGGTAATGTACGATGCTGTCGGTGTCCGGCGCGATGCCGGGGAACAAGCGATGATCTGGGTTGTATCGCAGCGGTGACTTAGCACATGGACAAGCCTTCTTCCGCCCGCGCTGACGAGCGGCGGCCAGCCGGCGCGTTCGTAGGTCGCGCCGCAGCTTCACCGGGTGGCCCAACATTGGGACGTCCGCCGCGCGGATGTTGTCGACGGGTGTCGTGTCCAGTGAATCGGGGTTCAACGTGGTGCCGTGGCATTGTGCGTCACATCCATGGACGCACTGACCAAAGGGAGGGCTTTGAAGTGACAGTCCATGTATCGCTGGAGGCGGCCCATCCATGCCAGTGAAACGCAACGTCTGGGCGGCAACCATTCTGGTGCTCGTCATCGGCTTGACCGGCGGCGCGTGGTACCAACAGCACCGTGGGACCGCATCCGGAGTGCCAGTCCACAGTGCGATCGCGTCATCGCATCGTACACTCCAGTCTGTCTCAACGATGCACAGTGCCCGCGCGGATTGGCCGCGGGTGACTGTTGTGCGTGGGCCCCGCCTTCCCGCCGGAAAGGAAGGCATCGCTCTGGCCTTGTGGCATCAACACGTGGTAAGCGTCGGCGGGTACACGGGCCAGTATTCGACGGACAGCGTGTTCGACCTGGACCCGTTCGGCACCGCTCGGTCCGCTGTTCATCAGATAGCCACTCTGCCGCAGCCCACGCACGACGCGGCGGCTGGATACATCGGTTCCGACCTGTACATCTTCGGTGGCGGTCAGGCGGATTCATACAACACCGTGCTGCGCGTGCACAACGGGCAGGTGCAGACCCTGGCGCCACTGGCGCGGCCGTTGTCTGACGCCAGCGCGGTGCCCTGGACGGAGGGTGGCCACCGCGGACTGGTGGTGCTCGGCGGATACGACGGCCGCACGTTCAACACCACGGCCCGCTTCTACCAGGTGCAGGGTGGTGTGCTCCAGGGGCAGGCGCTGTTTCGCATGCCGGCGGGATTACGCTACACCGCAGTTGCGGCGGACTCATCGGAAATCTGTTGGGCTGGGGGACTGACGGCGTCCGGCCAGCCGAGCCCCGTCGTCTACCGCTGGCGCCCCGGTAGCGGTGTGCAGATGGTGGCGCGGTTACCGGTGGCTCTGCAGAAGGCGGCGGCATTCATGGACGGCCCGTACTTGGTAGTGGCAGGGGGCTATGATGCACACCGTTCCGTGCAGCGGGGGATATGGGGTGTGCGGCTGGGCGACGGGCAGGTGCGGCGCATTGGCCAGCTGCCTGTACCGCTCGCGGACATGGGCTACACGCAGATGGGACAAATGGGTATCCTGCTCGGCGGAACAGACGAACAAGGGATGAATCCATTTTTGTACAGGCTCACACTTCGATAATCACGGATACGGGGGTACCGCCATGAAACGATGGAAGGCCATGCAAATCTCGGCTGTCACCTGCGCGGCACTCATCGTGCTCGCAGGCTGCGGGGTTCGGCACAACACGCAGCATTCCGGGAGCATGCAAACGGCGAAATCCACCGGGACGGGGTTGTACGCGGCAATGCTGCCGCGCGCGCAAACCGTGCAGACGGCCTACCCGCGCAGCCCGTTGCCAGGGAACCTGATGATTGCGGACCGCGGCAACGACCGCGTGATCATCGTCACGCCACAGAAGAAGATCATCTGGCAGGTGAGCTTCGCGTACCTAGGCGGATCGCACGATGTCAACGCGCTCGGTCCGGATGATGCGTTTTTCACACCGGATCACAAGCACATCATCGTCAATGAAGAGGACGATCACGCCATTGCCATCATCGATATCGCCACCAAGAAGACCATCTGGTCGTACGGCCATACAGGCGTTCCCGGCAGCGCACCAGGTTACCTGAATACGCCGGACGACGCGTACATGTTGCCGAATGGCATCATCACAACCGCGGACATTCACAACCAGCGGATCTTGTTCATCAATCCGAAGACCAACAGGGTCATCAAGCAATACGGCATTACGGGACTGCGCTACCACAATCCGCCAAAGTCGTTCGCGGCGCCCAACGGCGACACCCCGCTGCCGGGCGGCGGTATGGTAGTCACCGAGATCGGCGGCAGTTACGCGGATGTGTTGGACAAGCAGGGCCATCTCCTGTACACGGTGCACTTTCCGGATGTTGCCTACCCGTCCGATACCCAGATGCTGCCGAACGGCGACCTGCTGACGGTCGACTACAGCACGCCGGGGCGGGTGGAGATTGTGAACCGGCAGGGGAAGGTCGTGTGGGAGTATTACCACACCTCGGGTGACGCCGAGCTGTCCAACCCGTCACTGGCCATCCGGCTGCCGAACGGCAACATCGCCGTGAACGACGACTTCAATGATCGGGTCGTCGTCATCAATCCGAAACGCGGGAAGATTGTCTGGCAGTACGGCCACAAAGGCGTTCCCGGCAATGCGCCGGGTTACCTGAATATCCCGGACGGGATGGACCTGATGCCGGCCGACGTAAAGCTTCCGGCTGTGCAGAAGTAAACATCTGCAGCCGGCGGGCGGTTCCCGGACTTGAACGAAGGGAGCGTATCGTGATGAACAACCAGCGCTGGATCACCGGATGCATCACGGCGATTGCGCTCGCTTGCATCACGGGTTACACGGTGGATCACCTGCCGTGGCGAGCCGCCACCGCAGGCGGTGGCGCGGTTGCGGCGAGCACCAGCGGCGGTCAGGCCGGGATGCCTGGGATGAATATGACCGGCGGAACTGCGGCAGCCGCGAACAGGAGTAACGCGCAGAGGGCGAGCGCAGGCGTGACGCAGCCGCTGACGCAGGCGGAGATTGCCCATCAGAACCAACTGGCGGAGGATATGCTGCACGAGAAGGCCCTGCAGCCGAAGATCCTGCCCGATGGGACAAAGGTGTTCACGTTGACAGCCTCGGCGTTTCCCTGGTACATGTGGCTCGGCGAGACGGTCGAGGCGTGGGGCTACAACGGTCAGACCCCCGGCCCGCTCATCCGCGTGCGCGTTGGCGACAAGGTGGAAATTGTGGTGCACAACCACTTGCCGGACGCCACGACCATCCACTGGCACGGGCTGGCGGTGCCGAACGCCATGGACGGCGTGCCTGGTGTGACCCAGGTTCCGATTCCGCCCGGCGGCACGTATGTCTACAAGTTCACCGTGACCCCGCAGATGGTGGGTACCCATTACTACCACAGTCATTACAATGACCTGTTTCAGGTCGATCACGGCCTTTACGGCCCCCTCATTGTCGACCCCGCGACACCTTCCACACATTACGACGTGGATGCGCTGTACGTGCTGGGTGGTTGGAACATCGCGGGCGGCGAGGACAACGAGGACGGCTTTACGATGGACGGGAAACCGTATCCCAACGCGCCGCAACTCAACGTCAAACTCGGGCAGACGGTCCGCATCCGCCTGATCAACGCCAGCGGGATGTCTGAGCACGCAATGCACCTGCACGGTTACACGTTCCGGGTCATCGCTATCGACGGCAACCCGGTCGCGCACCCGCAGGCGCAGAACACGCTCACGTTGCTGCCCGGCGAGACCGCGGATATCGCGTTTACCGCCAACAATCCCGGCCGATGGATGTTCCACTGCCACATCCTCGACCACACGATGAATCCCGGGGATGAAGTTGACGACATGGGCGGGCTGGTGACGTTTATCAACGTGAAGAAATGAACGCGCGCTGTCGCAAGGCAATGGATTCCAAAGTCCAATGTTCAGGTGCCGAAGTCGTGTCGCCTCTGCCTCGCAAAGGTTACGGGAGTTCGAAACGTATGCGAAAAGCGTTTGCGTGTACCGTGATGACCGCTGTCGTGGCACTGACCGGTTGCAAGGTCGATGCGACGCGGTCGACCGTCCAGCAGCCGTCAATCCAGACGGCGAAATCACCATTCGCCAGGGTGGAACCTGCTCCTCGTACGGCTTCGTTGGCGGTTCCGCCGCCGGACCACGTCGTGATCGTCGTTGAAGAAAACCACTCCTACCCGGAGATTGCGGGCAACCCGAATGCGCCCTACATCCGGTCGCTGATGCGGGAAGGGGCCGTGTTGACCAACTACCACGGGGTGGAGCATCCGAGTCAGCCCAACTACCTGGATCTGTTTTCCGGGTCCAATCAAGGGGTCACGGACGATTCGTGCCCGCACCGCTTTTCGGCGCCGAATTTGGCGAGCGAATTGATGGCGGCCCACCTGACCTTCCGTGGGTATGCGGAAGACCTGCCCTCGGCCGGGTACACGGGATGCAGCAACGGTCGCGTCGGGTTGCCCTGGGGTGCCACGTACGCCCGTAAGCACTGCCCGTGGGTGAACTTCACCAACGTACCGCCGGCGGACAACCGCCCGTTCACCCAGTTTCCGAAAGACTTTTCAAAGCTGCCGACAGTGTCGTTCGTGATCCCCAATCTGCGGCATGACATGCACAGCGGCTCTGTGCTAGCGGCCGACACATGGCTGCGACAACACCTTCAACCGTATGTGGCGTGGGCGCGGACGCACAACAGCCTACTGATTGTCACGTGGGATGAGGATGACGGTTCAGCGGACAATCACGTTCCAACGTTGTTGGTGGGCCCGATGATCCGTCCGGGAAGGTATACTGAACGGGTGAATCACTTCAACCTCCTGCGCACCATCGAGGACTTGTACAGGCTCCCGCATCTCGGAAATAGCAAAAACGCGCGGCCCATCACGGACGTGTGGCAGTCGCGGGTGAACCAGTCTCCGTAAGTTGCCGTTTAGAGGAAGGGCTGGTGCAGGCAATGGGGTAGGATGCAAAAAAGCAGTGGTGCGTGTTGTGGGTGACGAACGAATTCGGTTGCGATTCGCGAGAACATTCATTCCTAGATAAAACCAAATAGGACGCATCCAGGCTGCGGACAGGCCGTTGACTGCTGCCAATAATGCATGTCTGCGATCAACAAAGGCGGATTCATGTACAGTTCCTCAATAGCGGAAATGTTTACATCTTCAGATAATTCGGTTACGATGGGACATAAAGAGGGTGTTGGCATGACGGTGTATTGCGTAAAATGTCAGCGGTGCGTAGAGGTTTTGTCAAGGCATACCGTATTACGAACGGGCTTCAGACGGGTTGCAGGTTTCGACTATCCGCTTGCGCTTTGCGACCATTGTCCTGATGCCTGGGGTGTATGCCGCATAATAAAAGTGCAGAAAACCGCAGCGTAAAAATGCAGAGTTAGCTGTGGTTTTTGCGGATAGTGAATAGGCACTTGCAACACCACTCTTCCAAATCTACCCTTAGGTTTGGCAACTACCTGGGGGAGATGAGAGAGGATGTTGAAAGTGCCACAACAGCAGTATATCAAGTTCCTCTACGAGAATGGAGAGTACTCAATTTCCGAAATTGCCAAGACCATGGGGATCAACTGGCGCACCGCCAAGAAGTACGCCACCAAGGATGA
>JADGIC010000005.1 GCA_019683615.1 Alicyclobacillaceae bacterium | reverse complement strand
CTCGCAGGGTAACCTGAAAGCGGTTCGTTCCCACTGCGTTGGGCGTGACCAACAACGTGGCCTGCACGCCAGATGTCGCGAGCGTCTGATCCACGGGACCGGGTGCCGACATGGCGGTCGGGAGGTTGGTCAGAACGGACGTGATCCCGAGCACGGCTGCGCCCAACAGCCATTCCGCTGCCACTGTCACGCCGAGCCTCAGCCTGCGCAGGCGGGAGCGCCGCCGGCGGACACTCACCCAGTGGTATGCCGCCAGCGCAAACATCCCTGCAAACACCGCCAGCTTCACCAGCAGCGTGCGGCCGTACAGCGTGTGTGTCCACGCATACCGGGTTGGTATGTTTGCCGTCGCGGCATAGTACCCTGTGACTACCAGGGCGAACACGCTGCTCATGCCCCACGGGCCAAAGCGGCGCAGGGTCTCGGCGAATCCGGCGGCCACCGCTGGTTCATCCCGCCTCGCGCGCGCGACACACACCATGCCTGCTAAGCTGCCAACCCAGATACTGCCAGCAGTCAGGTGGATCACGTCCATCGGCACGGCGATCCCGGCGCCGCTGCCGGCCGCCGCGTGACTATTGAAACTTTTTGCCAGCAGCCAGCCCCAGGCCAGCGCCGCGGCGGGCCAAAACCACTTTGCCGCCCACGCCGCGTCGCGGAGCCGCCGCCGCTGCGCCCGCACCAGCACACACTGCTCGGCGAAAAGACACAGCAGAATCGCCATCTCCGTCATCCAGACGGCACCGGACGCGGTGTGACCAACGACCGTCCGGATAACGGGCCAGCGCATCGCCGCCGTGCCGCTTGTGCCGGTGTCCACCGACGCTTGCACAGGCAAGCTGAGCAACGTGCCGGCCGTCAAGCCGGCCCACGCCGTCCAAAGCAAGCGGTTCAACCGCCGGTTCACGCCGTCCGACGACCGCAGAGATGCCGCCAACACGTAACGCCCGAACCACAGCGCGCCGGTGTACACCATCGCGCTGAGATACTGCAACCAGCGCGTCAGAAGCATCCCCGGACCAGGGCGGTATCCGGCCGTGTACGGCTGAGACGTCTTCTGGGCACCACCTGTCTGCGCGCCGGCGACTCCGACGGAAAACGGGATCACCCCTTGCACGGGGTGGCCGTCCGCGGAAATCACCCGCCAGCGGATGCTGTACAGCCCGGGCGGCAGATTGCGCCGAAGGGCGCACTCGACAAGCTTGGGGTCGTGCGCATCCGTGCGGGCCGCGCCCTGGTTGACCAGCCTGCCCGATTCATCCCGCACCTGCAGGGAGCCCATCACCAACTGCACGGGCTCGTCGAACCAGATCCGCACCTCCCTGGGTGGATCTGAAAGCCGCTGGTTGGGCGCAGGGTCAGACTTCACAATGTACGCATGCGCAGAGGCCAGCGGGGTGGCGACCAGCAGGGCCGCCAGCAGCGCCCAGACGAGAGCCGCCATTCCTGCCCACCGGCGCCTGCGGCTACGTGCCAGCGGCATGGGCCGACCCGGAGTGCCAACCCTCTTCCCATCCACGAGCCAGAACCCCCCGCGAGCATGCACCGGGACGAGGCGTCCGGTGGTCTTCGCTTCCCATGGTAGACGGGCACGAATGCAGCCAAACTGACCCGATTGGGCTATTTTTGTGAACATGCAGGGGCAAATATGTGTCGGAATGGTGACGGCAGGGCGGGCCAACGGCTCACGGTCCGCCGAGACACAGCCACCACCCCGGTTCGCCCGCAAACCCCGTTCAACCCAACACGTCCCTGGCGCGAGCGGCCAACTGCACGCGGTTCTGCAGCTGGAGTTTGGCCATGATGTGCTTGAGATGGTTCTTCACAGTGTTTTCCGAGATGAACAGCCGCTGGCCAATCTCCCGGTTGCTCAGCCCTGCCCCCACTAGGCGCAGGATGTCGCGCTCGCGCGGCGTCAGCTTGGCCACGGCGGCGACCGGCGCACTGCCACCTGCCGCCGGTGCGGGCTGCGATTTGAACTCGGCGACCAAACGAGCAGCGACGTCAGCCGGCACAGCCGCCCTGTCGTCCATCACTCCGCGCAGGTAGGAGATCCAGTCGGACGGCTGCAGGCTTTTCACCAAATACCCCTGAGCCCCGCAGCGAATCGCCTCGAATAAGTCAGCCGCGGTGTCTGACACGCTGAGAATGACGATACGCACCTGCGGCATGTCCCGTTTGATGGTGCGCGTCGCCTCCAACCCGTCAAAGCCTGGCATGTGGATGTCCATCAACACCAGGTCTGGCTGCAACTCACGCGCCAACCGGACCGCCTCCGGCCCGCTGGCCGCTTCGCCCACCACGGTGAAATCGGCGGCACCTTCGAGAATCAGGCGCACGGCTTGCCGCGCCCGCTCGCTGTCGTCAGCGACGACCACCCGGTACGACGACATCCGCCACCACCCCGGCAGTGTTCAATGCGAGTCCCATCCAAAACATACCGAATTCGCATGCAAAGCGCTATCATGGTCGTAGCACCTGCACGCGCACCTGCCCAAACAGGGCTGTGTCGGCGCGAGCCATGTCCAACCGGCCCGGAGGTGATCAGCCACGCGCCGCCGCAGATGGCTCCTGTTGCTTGTGCCCGCCTTGGTCATCGCGGGATTTGAGGAGTTGCGCCACACGGTGTTGATCCACTGGCTGCCGATGAGCGTCGGCAACTGGCTGACTCCCGTGATTGACGCCGCGGTCATTGCCCTGGTTTCCCGCCGCTGGTTCCAAGAAGCCGCCCGCACACAACTGGAACTTCACCGGGAACGAGCGTCGCGCGCCATTCTGGAAGAACGCGAGCGGCTGGCCAGAGTTTTGCATGATCAAATCGCGCAAACGATGTTTTTCGCCGGCGTGCAACTGCAGTCTGCCCTGAAGTTGACTGAGCAAACAGGAAACCGCGCCTTGCACGACAAGTTGGCCGATGTGTTGCAGTCGCTGCGGGAAATGGACGACAACATCCGCCAAGCCATCTTCAACCTGCGGGCCGGCGAAACCGACGGCATCCACCTAGAGGACAGAATCCGTTCGTACCTGCGCGCCCACTTGCCGGACGGGAGCTTGCGGTGGCAGGTGTCGTTTCCCCCCTCCCCGCCGGCGATGACGCCGGCGGAGCAAGTCCAGCTGTTCGGCATTTTCCAGGAAGCCGTGACCAACGTGCAAAAGCACGCCGGCGCCAAGCACCTGTGGGTGTCGCTGCAGCCCGCCGGTCGAAACGGCTGGGAGTTCACGATTGAGGATGACGGCGCCGGCATCCCCGAGACACCCGTAGCGGATCGCCACTACGGCCTGGACATTATGCACAGCCGCGCCCGCGACATCGGCGCCAGTGTCAGCGTCAGCAGCCGACCGGCAGGCGGCACGCGGATCCGGGTCGTGCTCCCGGCCGCGGACCGGCGCCAGGGCGTTTCGCCGCGCCCCCATTCAAGCCCCTCCGAATCCTGAAGCGAAAATGATGTACGGTCAGCAGGCAGTCTTGTCATTTATGGTATGGCTCCCCGCGGGCAATCCGGATCCCCCGGTACAACTGCTCCAACAGCACGACGCGGGCCAAGGCGTGAGGCAGCGTGATCGGACCGAAGCTCCAGCAAACGTCGGCGCGCTGGATCAACGAGTCGTCCAGCCCGGCCGACCCGCCGACGACGAACACCAATCTGCCGTAACCTTTTCCTTGCAAGGCTTGGCAGGTCTGGCTCCACTGTTCAGACGACATCATCGTGCCCTTGGCGTCCAACGCCACGAGCCCGTCGCGTTCCCGGAGCCATCGCTCCACACGGCGGGCTTCAGCTTGACGGGCTTGCCGGACCTGTGCAGCCGACAGGTTGTCCGGCAGGCGCTCGTCATCGACCTCCACCAGTTCCAAATCCACATACCGCGACAGCCGCTTGGCGTACTCTGCGAGCGCTTCTTGCCAGAAGCGTTCGCGAACCCGGCCGACACCAATCACCATCCAGCGCATGGATACCCCCGGCTTTCGCCTGCCCCAGACCCTGGGTCCGTCATCCCCGGACCCCGGAAAACGTCAATTCCAGAACCCGTCCGGGGGTGCGAACGGATCGGACTCGGACTCGTCCGATGCGGGCGCTTGGACAGAGTTGTCGCTCTTCATCTGGCCTAACTTGACGCGCGCGGTGAACAACCGGCTGCCTCGGTAGACCCGCAGCGTCACGTCCTGCCCCGGCTGTTTTTCGAACAGGTACGTGCGCAGGTCTGCCATTGTCTTTACGTCGTGGCCGTCAATCCCCACAATCACGTCCTGAGGTTCCAGCCCCGCCTGTTTCGCGGCAGCACTCGTGACACTCTTCACCCACACTCCGTAGTCCACGGGTACGTTCGGCCACCACTGCTCCGGCAGCGTAGCCAGTGAGTACCCGGCAATGCCCAGCGCGGGGTGCAGGGCGTGCCCGGTCCGCATCAATTGGTTCGCGATGTTCCGAACCTCGTTCGACGGGATGGCAAACCCCATGCCTTCAAAGTTGGGCGCGACAATTTTGCTGCTGTTGATGCCGATCACCTGGCCGCGGATGTTGCACAGTGGTCCGCCGCTGTTGCCCGGGTTGATGGCTGCATCCGTCTGGATCACCGCTTGATAATCCAACACCTGTTGGGTCTGGGGTTCCTCAACAGGCATGATCCGCTTCTTGGCGCTGACAATGCCAGCCGTGACGGAGTCCGCGAAGTCCAGCCCCAGCGGCGTGCCGATGGCGATGGCCGGCTCCCCCACCTGGATGGCGTTCGAGTTTGCAAACTCGGCTGGCTGTATGGTGCGAACCGCCTGCAGCGGAACCCTCAGCACCGCCAGGTCTGTGTAGCGGTCCGTCCCGACGACGGCAGCGCGCACATGCTTACCCGTCCCCATCACGACTTCCACTCGGGCAGCGCCTTCGACCACGTGGTTGTTGGTCACCAAGTAGCCGTTCTGCCCGTCTTTGTGGAACAGCACACCGGTTCCCACGCCGGTGGCTTCCAGCTTCGTCTCCTGCGTGAAGAAGTCGGCGACCTGGGCGTAATTGACCACGCCCATCACCGCCGGTTCGACTTTTTTCACAGCCTCCACGATGCCGCCGGCGAGTTGCGCAGCGACAGGCACAGAGGGTGCCGCCGGCGTCGGCAACCAGGAAGGCTGCATGCGGTCGCCTTCCGCACGCGTCCCCGCAGCGGCAACCCGCACCGTCGCAGGTGGCGCGGCTGCCCACGCGGCCGGCTTGTCTCCCGCCACGCTCCCGCGCACCGACTGTGCGGCCAGCGTGCAGGCCGAACCCACGGCGGCAGACAACGCGGACACCGTCAACCACTTCCACGCGCCAGATTGCCGCCGGTTGTCCTTGCGCTCCGATTCAAACCACACCGGTCTCACCGTCCCCTGTACCGGCCCGCCAGCCGGGCGTCCAGACTCAGTCTGTCCCGCCCGTTCCGGCACTATACCAGCGTCAAGAGGACAGGGTGTGCAGCGGTGTTGGCGCATCGGGCCCCGCGACGTGCAGTTTGACTCGTCGCCGGTGCGCCTCACCTCGCTCGCCAATCATCTGCTCCGCAGCCGCCAAGGCGAGCGCCGGGCGGTTGTTTTCCGCGCTGAGATGAGCCAAGTACACGTCGACCTGCCCAGAAGTGAGAGCCGTCACCTCCGCCAAGGCGGATGCAGAGTCGGCGTTGGACAAGTGGCCTTTGTCGCCGAGGATGCGCCGCTTTACGTTCCAGGGATACGGGCCGGTCCGGAGCATGTCGACGTCGTGATTGCTCTCCCATATGTACGCCCGGCATCCGGCCATCACGGACAAAACTGCGTCGCTGACATATCCGGTGTCGGTGAGAATGCCCAGACTCGCCGCGACCCCGTCCAACCGCAGGGCGACCGGTTCCTCCGCGTCGTGCGAGACGGACACCGGGGTGACCGTCAGATCCCCGACCAGCACGGGGACGCCGTGCCGGATCCGCCGTGCCCGTGGCTGCAGCAAATCCCGGCAGCCCGGGCCCAATCCTGCCTGTGTGCCGTCCGTCAAATACACCGGCGCGTCGGCGCGGGTGCGTTTCAAGACCTGTTCCAGGCCGCGGACGTGATCGACATGTTCATGCGTGACGAAGATGGCATCGACGTCGCTCAAGCCGATGCCTGCCGCCTGCCGCAAACGGGCATCCAACTGGCGTCCGCTGATCCCGGCGTCAATTAACAACCGGGTCGATCCCGCCTGGACAAACACCGCATTGCCGCTGCTGCCGCTGGCCAGAACGCTGAACCGCACCATCCCGGACCTCCCTTTCCGACGGCTTGGCGGCACGCCGCTCACGGTGTGGCTTCAACCTCACCGGAAAACGCGTTGATATAGTAGTCTCCGAAAGTCGTGGCGACCCGCCAAACGGGAAACCAGTAGTCGGACGTGTCTGCGTTCGTGCCAGCCGCAACCGACACTTTCCTCGCGTATCCGAGGTCGACCCGCACAATTTCATTATCAGGGTTCGGGTTCAACCTGTCCACGGCCCCGGCCAGGTTCGCCAACGCTTGCAACGCCGGGATCACCGGCTTCGGGTCCCCTGCAAGCACCATGTCGACGACGGCGGTTTGCGTGTAGCTTTGCAGCCTTCGCTGCTTGATCTGCAGATCCACTTGTGCATCGAACACGGGATAGCCGTGGTAGCGTTGAAACATGACGACGTCCCCGGCGTCGCCGCCCGCCGGGTCTGGCGCGTAATCGGCGGCGCGCCAGATGTACGAGGCAACGGACGACACGTCTGTCCCCAACTGCGGGGGGCGCGCATACGCCACCGTCCACTGGCCTGGGCCAGACAGGCGGAGAATCCCGTCCGGCGTGCTGACCATGCCCGCCGCGGAGACGGCAGGGCGTTTGGCGCCGGGAAAAGCGCACCGGGCGAGATCGGCCATAGCTGGCCGTGCCCACCGGCCGTGCAAGGAAGGCATGTCCGGGTGGCCGGACGGCACCGCCGCCTTGAGGATGAATCCGCTTTCCGCCAGCAGCGTCTTTGTGTTCGCCAACCGGTCGGCGTACGACTCTGCATACCCCATCATCTCGCGCCGGCTCTGCAGCAGCTGCCATCCCAAAAGCGCGTCAAGGATGAGAAACATGCCAATCAGCCAAGTCTTCGCCGTTTCCCAGTTCATGGGGAGCCAGCCTCCCGCAGTGGCCGGCCGGTGACCGCGTCTAACAGCAACACGTTGAGACCGTCTTCTTGGACCGCGTACACCGGCTCCAACGCGACCTGCTCGCCGGCTTGTTCGGCGACCGCATAGCCCAGTTGCACTTGCAACGAACGCACGGGTGTCGACGGCAACAACGCCGACAAGCGAGCCCGCAGCGCAGCGGCTCCCAACACGCGCACCCTCGTGACGCTGAGGCGGCGCGCAAACTCCCGCAGCGGCCTGCGGAATTCGACAACCTGCCCGCCCTGAATCTGCACCACGTAGTCTTGAGAGCCGTCAACCACGGGCAGTCCGTCGACAGAAGGACGGAACCTCCACAGGCCTTCTTCAAACGTCGACCAGTCAGTCTCCGGTTGGTAGGCACGCAAATTCGCCGGCCCGCCGCCGTGATCTTCGATGAACAGCACAGCGGTCAGCGGATTCCCTTGCCTGGGCGGGCCGCTGGCAGGGACGTTCGGGTCTTCGTAAGTGAGGCGTCCGTCAGCGTTATTCCACCAGACCAGCCGGCTTCCGTCCGTCCACACATACGTCTGTGCCGTCTGTCGAATGGTCGTCAACACGGACGGGTTGACGAAGAACGAGTGTACCAACGAGGTGCGCGGCGGCAGAACCGTCGCCCATTCCTCGCGGTTAACCAGCAATCCGCGTGCCGGTACGAGGCTGGCTGTGCTGGCGGCGCCGACAGCGACTCCTGGCAGGGGCTCCCACTGGCCGAGGCCCGGCACCTTTTGCACCCAGGATCGCAGCCGCGCGGCCGGCAGGTTGGTGTTTGCACTGTAGCGAACCCCTTGCGCCTCCACCGTTAAGCTTGCTAAGGCGGCACCTGGTGAACACCACAGGCGGATTCGCCGGCCGCGGACGCCAAAACCGTACGCACGCAACCCTGGTAACCACTGTTCCAGCGCACTGCGGTCCAGTTCTGCCCCGAAGTCGAACTCGGCTGCGGCGTCAACGGGCTCCGGCGGGCCCTCCGGACTGACGTGCAACCCGCTGATTTGGACCTCCTGAAGCCGCTGCAGCCACTGGCCGTAGGGGGCTGTCGCCGGCAGCGCCACGGCGTACCGGTCCGGTTTCGCCAAGAAAAACAGCAACTGACAGGGTGCCGTTACCTCGCTGTAGGCCGGATGCGCAGCCAAGGCACCTGGCGACGCATCACCCAAGCCAACTTCCCCGTTGTTCTCCCAAATGCCGTTCCACAGCAGGTCGCTGAGAACCAGACTCAACAACACGAGCAGAGCCAACAACGCCGACTTGACGCGCGAGCGAGTCACGGTATCACCCCTTGGCGCAAAGGCAAGCGCACGGTCACGGTGGTCCCTTCATTGACTCGGCTCTGAATGGAGATCTGCCCCCCGTGCAGTTCCGTGATCTGCTTCGCCAGCGCCAATCCCAGGCCGCTTCCGCCGCGACGCCGGGAACGCGCCTTGTCCACCCGGTAAAACCGTTCGAACACGTGCGGCAGGTCTGCTTCCGGAATGCCGATACCCGTATCGGCGACGCGGACTTGCACGTGATACCCGTTGCTCGAAGCTGACACCAGCACGCGGCCGCCGGGAGAGGTGTAGGCGATCGCGTTGCCAATCAGGTTGTCCATGACCCTGTCGAGCATGTCGCGGTTGCCCCGGATCACCCCGCGCGTATCACAGCGGAGCTGCAGGTCGAGGCCGGCGTCGTGTGCCTGCAGAGCGAACCGCTCGACCGCTTCGCGCAGCCAGGAGGCCACTTCGATGTCCGACTCGCGCCGAATGCGCCCCTCGTCGAGGCCGGACAAAAGCAGCAGGTCCCGGGTCAATCGCGCCATGCGGTCAGCTTCGCGGGCGATGACCGCCAAGAACCGCCGCCTCGTATCCGCATCCGTCTCTTCCTCAAGCAGGGCTTCAACGTACGATTTGATGCTGGTCAGCGGCGTGCGCAGTTCATGCGAGACGTTAGCGACAAACTCGCGCCGCGCGCGGTCGAGCTGGTCCTGTTCCGCTTCGGTCCGTTCCAGGCGCTCCGTGAGGTCGTTGATGGCTTGGGCGAGAACCCCAAACTCGTCGTTGCCGAGCACCGCCACCCGGCGCGAATAGTCCCCTGCCGCCATCGTGCGGGCCTGGCCGATGACCTCCAACACCGGCCGCGTGATGGTGCGGGACAACACGACGCCGAGGACAGCGGTCAACCCGAGTACGGCCAGGCCTGCCGTCTCGAAAATTCGCGTGACCTGCGCCACGGTCTGGTACGTTCGCTCAATCGGCACCACGTATTCGAGCACGCCCGCCATGACGCGCCCGTTCCACACCGGAACGGCGACTGCCAACAGGTGCGCACGGTTCAGTGGGTCGTAGCGGATCACAAACGTCCGTCGGCGGTTCACCATCGCCTGTGTCACGACGGAATCGACTCGCGTCTGGCCGATCAACGCGTTGCCCGCCGACGTGTCCACGACTAGGCCGTGCGCGTTCAAAAGGTAGACCGACCCACTCATCAGTTCCGGAAACGACGCGGCCAACGGGCGGAAGGGATTGCCGCCGGGTGACCGGCCGCCTTCGAGCATGGGAGCCGCCATCGCAGCCATCAGTTGGGCCTGGTTGAGCACAGCGTCCGTCTCGCTGCGAATCAACGAGGCGGAGAGGGTCCGCACGAAGTACGCCCCCATCAATTCCAGCGCGAAGAGGATCAGCAGCATTTGCACTAGCACCAGCTTGGCGCGAATACTTCGCATCGCGGTCGCCCCCACGCTAGCGGCTGACATAATACCCCACGCCGCGCTTGGTCAACACGTACGTGGGGCGGCTCGGATCGTCCTCCACCTTTTCCCGCAACCGGCGGATGGTGACGTCGACCGTTCGGTCATCGCCCGCGTAGTCGGCGCCCCACACCTCTGACAAGAGGTCCTCGCGGGTGAACACCTGTCCCGGACGCGACGCCAGGTACGCCAGCAGTTCAAATTCCCGGTGCGTGAGGGGTACCACCTGATCCCGCTTGGTCACTTCGTAGCGGTCGAGGTCAATGACGATATCCCTGAGATGCAGGCGATGGCCGCCGTCTGCGGCATCCGTGCGTGTATCGAGCGCCCGCCGGCGGAGATTCGCTTTCACCCGCGCCAACAACTCCCGCATGCTGAACGGTTTCGTGACGTAATCGTCGGCACCCAGTTCCAAACCCAACACCTTGTCCACTTCTGACTCGCGGGCCGTGAGAATGATGATGGGAACGGTGCTGAACTCGCGGATTTCCCGACACACGTCAAAGCCGTTTTTCTCGGGCAGCATCAGGTCGAGCAGGATCAGATCGGGCGGGTGTGCCCGGACCATCTGTAGCGCCTCGGCCCCGTCCCAGACGGTGTCGACAGCGTACCCTTCACGTTCCAGCGCAAAGCGGAGAATGTCCGCAATCGGTTCTTCGTCCTCCACCACCAAGATCCGTTCCACGTGTGGCACCTCCTCGAAGCCCGCGCAAGTATGCCGGGCCGACGCAAAGATCACACTACCGATGCACACCGGTTTCGGCGGCTGCACTCACCATCTTGCGGAGGTGGTTCGGTTGCAAGAGCGAACCGTCCTGGCGTCCTTTCACAGCGAGGCAGACGCCTCTCGCGCCGCAGAGCAAATCCGCGCACTGGGAATCCCCGTAGCGCAGGTCGACGAGCTTCACGCGTACGGTGGTGAACCGCCGGAACGGCACGCCTTCATTATCAGCGGCCAGTTTCCGGGCCTCGCGTCAATCACCTTGTCGCACACACCGGACAGCCGCGATGCCGGCGTGCTGTTGGCGGCCGACCCGTCCGCAAGCGGCATGAGCGACGGCGAGGACAATGTGACCGGGCGCAATTGGCTGTTGACCGTGGTATGTCCGGAGCATTTGGTGGAGGACGTGGTCCGGCTGATCAAAGACTGCGGCGGCTATACCTGAGCAGCCGGCGCCTGTCAACGCGGCTTCACCCACACAAACCGGGGCTCCAAGACCACGGCGTCGTACCGCCCCAGCTTGGCCACCATCACCGCGTACGGGTTGGTGGTGGAAAACCGGTCGCCGGGCAGCGTGCCATACGCCTTCAGATTGAACACCGGCGGGCCGAACCACCAAGGTTTTACAGTGACGTAGGCGCTGATCCCTGTCAGGCGGCCCTGCGCTGCGTATCCCGGAATGTCGTAAACGAACGCAAATTTCGACCAGAAGGCCACACACGCCAACGACGTGAGAGCAATGCCGGCTCGCACCCAGAAGCGAGCCGTGCGAAGAGCGCGCAGCACCCGCACCCGGCGCAGTCTGGCGCGCCGGCGCTTGCGCCGTCGGCGCCGCGCCCGGCTGAGGGCCTCCTGATGGCGGCGGCGTGTGCCGTGGGGACGATCCAGTTCCATCATGCGGGCGCGTGCACCTTTTCCAGGTTGACAAATTTGTTGTAGTTCTTGAGAAACACCAGTTCCACCTTGCCCGTCGGCCCGTTGCGTTGCTTGGCGATCAGCACCTCAACGATGTTCTTGCGCTCCGTCTCCGGATTGTAGTAGTCCTCCCGGTATAGAAACGCCACGATGTCCGCATCCTGCTCGATGCTGCCGGACTCGCGAATGTCTGACAGCATCGGCCGCTTGTCTTGCCGCTGCTCCACCGAGCGGCTCAGCTGCGCCAAAGCCAACACCGGCACGTCCAGCTCGCGCGCCAGTTGCTTCAGCATGCGGGAGATCTCGGATATCTCCTGCTGGCGGTTTTCGTTCGCGGAGCGGCGGCCGTGGATGAGCTGCAAGTAGTCAATGACGACAAACGCCAGACCTGCGCGGGATTTCAACCTGCGCAGCTTGCTGCGCATTTCGGAGACCGTGATCCCAGGGGTATCGTCGATGTAAATCGGCGCATTGCCGAGAGCGCTGACGGCCATTGACAGCTTCGGCCAGTCGTCATCGTCCAAGGCGCCGGTCCGCAGCTTGTGCCCGTCAATGTACCCTTCGGCGCACAGCATCCGCTGAACCAGCTGATCCCGGGACATCTCCAAGCTGAAGATGGCCACCGGCAGTCCAGCCCGTACAGCGACGTTTTGCGCGATGTTTAGGGCAAACGCAGTTTTGCCGACCGACGGCCTTGCTGCGACGATGATCAAGTCCGACTTTTGCAGCCCGCTCGTCATCCGGTCCAGCTCGCTGTACCCGGTTGGCACGCCGGTGATGTGTCCGTCGCTGCCGTACAGTTGTTCGATCCGCTCGAACGTGCTGCCCAGCACTTCGCTGATGTGAACAAAATCGCGGGCTTTCCGGTGTTCCGACAGCTCGAGAATCTTACGTTCGGCATCGGCCAGGACGTCCCCTGCGGACCGGTCCTGGCGAAAACAATCCGCCGCAATCTCGTTCGCCACCGCGATAATCCGGCGCAGCAACGCCTTTTCCCGCACAATCGCGGCGTAATGCTCCGTGTGCAGCGCCGTTGGCATCGCCTCGGCCAACTTGACGAGGTAGTCGACGCCTCCAGCACGCTCCAGAGCACCCTCCCGCTCCTGCAGGGCCGCGGTGGTGGTGACCACATCGATGGGGCGGCCTTGCTCGTACAGTTCCACCATGGCTTGAAAGATCAGTTGGTGCGCGGAACTGTAAAAGTCGTCGGGTTCCAGCCACTCCGCCGCCTCCGCGGCCGCGTCCGCGGAAATCAACATGCCGCCGAGCACTGCCTGTTCGGCTTCAATATGCTGCGGAGGCAACCGAAATGCTTCGGACAGCACAGAAGCATCGGCAGCCATGTTCAGGACCCGGCCTCCACCATGACCTGAATGGTGACCGTGACGTCCGCGTGCAGTTTGACCGGGACTCGGTAGCCGCCCACCGTTTTGATGGGTTCGGGCAACTGGATCTTCCGCTTGTCGATGGCAAACCCGGCATCCGCCAAAGCATCCGCAATGTGTTTAGCCGTGATCGCACCGAACAACTTTCCGCCTTCGCCGGCGTGCGCGGGAATCACCAGTTGCCGTCCCTCGAGCCGGGCGGCCAGCTGTTTCGCTGCCTCCAACTCCTGCGCCTCTTTGCGGGCGCGGGCTTCCTTTTGCGCCTGCAACTGCTGCAAATTGGCCGGCGTCGCCTCGACCGCCAGTTTCCGGGGAAATAGGAAGTTGCGGGCGTAGCCTTCCGAAACCTCCTTGATTTCCCCTTGCTTCCCCTGTCCTTTGACGTCAGCCAACAGGATGACTTTCATCTCGCTTCCCTCCTCATTGCCTGCGCAGGCCCGACAGCATGTCAACGAGGCCCAACAACACGTAGAGGTTGGCCCCGTAAGGAATCAGTGGAACGATTCCGGCAATCAGGACCAACCACGCCCATCGCCAGTGTTCCGGCTTTATCCGCCGCCACACGCACGACATGCCTTGGATGGCGATGAGAAAGCCGGCGACGACCGCAATCGTGTTGACGCATTGCCACCAAACCGATGTGGTTTCGAACGAGCGGAACCAAAGCAACGGGAGTGACAGCATGTAGACGGCGGCTACTTCCATGGGGAGCCGCCAGCCTGCCAACAGGGACGGCGCACCTTCGCCAATGCGGCCGAGCAGCAGCCTGCCAGCCGTCAGGTTCAGCGCCGACAGGATAACTGCAATGATGCACAGCGAAGCGGGCAACATCAGGCGAATTCTGGCCGCCAGCGCGTCAGAGGTTCGCTGTGCATCCAACCCGTCCAGTGCGTGGGCCCAGTCTGACCACATCCGGGACACCCAGCGGGTGATCTGCTGTCCGATGTCCAATCCGTGTGCCTGGATGAATGCCAATTGGACCAATTCCAACATGATGAACGTGAGAGCGCCAGCAATCAACGGGACATACAACGATTCCTTGCGGCGTATCGCATCACCTGCCACCCATCCGACAAACCAGGCGGCCAGCGCGAAGATCAGTGCATTCCAACCAAACCCGCCGACCAGCAGGGCGGTGCAGGCCGCAACGGCAGCTGGCCACCGCTCCCGGGTTGTGACCGCCATCATCGGCGCCGGCAACACCCATGCCGCAAACGGGGCTGTAAAGGGTACCGCACAAAGCAGGATCACCCCCACAAGCGCAGTCCGTGCCACCATCCGCCGCTGGCGACGGCTGTCCGGTTGCATGGCTTCACCTCTTGGATTGCAGGTAGCGCTGGATGAACTCAATGTCTGCAGGGTCGGCGGAATCGCGGCTGAGCGCCTTCGGCAGGCTGTTGCGAGCCTCTTGTTCAATGGCTTGCAGGGGAACGTCCATCTGCCAGCCCAGGTAGTACGCCAGGGCAATCAGCTCCCCGAGGGACTGCGCCAAATCGCGTTCGTTCCCGCTTTGGATCCCCCGAAAGACATCGGCGATCTGCTCCACGAGTCCGATTTTCGCAACTTCGATGGAATGGATTTTGCGGGCGATCTGCGCGTGGGGATCTGAATTCGGCACAACCGACGCCCTCCTCCCAGTGGTCTTGGACAGGTTGTCGCCTCCGTGTTGCCGGCTTCGACGTGTCACTCCCTATTTCCACGGGCTCCTTCCGATCTCCTTCAGTCCGTCCAATCCTTCAGATGGACGAAGGAGCGAGAGACGAACGTCCCTCGCTCCCTGGTTCCACCGTCCATTCACTCCGTGGTATACGGCAACAGCGCCACCTGGCGGGCTCTTTTGATAGCAACGGTTACCTGCCGTTGGTGCCGTGCACAATTGCCTGAGATTCGCCGCGGGATGATTTTCCCTCGGTCTGTCAGAAACTTTTGCAGGCGGCCAATATCCTTGTAGTCCGCCTGTTCGATTTTGTCGACGCAGAATTGACACACCTTGCGGCGCTTGCCGCCCCGGCCTTTCCGTGGCATCTTCAACCCCCCTTGTTCCAACCGCACGCGCCCGCTGGCTGGACCGGCCAAACCGGTCTCCACCGCACCGGTTGCGGCCGCTGTCATTGTAATCAGAACGGTAAATCGTCGTCCGCAATGTCAATCATCTGACCGTCGTCCGCAAATGGGTCGTCGTCATACCGGGCGGCTGGCTCTGGCTCTGCGCGGGAACTCCGGGCCGGTCCTGCGCCGCCGGCTGCAGCAGGCCCGCCGGCTGCAGCTGCGCTCCCGTCACTGCGGTCCAAGAACCGAACGTTCTCCGCAACAACTTCGGCAACCCGCACGCGTTGCCCGTCGCGGTTTTCGTACGTGCGAATCTGCAGGCGGCCGTCCACCGCCGCAAGCCGGCCTTTGTGCAAGTACTGCGAACACAGCTCAGCCTGCTTTTGCCACACGACAATCGGGATAAAGTCGGTTTCCCGTTCCCCGGACTGACTGGTGCGCACGCGGTCAACCGCAAGCGTGAAGGATGCCACTGGCGTACCCGAATTGGTGTAGCGCAACTCAGGGTCCTGCGTCAGCCGTCCAATCAACACCACCCGGTTTAACACGACAACCCCTCCCAAGGGAGCTTATTCACCCAAGCGGACGGTCAGGTAGCGCAGCACGTTGTCGTCGATTCGCAGTACGCGCTCCAGCTCGCGCGTGAAATTCGTGTCGCTCGTGAACTGCATCAGAACGTAGTACCCTTCGCGGTAGTGGTCAATCTCATACGCCATGCGGCGCTTGCCCAGTTCTTGAAGATGGGTGACCTCCCCGCCGTTCTGCGTCACGAGGGATTGGAATTTCGCGACCAGTTCGCTTGTCTGTTCCGATTCCAAATCAGGCTTCAGGATGTACATGGTCTCGTACTGGCGCACTTCCTCACACCTCCTTTTGGACTGCGGCCCTGCACGGAATGCAGAGCAAGGATGGTGCCGTCACGCTGGTCTCCGGTGGGCCGACTGCGACGGCTGATAAAAATACGTCAAGTGGGAATGATACCACAGAGTGAGCGAAGCGACAAGCATCCGTGGATTGCCTAAACATTGAACCGAAAGTGCATCACGTCCCCGTCTTGAACCACGTAATCCTTGCCTTCGAGCCGGACCTTGCCTGCCTCGCGCGCGGCTGCGTAAGACCCGGCGGCGACGAGGTCGTCATAGTGCACAACCTCCGCCCTGATAAACCCGCGCTCGAAATCCGAGTGGATGACACCCGCCGCTTGCGGGGCTTTTGTCCCCTGGCGGATTGTCCAGGCGCGCACCTCCGGCTCCCCGGCTGTGAAGAACGTGATCAGGCCGAGCAGCTTGTACGAGGAGCGAATCAGACGATCCAGCCCGGATTCCTGCAGGCCCAGGCCGTCGAGGAATTCCTGACGTTCCTCACCGTCCAGCTCAGCGATTTCGGCCTCCAATTGGGCGCTGATGACAACCACTTCAGCGCCTTCCTGAGCCGCTTTGGCACGCACAGCGCCGACCAGCGGATCACCGTCGGCTGAAGCCAACTCTTGTTCGCCAACATTGGCGGCGTACAACACCGGCTTGGACGTCAACAGGTGCAAGTCCCTCAGCAGCGCTCGTTCCTCGTCCGACAACTCCACGGCGCGAGCTGGCTTGCCGGCCTCCAACGCTGCCCTCAGCCGGTCCACCGCTTCAGCCTCCAAGGCGAAGCGCTTGTCGCCGGACTTCATATTCTTTCGGGCCTTCTCAAGCCGGCGTTGGACGGTGTCTAAATCTGCGAGGATCAACTCCAATTGCACGGTCTCCATGTCCCGCACCGGATCCACCGTGCCGGAGACATGCGTGACGTTGGGGTCCGCGAAGCACCGCACCACGTGGACAATCGCGTCAACTTCGCGGATGTGCGCAAGGAACTGATTGCCCAGGCCTTCACCGCGGCTGGCTCCAGCGACCAGGCCGGCGATGTCGACGAATTCGAAGGTGGTGGGTACAATCCGTTTCGGGTGCACGACGGCTGCCAGCCCCTGCAACCGAGCATCGGGGACTTCAACCACTCCCACGTTAGGATCAATCGTACAAAACGGATAGTTGGCCGCCTCTGCACCAGCCCGTGTAATGGCGTTGAACAATGTCGATTTTCCGACGTTCGGCAATCCAACAATCCCGGCCTGTAGTGGCATGTCGACCCTTCTTTCGGGATTCTTCATTCGCTCTGGGTTCCACCCCGAACAGAAAACGGGGCTGGCCCGTTTTCGCGAACCTCATTATAGGAGAACAACAGGCGCTGGACAACAACGTATAGATAATCCGCTGAATTTATGGCAAACTAAAAAACGCGAGGAGGTGGATTCGCATGCTGAGACGGTTGATGCGGCGACTTCGCGTCCGTAAGTTGGCCCCGAGGGGTTTGGCCGCGGAGGTTCACCCGCATTCCCGGCGGACTGTGGCGTCTGAGCGCCTCAGAGCATGCTGATTGGACTGGCGGGATCGGCCCCGAGCGGGCACAATTGTGAGGATGTCGGGCGCAAGGCCATGCGCACATGGTGGCACGAGCCGGAATGCAAAGATCAGGTTGTGGCTGGCGAGGGCGAGCGGGAAATGCCTGACACGCGCCAGAGCCGCCGGAGGGCTCCGACCTACAGCGTGTCATCGTTCTCATCTTCTTGAAGGGCTGAACCAATCCATGCGCATTCCATGCAAGAGGGTGGGGACCTCCGGCCGGTTGCGCTGCTCAGGCGAGGCTGTACACCCCATCCCCGTCAGCCGTCCGTTCCCTCACCGCCGGTTTCCCCTTCGTGTTGACATTCCAAAACGGCCCTCAGCAACCGGTCAAAGCGGGTCCGGGGAATTAACACGCTGTGCTCACAGCGGCGGCACTTCACCCGGATGTCCATGCCCAACCGGATGATCCGCCACTCGTTGCCTCCGCATGCATGCGGTTTTTTCAGCCGCACAATGTCTCCCAGATGATAAGTCGTTTGCATGGTCAGACCTCCGCCCTCCCTGCTTTGCCGGAGGCCTCGCCACCCGGCGTCGCGGGCGCAGCCGCCCCTGCCAACCCGATGCCTTCGCGATCAAACCGTTCCTTAATGCGATAGCGGGCGATCCGCTCGACCGCAAAATGGGCAGACGGCAGACATTCGACGGCAACCCGCAGGCGGATCTCTGGCCCAGTCAACGCTTGTACGCCCAACACCTGTACGTCGCCCACCACGTCATCCCGTTCCGACTTCAGCTCTTCGAGCACCTGGCGCATGATCTGCAGGGCACGGTCGAGGTCTGTCCGGCTGTCCACGCCGACATCCACGATGGCTGTGGAATTGGCCTTGGAATAATTGGTCACCTGTTGCACTTGCCCGTTGGGAATGATTTCGATTTCGCCAGTCCACGCCTTTACTCTCGTCGTGCGCAAGCCGATGTGCACGACCGTACCCGTAAACCCGTTGATTTTGACGAGATCACCGACACCGTATTGGTCTTCAAACAGGATGAAAAACCCGGTCAACACGTCCCGAATCAAGCTTTGTGCGCCAAACCCCAGAGCGACACCGGCAATCCCCGCTCCAGCCAACAGTGCCGCGATGTGAACTCCCAGAGTCCGCAACGAGGCCAAAATGAAGATGAAGTAGATCACATACCGCGCTGCGTTGTCCAAGAGCGATTCAAGCGTGTCCCTCCGCCGCGTATCAAAGCGGACCGCGCTGGACCGCATCAGGCGTTGAATCGCCTTGCAACAGATCCGAATCGCCACGCGCGCGCACAGGTAGAACAGGAGAATTTCCAGAATGACCCCGAAGGCGTTCAAAAGGTCGTCGATTGACGGCCGCCGTTTGTCCAGTTCGTGATGCAAATGCTGCCATAATGTATTCAACTGCCGACTTCCTCCTGCCTCCGCCAACCTGGGCGTGCCGAGCGGTGTCTGCCCCTTACTATATCACAGCGAAAATCCTGCACGAACCGCCGTCCCGCAACCTGGTGGCAGGGCTCAGCGGGTGTGGTGTCACAGAGTGCAGTGGACCAGCCAACCGGCGACATGCACTGCAACCGACTTCCGCGCCTCTCCAATCACCCACGCGAACGGGCGCAGCCAAGCGAGCTGCGCAAACACGGTCGCCGTCAGCAGCGCCAGGTACACGGACGACAGCAGCGCCGCAGCCGGCGCAATCCATCCGTCCAGACGTCGGGTGGCGGTGGACACCGGATCCCAGAGGGCGTCGGAAAGCCGGTTCATCACTGCAAAAAACGCTATCACGCCAGCTGTGATCCCTGCGAACAGAAGTGTCTGTGTCACGTGATAGGCAATCCACTGCACCTGTACCGTATCCGTCCACGCAGCGGTTTCTGGCGGGACGAACGCAGCCAAAGCCGGGATGGCACCCGCGTCAAGCGAGACCCGGGCTTCGACCCAGCGCAGCACGGGTACGGCCGGAGGAACCAACACCCGCGCCATCCAGTCTGACAGGTTCGCACCCGCGAACCCGGAAGCCAGAATGGCTCCACTTCGGATCAGCGCCTCGCGTGGCCCTGAGGCCCGCAGCCAGCGAGAGCACCACGCCACCTCCAGGATAAGCAGTAAATCCAGCACACCTGCGCGCCCCCTTTCTACTCCGGTCGAGCGAATGGTTAGACAGGTATAGTTGAACGTACGCCTACGTATACTGGGAATATTCCGGTGGTGGGAGGATTTGTGGTGTCTGACGAAAGTGTGCTCTCGAGCGCAGTGCGACCGGCTGTGACTGCTCGCGTTCCGTTTGACGATCAGTCGGCAGCAGAGCGGATTTCGGCCGCATTGGACGCCGTCTTTGAGCAGGCTGTGGAACGGCCCGTGGTTGTCGTCTGCGTTGGCACCGACCGGTCCACAGGGGATGCGTTTGGGCCCATTATCGGCTCCCGACTCGTGGCCAGCGGTCTGTCCGGGCTGGAAGTCTACGGGACGCTGAACGAACCGGTTCACGCCATCAACCTGGCGGTCACCCTTGGAGAAATACAACGGAAACGGGGAACGTCGCCGTTCATCCTCGCGGTCGACGCCTGCCTAGGCAAGTTTGACCACGTCGGCCATATCATTATCGAGCCTGGCCCCCTTCGGCCTGGCGCTGGGGTTAAGAAGTCCCTCCCGGAGTTTGGGGATTACACGCTGACCGGTGTTGTGAACGTCTGTGGCTTCATGGAGTACTTTGTTTTGCAAAACACCCGCCTGGGTGTCGTGATGCGAATGTCGGATGTGGTGGTTGATGCGTTTTGCCGAAGCTGGCGGAAGTTACAGATTCGGCGGACGATGAGCAGGATGCCCGCGCCGGTTTGAGGCTGTTGCGCTGCCCGCGAAGGGAGAAGGTTGTGCCGAGCGCGCCCGCGGGCGGCGGATACGGCCGGGTCCGCAGTCACATTTGAACCGGCCGTGCCCTGCTGCGCACCGTCTCCCCTTCCGGCGGTTGACTGGCGCCTTGAATGACATAGATCTCTTCATCGGTCAGCGGGTAATCGGATTGTCCGCCGCGCACCGGCTTGGCGAATACTCGGGATTCTTCGCGCCCGTAAATGGAGGACAGGACGACCCCGTCTCCGCGGTCGTCGAGCAGCGCCAACGAAAAGCTCAGGTCGCTACCCATCTCGGGGAAGGCATTGAAGCGCAAGACTTCAGGTGTTGAAACCTTTGATTGCAGCGTGGTGCGGATGCGGTCCAGCTCCTGGCGAACTTGTGCCAGTTCTTCCGCCAGCACCTGAACCCGTGCGATGGTCTGTTGATACACCTGTTCGAGGTCAGCACTCGCATTCACAGACTTCCATCGGCGGAAACGGCGACCCGTGCGCGCTGCGCTGGTGAACCCGGTCAACCCGAAGACGCAGCCCATCAGGCTGAGCAGCAGCACGACGCCAAGGATCAGTTCGAGGATGCGGGGCGAGGTCAGTTGCGGCATGGGGATTCCTCTCCTGTCAGATGTTGCTGACGCCGGAACAGCCGGCCAGCCGGTCGTGAGCACCGGTTAGTATGGGACAGCGGGCGCCGGTTCAGTGTGGAAGATTTTTCTCGACCGCGCCCGTTATACCTCGGGCTGTGGCAGGTGAGCTATCAGCAACTGCACAATGCGTTCGAGATCGTCTGCCGAAAAATACTCGATTTCAATCTTCCCGCGCTTCTTCCCGGCACGGATGTGAACCGCGGTCCCAAGGTAAGCCCGGAACATGTCTTCATACCTGCGGTACCGGACGTCTTGTTCGGGTTTCGCAGGTGTTTCACGTGAAACAGATGCACGCTGTCCTTTAGGCCGGTAGATCAGAGCTTCCAGCTTCCTTACGCTCAAATCCTCCCGGACCACCTGTTCAGCTAGCTCGACTTGCCGAACTGGATCATCCACGGCCAACAGTGCCCTGGCATGCCCCATTGACAATGTTCCACGTGAAACAAGTTCCTTCACCCTCTCCGGCAGGTGAAGCAAACGCAACATGTTCGCAACGTGACTTCGGCTTTGGCCGACGCGGCGCGCTAACTCCTCCTGGGTCAGGTGACACTTCTCCATCAAGCTCGCGTACGCATCCGCAATCTCCAACGCATTTAAGTCCTCGCGCTGCAGATTCTCAATTATCGCGATCTCCATCAACTGCACGTCGCTGAAATTCCTGACCACCGCCGGAACACTCGTCATTCCCAGCCGCTGAGCGGCCCGGTACCGGCGTTCACCTGCCACGATGTCGTACCCGCGCACGCTGCTCCGGCGGACAATGAGAGGTTGTATAATGCCGTGCTCCTGAATGGACTGTGCCAGTTCCTCCAACTTTTCTTCGTCGAACGACCGTCGCGGCTGATACGGGTTCGGGCGCAGGTCGCGAAGATCAATCGAGGTCACCACATCCGTCTCCGTTACCTGCATCTCCGCGAAAATCGCCTCCAAACCCCTGCCAAGTCCGCGCTTACTCAATGCCGACCACTTCCTTCGCCAAGTCCATGTAGGTCTCGGCACCCCTCGATTTTGGGTCGTAGAATATAATCGGGCGGCCGTGGCTGGGTGCCTCGCTGAGACGGACATTCCGGGGAATAATCGTCTGATACACCTTGTCCCGGAAAAACTTCTTCACATCCTCAATAACCTGCAAGCCGAGGTTGGTCCGGGCATCCAACATCGTCAGCAACACACCCTCCACTTCAAGGGTGGTGTTCAAATGCTTCTGAACCAGACGAATCGTGTTTAACAGTTGGCTCAACCCTTCCAATGCGTAATACTCGCACTGGATGGGGATGAGTACGGAATCAGCGGCCGTCAGGGCGTTGACCGTTAAGAGGCCGAGTGACGGAGGACAGTCGACAAGAATGTAGTCGTACTTCGCCCGCAGCGGATGCACAGCCCGGCGCAGGCGGATTTCCCGCGATATTGTGGGAACCAGTTCGATTTCGGCGCCCGCCAATTGAATCGTCGCTGGGAGCAGGTATAAATTCTCCACACTGGTGGGCAAAATCGCTTCTTCCACGGCGACGTCGTTGATAATGACGTCGTAGACACAGTATTTCACATCCGCCTTATTGATCCCGATACCGGAAGTGGTGTTGCCTTGCGGATCGATATCGATGAGAAGCACTCGCCTGCCCAGGTTTGCCATGCACGCACCCAGGTTCACCGCAGTGGTTGTTTTACCGACACCGCCCTTCTGGTTGGCGATGGCAATGATTCGGCCACTCGACACTACAGCGCCCTCCTTACGACTCGCTCCGCGCATGGCGGCTCGGTTGACCAGATCCATTGTACTTCAAAAGCTCACACGTGGACGATAGGAATCACAAAAAGAGGTAGACTGCGTCCCCCGCATGGTCTACCTCCCAACCTGAACCGCAGGCCCCCACAGGCATCCCAACAAACACACCCTGGCATAAACCTTGATTAACCGTCGGTCGTATTCGCGCCCGCCTGCTTCGGAATCCGGATGTGAAACTCGTAATAATCCTGTCCATCCCGTTCTTCACACACCACCGCCAACCCGGTCCTCTCAATCATCTCCACCGATTGCCGCACCGTGTTGAGCGCAATCCGCACATCCTTTGGCAGCCCTCGGCGCCTCGTCCTCGCCTTTGGCTTTGCCTGCAGCTTCGCCAAAGCCGCCTGGACGTGCTCCTCCATTTGTTTCACGTTCCAGCCCCGCTGCATGCACTCGCGAAGCAGTTGAATCTGCAATTCCTCGGACGGCAGAGCCAGCAAGGCGCGCGCGTGTCGTTCCGTGATTTCACGTTTCAACAGAGCCTGCTGCACCTCTTGCGGCAGGTGGAGCAAGCGTAGTTTGTTCGCGATGGTCGACTGCCCCTTGCCCAACCTCTGCGCCAAACTCTCTTGGGTCAAGCCGTGCAGCTCCAACAGCTGTTGGTAGGCCACCGCCTCCTCAATCGGCGTCAACCCTTCCCGCTGCAAGTTTTCAATCAAGGCGGCAGAAGCCGTTTGCGCATCGTTCATTTCGCGGATGATGGCCGGAATTGTCGGCCATCCCAGTGATTTCACCGCGCGCCAGCGGCGCTCACCGGCAATCAACTCGTAATGGCCTTGCCGGCGGCGGACGACAATCGGCTGGATGACACCATGCGTGCGAATCGTGTTGGCAAGTTCCGCAATACTTTGTTCATCAAAGATGGCACGAGGCTGAAACGGGTTTGACACGATTTCATCGACGGCGATTTCGACCACCGCCGTGGTCTCTGCCGGATTTTTCGCGCTCATGCTCAGCAGTCGTCCCCACGTCTCTCTCATCGCGCCCCACCTCAAACCGAGATCAACTGGAGCCCGTCGTCCGCCACCGAATCCGCCTTGCTCGCCGCCCATCGGAGTGAACCCGCATCCCTGGGAGTGAACGCGCGTGGACCGCGGACCAAGATGCTGTCGGATCTTCCATTTCAACAGCCTTGGGCAAAACCCTGCTTGCTGACAAACGTTCCGCTCGTTCGCCAAATGCCGACACCGTCCGTCTCCACCGCCTAGAGCGGCTGCCGTTGCGGAAGTCCGGCCCGCCGCGGATACTCATTTGAAACTGGCGCGAGCTGGCGCAGCACAACCACACGGCGGCTGCCCATCCCCTTCGGCAGTTCGAGGGCGTCCACCCGGACCAGTTTCATCCGCATCGCCGCCAGCGCACGCCAGGCCCCGGCAATCTCCGCTTCCACCTCCGGTCCCTTGTAGGCAAACGCAAACTGTCCCGGTTTTACGAAACCTGCCAACAACTCGACCAACGTCGGCAGCTTTGCCACTGCTCGAGCCAACACCACGTCAAACTGGTGCCGAAACGCCGGTTGATGTGCCAAGTCCTCAGCTCGACCATGCACCAACTCGACGTTCGCCAACCGCAGCGTATCGACGACAGCCTGCAAAAACCGCAACCGCTTCTGCAGAGAGTCCATCAACACAAACCGTGCACCCGGAAAGGCGATAGCCAACGGAATGCCCGGAAACCCTGCTCCTGTCCCCACGTCGGCCACGCGCCCCTGACGCGCCACCGCCGCCCGCCACTCCGGCAGGTCCCGAATTAACAAGCTGTCGTAGAAGTGTTTGACGTACACCTCCTGCCGCTCGACAATGGCCGTCAAGTTCACCCGCTCGTTCCACTCGAGCAACAGCTGGTAATACTTTTCAAACAGACCCTCCTCCGCCTCCGTCCACACCGGTCGGTCAGCCATTCACCGCCTGCCTCCGAACCTGCTCCAAGTACACGAGCAAAATCGAAATGTCAGCCGGGGTGACACCCGGAATGCGCGAAGCCTGCCCGATCGTCGTCGGGCGCACCTTGTTCAGCTTCTCCTTGGCTTCCGACGACAATCCGCGAATCTGAGTGTAATTCACCTCGTCAGGGAGGCGCTTTTCCTCCAACCGACGCATCCGTTCGATTTCCATCTCCTGCTTCCGAATGTAACCGAGGTATTTCGTCTGAATCTCCACCTGCTCCGCGACATCCCGGCCAACACGGGCCAATCCGCGCGTACCCTCCATCTCCTCCACGTCTGCGTACGACACTTCCGGTCGCCGCAACAAGTGTTGCAATGGCACCGGCTCGTCAATCGTCCGCGACCCAATTCGCGCCAATACCGGGTTGGCCTCTTCTGGGCGGACGCGAGTCCGCGCCAGGCGGTCCATCTCCGCGGCCACTGCCTCCCGTTTCCGGACCATGGCTTCATACTTCCAGCCTGGGAGCAGCCCTATCTGGTAACCAATCTCCATCAACCGCAGGTCCGCGTTGTCGTGCCGGAGCAACAGGCGAAATTCGGCCCTTGATGTGAGCAGCCGGTATGGCTCATTCGTGCCCTTTGTCACCAGGTCGTCAATCATCACACCAATGTAGGCGTCCGATCGCGCCAGCACCACCGGCGGCTGGCCCAACACCTTGCGCGCGGCGTTGATCCCGGCGATAATGCCCTGCCCGGCCGCTTCCTCATACCCCGAGGTCCCGTTGATCTGGCCGGCCGTGAACAAGCCCTCAACCACTTTCGACTCCAACGTTGGCCACAGCTGCGTCGGCACAATCGCGTCGTATTCGATCGCATACCCTGGGCGGATCATCTCCGCTCGTTCCAACCCTGGAATCGCATGCAGCACCTGCAGCTGAACATCCTCCGGAAGGCTGGTCGACAACCCCTGCACGTACCACTCGGCCGTGTCTCTCCCCTCGGGCTCCAGAAAGATCTGATGGTTTGGCCGCTCCCGAAACCGCACCACTTTGTCCTCAATCGACGGGCAATACCGCGGCCCCGTTCCCTGAATTTGCCCCGAGTACATTGGGGCGCGGTGCAGGTTCTCGAGAATGATGGAATGAGCCGTCTCGTTCGTGTACGTGAGCCAGCAAGGGACCTGTTCACGCCGGGGAATGTCAGGATCGAACGAAAAGTGTTCCGGCTCTGGGTCACCTGGTTGCGCCACCAACTTGTCAAAGTCGATTGTGTGGCAGTTCACGCGCGGCGGCGTACCGGTCTTGAACCGCACCAACTGGAATCCCAAGTCGAGCAGGCTGTCTGTCAACTTCACAGCCGGCATTTGGCCGTTCGGACCACCCTCGTACGACACGTCGCCGATGAAAATGCGGCCGCGCAAGTATGTGCCGGTCGTCAAAACCACGGACGGCGCATGGTATGCCACGCCTGACTTCGTCACGACCCCGCGCACGCGCCCGTTTGCGACGAGGATCTCCTCGACCATGCCTTGCTTCAGATGCAGGTTCGGCTCGCGCAACAGGGTCTGCTTCATGGTATAGCCGTACAACGCCTTGTCGGCTTGTGCCCGCAGCGCCTGCACGGCCGGCCCTTTGCCGGTGTTCAGCATCCGCATCTGAATGTAGGTACGGTCGATGTTGCGCGCCATTTCTCCGCCCAACGCCTCAATCTCCCGAACCACGATGCCCTTTGCCGGTCCGCCAATCGACGGATTGCAAGGCATCATCGCAACCGTGTCCAGACTGATGGTCACCAGGAGCGTCCGGCAGCCCATCCGTGCCGCTGCCAACGCTGCTTCGCAGCCCGCATGGCCCGCGCCAATGACAATCACCTGGTACTCCCCGCCGACAAACCGCACCGGTCCGCCCAACCCCTTCACTCCCCTTTTCAACTGAAGTTTATTTGCCTAAGCAGAATTCCGAAAAGATGGCGTCCAACAGATCCTCGCCAACGTCTTCGCCAATCACCGACCCCAGCGCCGCGTACGCAGACTGCAAGGAAACCGCCACCAGGTCGAGCGTCGCCCCCGCCTGGGCCGCAGCCACAGCCTCTTCCAAGTCGGCCTTCGCCGCCCGGAGTTGCTCCGTCTGGCGAGCATTGGTCAGGAACTGTGCATCTGCAGCTGCAATCTCGCCACCGGCCACAGACCGTACCATGGCCGCCTCCAGCTCGGCCAGTCCCTCGCCAGACAACGCCGACACCCGCACCACTCGCGATTCTCCAGTCAACCGCGCCAACTCCCCGTCGCTCACAGCCGCAGCAAGATCCGCTTTGTTCACGACCACGATCCGCGACCGCCCTTCGGTTTCCGCCAGCAACTGGAGGTCGCTGCTGGACAGTGGCTCGCTGCCGTTCAAGACTAACAATATCAGGCCACCTTCCGCCAACACCTGACGGGATCGCTCGACGCCGATTCGCTCCACGACGTCATCTGTCTCCCGAATCCCGGCCGTGTCCACCAACCGGAACGGGACGCCCTGCACGTTTGCGTACTCCTCAATGACATCCCGCGTGGTCCCGGGAATGTCTGTCACAATCGCCCGATCCCGCCGCAACAAGCGGTTCAGTAACGACGACTTTCCGACGTTTGGGCGGCCGACAATCGCCGCTGTGACCCCCTCGCGCAGGATTTGCCCGAACTTCGCGGACGCCAGCAAGCGGTCAAGCTGCTGCACCAACGCTTCTCCGGTCTCAACAATCTGACGGACGGCCACCTGTTCCACGTCGTGTTCCGGATAGTCAATTGTGACCTCAATATGGGCCTGCAACTTGAGCAACGCCTGCCGCATCTCCCGCACGACGCCGCTGAAATGGCCGTCCACCTGGTTGAGAGCCGACCGCACCGCCAAATCTGTCTTCGCTCGAATCAGGTCGATGACCCCTTCCGCCTGCGACAAGTCGATGCGTCCGTTCAGGAACGCCCGCTTCGTGAACTCACCCGGCTCCGCCAAGCGCGCCCCCGCCCGCAGTACCGCGTCCAACGTCAGTTCCACCACGCGAATGCCACCATGCACCTGCAACTCCGCGACGTCCTCGGCTGTGTAACTGCGCGGACCCGGCATCCACAGCAACAACCCTTCGTCGATGCGCTCACCGCTTTCAGGGTCCACCACAAACCCGTAATGAACGCCTCTCTTTGCCCCACATGCGAACGGGCCACCCGCCGGCCTCCGGAACACTTGCCGCGCCACTGCCGCAGCGGAACGTCCGCTTACCCGCACAATTCCCACACTGGCTTCACCCAACGCGGTTGCAATCGCGGCAATCGTGTCGTCCGGCGCCCACATTGTCAGCACTCCTTCGCATCACGCGTAATTTCCCCGCCCGGTGAACAACAAACCCTTCTCACTGAGAAGGGTTTTTTGCACCATGGTTGATTGGCACCGCTTCCGCCTGCAACTGACCTGTCTACCGCTCTCCCGCGCGATCGCGGTGTTCCACAACCGGCACGATGACCACCTTGCGGTTCGGCTCCACGCCCTCACTGGTCGTCGTGACATCCGAGCGCTGCTGCAGGTAGGTATGAATGACCTTCCGGTCAGCGGCCGGCATCGACTGCAAAGACACCGACCGGCGGGTCCGGACCGCCCGGCTGGCTGCCCGGTCTGCCAACTCGCACAAACCCTGTCTGCGCCGCCTGCGGTAGTCTGCCGCGTCGACGATAAACCGGACGTACCCCTCTTGTACCCGCTCGCGGTTGGCGACCACGTTCACCAGGTACTGCAAGGCGTCCAACGTCGAGCCGTGCCGGCCAATCACGAAAGGCAAGGCCGACTCCGCACACACGACCTCCAACGCGAAATGGGCGCCGCTGTCCGAGGGCGCCGGATGAAGCTTCACCGATGCATCGAGACCCATCTGGCGAAGCAATTCCGCCAAAAACTGTTTCGCCGCCTCTTCCGGCGGGAGAACAACGGTCACCTCAACCTCTGCATCCCGGCCGCCGATTAACCCGAAAAGGCCTTTCACGGGCTCCCGAATCACCCGTACCGAGGCCTGCGAACGAGTCACCCCGAGCCGGACCAACGCCGACGTGACGGCGTCCTCCACGGTCTTGCCCGTTGCGATGACGCGTTTCATTTCGAAGATCCCCTCTTCGAAGAAGAATTCTTCATCGGCTTCACCGCCGCGTTGCCCTTCCCGGATGACTTCGCCGCCGGCCCGGAAGCACCCGCCTGCCCGCTGCCGGGGCTGGCGTCACCAGCCCGGCGGGACTTCGCAGCTCGTCCCTCTCCTGCGGCACCCACGGCCACCGCCCTGCCCCCGGCACCCGCAGCCGCTACCTGAGCGGGCCGCACGCGAATGAAATACGATTGGATGGCTGTAAACAGGTTGCTGTAAATCCAGTACAGAGCCAGTCCTGACGCAAACCGGCTGCCGATTAACAACACCGTGACAGGCATGATGTACAACATGATGCGGGTCTGCGGGTCGTTGGCCGTCATCATCACGCGAGAAGACAGGTACGTCGTGGCCGCCGCCAGGACCGGCAAGATATAGTAATGGTCGCGCGCTCCGAGTTGAAAGATCCACAAAAACGTGCTGTGATTCAGTGCGACGTTGCCCTCAATCGCACCAAACAGCGCGTACAGTACCGGCAGCTGCACCAGCATCGGCAGACATCCGGCCATCGGATTCACACCTGTCTCCTGGTACAGCTTCATCGTTTCTTCCTGGATCTTCCTCGTGTCACCTTTATACTTTTCCCGGATATCCCGAAGCCGCGGCTGCAACTCTTGAATGACCTTCGAGTACCGGATCTGCTTCACCATCAAGGGCAAGATCAACAGCCGCACCAGTACAGTGACAATCAGCAGCGCGATGCCGTAGTTACCCCACAGGTGACGAGCAAAAAAGTCGATAATGCCGGAGACGAACTTCAGGACGTCCCCCCATGGACCCTGCGGCCACATCCCCGGATGACTGGGATACATCGAACAACCAGTCAGCGAAAACACGGCCGCCATGGCCGCGGCCCAAAGCCATTTCGATTGATTCCTCTTCTCTTGCGAGTTCAACTGAGAGACTCCTCCTACTTTTCGGACGGTACAGGATCAAACCCGCCTTTGTGCCATGGCCCGCATTTCGCTAACCTCTTGGCGCACAACCAACCACCCCGGGCGATGCCGAACCGGCTGACCGCCTCCAGGCAATACTGCGAACAGGTGGGAACAAACCGGCAGCTCGCAGGGGTAAGAGGAGAAATCAACAGCTGATAGAGGCGAATCGCAAACACCACGATCCATTTTGCCATCTCCCGGCCCCCGTACCCATCATACCACGAACTTGGCCCTTTTCAGCAGCAACAACACTTCCGCTTCCGCATCCGCAAACGTCATGCCTGACGCGGTCGGACGGACGATAACCACCAAGTCCACGCCCGCGTGCGCCAACTTCTCGCCGTACCGGCGAAAACATTCCCGCAATAACCGTTTTAACCGATTTCGCGTGACGGCATTACCCACTTTTTTGCTGATAGAGAAACCAACTCGGAACGTCCCCAGCCGGTTCTCACTCCAATACATCACCAGTCTTCCTGTGGCGACCGACTTGCCGCGCTGGAAGACGCGCCGGAAATCGCGATTCTCGCGCAGACGATGCTGTGCTTGCAGCAACGTACTCTCCCTCTTGGCGTCCAATCGACTGACATCGTCTTGTCCTCAAAATTCGCCCTCAATGTCCTATCGTCCCGACATATTCTGAGTCTGATCCGTGTTAACGTCCGTATAAACGTATAAAAAAGGCCACCGTTGTGGCCTCACGCTGACAACACCTTTCTTCCTTTCCGGCGGCGGGCGGCGAGTACCTTGCGCCCCGATTTCGTGCTCATGCGCTTGCGGAACCCGTGAACCTTCTTTCGCTTCCGGACATTCGGCTGATAGGTCGGCTTCACCAGGCCACCCCCTTTTGCCAATCGCACAAACCGCTCAGCATTATACCACCCCGGTTCGCCGGTTGTCAAAGAAACAGCTGCGCCCTCCAGGCCCTGCGCTCGTTATCCGATATTTGTCCACCTGTCCACAATCCCTCCATCCAGCCTTTGTGGACATGGGTACAACAGGCCTGTCCGCTGGGTCTGCGCCGACTTTCTGACGGCATCACTGTTGGCGAACGCTTCAGGCATCTGCTATGATGATGGTTACCGTGACCTCATTGTGTGATCCTTCTCTCACGACTGCACCCATGATGTGCGCAAGGCTGTGGATTCCGATTGTGAATCCACATCGTTGTCCACAGATTGTGGATAACGATGTGCACATGTTGCTCTCGTGTCGAATGCGAGAGACATGTGTCGACTGATTCGCGTTCACCGCAGGAGGTCAACCCTCATATGATTACGACCCGCGCGGATACCGCGTCCTTTGACCCGTTGTGGGCCGACACGCTGCGCATCATGCGCAACCGGATGGACCCAAGCACATTTGACACCTGGTTTCGGGACACCAGAGTCGTCCGCTACAGTCCCAACTCACGTGTTATCGTCATTGGCGTCCCCAGTGAATTTGTACGCGACTGGATGCGACAGCATTACAGTGAGACGCTGCAGGGCATTTTTCAACACCTGACCGGGGAATCGTTCACCATCGAATTCGAAGCAGACCCGCCGGAGCACGGCCGACAAACAGTCGCACCGGAGACATTTTCCCATCCAGGCGCGCCGTCGCAGCTGTCAAGCCATTCCGACGCCCAATCCGTCGAGGCTAAAATGGCGCCCGATACGCTGATCGCCCGCTACACGTTTGAAACCTTCGTCATTGGCGCAGGCAACCGGTTTACGCACGCTGCCTGTTTGGCCGTCGCCGAAAGGCCTGGTGAACGGTACAACCCGCTGTTCATCTACGGCGGAGTCGGATTGGGAAAGACCCACCTGATGCACGCCATCGGCCACCGCGTACGCCAACAGCGACCGCATCTGCGGGTGGGATACGTCACGACCGAACGGTTTGTGAACGAATTCATCACCGCCATCCGAGACTACACCACAGACGACTTTCGCAACCGCTATCGTTCCATTGACGTCTTGCTCATCGACGACATCCAGTTCATTGCAAAAAAGGAGCAAACCCAAGAAGAGTTCTTTCACACGTTTAACGCCCTTCACGAAGCCGGCAAGCAAATTGTCATCACCAGCGACCGCCCGCCGCGAGATATCCCGACGTTGGAAGACCGGCTGCGGTCCCGGTTTGAATGGGGCCTTCTGACGGACATTCAACCGCCTGACTTCGAAACCCGCGTGGCGATTGTCCAACGCAAAGCCAAAGCTGACGGCATATCGATCCCGGACGAGGTCGCTGAATACATCGCGAACCAAGTGGACACCAACATCCGTGAACTGGAAGGCGCGTTGATCCGCGTGATCGCCTACTCTTCCCTGGTGAATGCGGACATCACCGTGGAACTGGCGCAACAGGCGCTCAAAGACATCATCTCGCCGGCGCGTCCGCGAGCCATCACGATTCAACAGATCCAAAAAGTGATCGGCGAGCACTTCGGCCTGCGCGTGGAAGAACTGAAGGCCAAAAAACGCACCAAGGACGTGGCGTTTCCGCGCCAGCTCGCGATGTACCTGGCGCGAGAGCTGACCGACCTGTCATTGCCGCGCATCGGAGCGGCGTTTGGCCGAGATCACACGACTGTTTTGCACGCCTGCGAGAAAATTGCCAAGGAACTCACTCGAGACACCGAACTGCAGTTGACAGTCCGCCGGCTGACCGAAGCGATTCGCACGCTAACTTGACCACTGGTCATGCACAGGTGTTTCCACATCGCTCGTTCGTGCCTGAACCTGCGGTGTGATACAATGAGCGTGATTTATCCACAGAATCCACCGACCTGATGATGAAGACTACTAAAGAACAAAGATATTTATATCACCTACTCCTCCATCAAGACACTTGCGACGAGTCTTGCAACCGCCGCGACGGGCGCAACCGGTGCCCGGGACGGCCCCATCCAGCCAGGAGGGACACGCGCATCCATGAGATTTCAAATCCGCCAGCCTGCGATTGCCGACGTCGTTCAGACGGTTTCTAAAGCGGTGGCCGTCCGCACCACCAAACCCGTCCTCACCGGAATCCTGTTGGAGCTGACCCCGCAGTCCCTCACTGCCACTGCGTACGATTTGGAACTCGGCATCCAACACGTCCTCAACGCCGATGACGAAAACGGCCTGGAGATTCTCGAAGTTGGCTCCATCGTCCTCCCGGCGCGTTACTTTACAGACGTCATTCGCAAACTTCCCGGAGACACGGTTTCGGTCGACATTCAGAACAACTACATGGCAACGATTCGCTCTGGCTCCGCGGAATTTCACCTGCACGGCATCGACGCGGCGGAATTTCCGCAACTGCCGGTGTTTCGCCAGGCGCACTCCGTGCAATTGCCAAGCCGCCTGCTAGGGGAATTGATCCGCAGCACGGCGTTTGCTGCCTCCAATTTACCGGTGCGGCCCGTGTTGACAGGCATTTTGTTCGAGTTCGAGGCGGCCGCCGTCCGCCTCACGGCAACCGACGGCCTGCGCTTGGCCACTCGCGTCGCCTCTGCAGAGGACGCTTCGGAGACACCGGAGTGGACGTCCCGAAGCGCGATTCTTCCCGGCAAGTCCGTGCTTGAACTGCTCAAGATCCTGCCCGACGGCGAACAGCTCGTGACCTTGCAGTTCACGGATACACACAGCCTGTTCCAAGTCGGCGATACCTCGTTTTACACACGCTTGATTGACGGCGTGTACCCAGATACGAAGCGTCTGATTCCTCCGAGTTACCGCACAGAGGTTCGCGTGCAGCGCGAGCTTTTGCACGACGCCATCGACCGGGCAGCGCTGATTGCACGGGATCGCGAAAATCACATGGTCAGACTGGAGGTCCGCGCGGAGGACCTGGTGGTGTCCTCCAGTTCTCCGGAAGTCGGAAACGTATCTGAGCAGGTTGGCGTTGAACACAAATCTGGTGACGACCTGTTGATTGCGTTCAACGCGCGGTATGTACTGGAAGCGTTGCGCGCTTTGCCTGCGGGTGTCGTGGCCGTGCGGTTGAACGGCCCCAACCAACCGTTCGTGCTCACGTCTGCGGAAACCGACGACAACCTGCAGTTGATCTCGCCGGTTTTGATCCGGTGATCCCGGAACTGCCGCTCCACCCGCCTGGGCAGGGGGAAAATATGCGAGAAATCGAGATCGCAACGCCGTATATCACGCTCGGTCAACTCTTGAAAAAAATGCAGATTGCCAGCACCGGCGGAGAAGCGAAACACATCGTCGCCTCCGGAGCCGTGGAGGTCAACGGCGTGCCGGAACAGCGACGCGGACGCAAGCTGTACCCGGGAGACCGGGTCTCTGTGCACGGAGAAACGTTTGTCATCAGGAACGCTTGACGATGTTCGTGCGAGAACTTCACCTTCACCGCTTTCGCAACTACCGGGATGCCCACATCCGCTTCGCACCCGGTGTAAACGTGTTAGTGGGTGACAATGCGCAAGGCAAGACGAATGCGCTGGAAGCCATTTACGTGTTGGCGGTTGGGCGATCTCACCGAACTCACCGTGACACGGATTTGATATCGTGGGGCGACGCTGAATGCACGGTGAAAGCCACCGTCAGGCTTCGGGACCGGGACCTGCCGTTTCACCTGGCCATCAGCCCAGCCGGGAAGAGAGCGGCCATCGCCGGCGTACCTGTGGCAAAGATGACCGATTTTGTGGGCCATTTTCAAGTGGTCCTGTTTGCCCCGGAAGACCTGGCTCTCGTCAAAGGGGGACCGGGAACCCGTCGCCGGTTCGTGGATCTGGAACTCGCGCAAACGGAGCGCATGTACCTGTTTCACCTCGGACAGTACATGCGCGCCCTGCGCCAGCGAAACCTGTTGCTCAAGAGCGATCCGGTCGATTGGCAGGCGGTTGACGTGTTTGAAGCGCAAATGGTGGAGCACGGAGCAGACCTGCTGTCCCGGCGCTTCCGGTTCATGCTGCGCATGCAGGTGCTCGCCGGCGAAGTGTACGCTTCGTTGTCGACGGGCGAGGAACAGCTGTCTGTCGAGTACGCGTGTTCCATCCCCGGTTTGTCGCCTGACGCGGTGCAGTTGCCGGTGCCGGAACTGCGCGCCTACCTTGCCGAACGGTTTCGGACAGTGCTCTTGGACCGGCGACAGCGGGACCGCCAGTTTGGGCACACCACCGTCGGACCACACCGCGACGACGTCGCCCTGTACCTGAACGGGCGCCCTGCGCACACCTTCGCCAGCCAAGGCCAGCAGCGGTCCGTAGCTTTGGCCCTGCGCCTCGCAGAACTGGAGTTCATCCGGGAGGAAATCGGTGAGTACCCGGTGCTGCTGCTCGACGATGTGCTGTCCGAGTTGGACGACAGCCGCCAACACAACCTGGTGTGGAACATCAGTCGACAGCTGCAGACCATCATCACAACCACGTCGCTGCGGTCGTTTCAGTGCGGGCTGCCGGCGGGCGCCCGTTTGTTTCACGTTCGTTCTGGTATAATACAGGAGGAGGGATAGGTGTTTCTCATGTTTATTCATATTGGCGGCGATACCATGATCCACTGTAAGGAGATCATCGGGATCTTTGACATTCGCGCAAAATCGAACGGGAGCACCGCCCCTCTGTTCGAGTTGGCGTGTCGGAACCAGGCGATTCAGATGGTCGAAACTGGTGATCCGAGATCCTTTGTGGTCACTGACCGGATGGTGTACTGTTCGCCGATATCGTCTCTCACTCTCAAGCGGCGTGCAGAACAACTGTGGGAGTCGGCCGCTTCGGTGGAAACAGACTGACCGCCTTCTCCCACATCACGGACAAGCCGCGGGATCTCCCGCCGGGTAAACCCGTGGCCGGTGTCTGTTTGCTCACTGTCAGGAGTGGAGGGGACTCATTTGTCTCAATCGGTGTACGACGAGACGCAAATACAAGTACTCGAAGGCCTGGAAGCTGTCCGCAAGCGGCCGGGCATGTACATTGGTTCCACCAGTTCACGGGGCTTGCACCACTTGGTTTGGGAAATCGTCGACAATGCGGTCGACGAGGCACTGGCCGGCCGGTGCACGCGGATTATCGTGCAGGTTCATCCGGACAACAGCGTGACAGTCATCGACAACGGGGCTGGTTTCCCGGTTGGCATTCACCCTAAAACCGGGCGCCCAGCCGTGGAAACAGCCTTAACCGTGCTTCACGCGGGAGGAAAATTCGGAGGATCGGGGTACAAAGTCTCCGGGGGATTGCACGGCGTCGGCGCGTCGGTCGTGAACGCGCTCTCCAAATGGCTGAAGGTGGAGGTCCATCGCGACGGGCACGTGTACGTGCAGGAGTACGAGCGCGGGACGCCGCTGTACGACCTGAAGGTCGTGGGTGAAACGGATCGCACCGGAACCGCCGTCACGTTCCTGCCCGATCCGGAGATCTTCACGGAGACGACAGAACTGCAACAGGACGTTTTGATCAACCGGCTCCGCGAGCTGGCCTTTTTAAATGCCGGACTGGAAATTGTGTTCGAAGACGAGCGGGACGGGAAGAAACTGTCATTCTGCTATTCGGGCGGGGTCGCCGAATTTGTGGAGTTTCTCAACCGGTCCAAAGAGGTCTTGCATCCCAAACCGGTGTTTGTTGCTGGGAAACGAGACGAAGTGACCGTCGAAATCGCCTTGCAGTACAACGACGGTTACACGACAACGCTGTACTCGTTTGCCAACAACATCAACACCCACGAGGGCGGCACCCATGAGTACGGGTTCAAAAGTGCTCTCACGCGCGTGATCAACGACTACGCGCGAAAAATGAATCTGATCAAAGACAACGAGAACAATCTTACCGGCGATGACGTGCGGGAAGGATTGACGGCGGTCGTCAGCGTGAAGGTTCCGGAACCTCAATTCGAGGGCCAAACGAAGACGAAGCTGGGCAACAGTGAAGTACGGGGCATTGTCGAAGGTTTGTTCGGCGAGAAATTCCAGGCGTTCTTGGAAGAAAATCCGTCGGTCGCCCGCCGTATCGTCGAGAAGTCGGTGACAGCGGCGCGAGCGCGGGAGGCGGCGCGCAAAGCGCGGGAGCTGACGAGGCGCAAGAACGCCCTCGAGGTCAGTTCTCTGCCAGGGAAATTGGCGGATTGCACGTCGAAAGACGCCTCTGTCAGCGAAATTTACATCGTGGAGGGCGACTCTGCGGGCGGGTCTGCAAAACAAGGGCGGGATCGCAATTTTCAAGCGATTCTCC
>JADGIC010000085.1 GCA_019683615.1 Alicyclobacillaceae bacterium | reverse complement strand
GGGGCGCGCTGCCCAGGTGGAAGGAAGGGATAGGAAGCCGGCCGGGAGACACTAGTGCCCGGCGCCTGGTCTGGATACAGCGCATGCCCCGCCCAGGCCGGCGCTGCCCCGTCACCTCGGGCGGTCGCCGGCGCGCCCGCCAGTGCATCGGCGAACGCCAACAGACACGCGGACAGCGCAAGCGCGCGACGCAGTCTGCGCATAATCACCCTCCCATCGCCTGCAAACTCACATGGTGCGCGCCACGCCCGGTTTTCATGCGCCTGCCCCGCCACGCCCTTCCCCGTCCGGCCGGCATTGCGGAAATCGTGTGATACAATAGACTCAACATGTCCCTGGCAGTTCGGCCCCCGAAATCCTGAACACAAGGTGGTGGCGGCTTGACCCGGTTTCCGAAGATTGAGTCGCTTCGCGGAGAGTTGAAACGCAGCGAGGTCCGCTCCGGCATTCGCTATCAACTGACCACACGCGAGTTCATCCTGCAGCGGGATCGTCGCACATACCGCATCGCGCTCCAGGACATTCTCGGCCTCATTGAATGCACAGACAGCGAGTTGGCTGGTCAGATGCACCTCGCCGTCGGCGCGCACGCCGCCGGCAAACCGTACAAAATCGTGACCTCCCTTCTCTACCAGATCTCGCCCAGCGGCGTGAGGGAACAAACGTTTGTGTCGTTCTACACCCGCCTGTCCCCGGCCTTCGCAAGTCAGATGGCGGGTTTGCTCGCGTCATCCTGATTGCGGTGAAGTTGGGACAGACAGTATAATGGACAGGTGTGCACAGGAAGGCAACAGAGGCGAAAAGAGGGAGGAAACCGAATGCCCGGCGACAAATTCACAGTCGACGTGTTTGTGGAAATTCCGAAAGGCAGCCAGAACAAGTACGAGTACGACAAAGAAGCGGGTGTGTTCCGGCTCGACCGCGTGCTGTATTCGCCGATGCACTACCCGGCGGACTACGGGTACATCGCCAACACCCTTGCCGAAGATGGCGATCCGCTCGATGTCCTTGTGCTGACCAGCGTCCCCACCTTTCCCGGCTGCGTCATTGAGACGCGCATCGTAGGCATACTTCTGATGTCTGACGACAAAGGACAGGATGAGAAGTTGATTGGCGTGGCGGACAAGGACCCGCGCTTCGCGCACGTGCAGACGCTGGAAGACGTGCCGCCGCACATCCTGAAGGAGATTGCCCATTTCTTTGAAGTGTACAAAGACCTTGAGGGCAAGGAGACTCGCATCGAAGGGTGGCGTGGAACGGAGGACGCCAGGCGCATTCTTGAAGAGTGTTTCGCCCGTTATCAAAAGCAGTGACGGATTGCCGTGTACAGGTTCACCGGTCACCGCCGGGCGGAACCTCAGCGGTTGACCGAGCCAACGGCCTTGGCCCCGCCCAAGGCCGTTTTGCCCCTCGGCAAGAGCTGCCGACGCGACGAGCACAGATGCAGCGGCGTGCAAATGGAGGCACAGCAGGCCGTACACCGCACGTCAGGAGAACAACGGGTAACCGGACCGCTTGAGTGCGCGCACCGCCAGTACTGACAGCAACACCCCAAGCGCGCCGACGAAGTACAAGATCCACTCCGGCAAGATCATGCGGGTGCCGGCTGCAATGAACAACCACACAGAAAGCACGACAAACAACAGCACTGACATCCACCACCGGCGAAACAGCATGTTCAAGGCCAGCCCCACACCAAATGTAGTCACCAGAGCCAATACAGATAACATCAGCCAATAGGCGATGACCGGCCCCACCGGATGGGGCGATGTTGAAAGAGTTGGCATGCCCACACACTCCACCCAGAAACCTGTTCTGTGAATCGTGCCGCCAGGCCTCTAATAGTGCCGCCACTCGTCCGGATCCGGCGACTCCGGATGGCGCCACCGGCGAATCCACCGCACCACGTAGCGAACGCACAGCACCAAACAACTGGCTGCGGCGATGGCGGCACCTGCCCTGTGCGCCCACGGCCAGTGCCAACGCCGGGCGATCAGGTCGAACAACTCCCAGCCACCGATGGCGAACGCAGCAAACATCCAATCCGGCAGGAACGGGTTCATCCGGCCCCACAACCCGCCGGCGGCCGATCATCCGAGCCTGTCACCCGGTTCACCCCCGCCTCCTGCTGATTCCGACCATTGAAACAGAACGCATCCCAATTTGCCCGCACCGGCCAGCGCCGCAACAACCGCTTCAAAAAGTCGGGCGTCCCGTTTCAATACGTCTGCCGCGACCCCGCCCCGCTGGTGGCACGTCAGCGCGCGGAATGCCTTGACGTCGAACACGAAGTGGTCACCTTGGCCAGCGCGTCCGCGTCTCATTATACCGTTTGTCGCGGCCGCTGTCTTGCCCTATAATAACCCCTGTGCCAGGCCGCAATTTGATCCACGTGCCTGACCGCATACCTGATCCAAAACGAGGTGACTCGAATGGCCGCACCCGCACATGCCGCAACGTGCCCGCACTGCCGCGGATCGCTCTTTCGGGAGGAGCGTATCGTCCAACTGGATTCGAGCGTTGTCATCCGCGACGGCTTGCCAGTGCCGGCAAGGACCGTCGGCGAACAGTACCGTTACATCTGCATCGGCTGTGGCCATGTCCTGGAAACAGGGTGGACGGGACGCCACGACTGAACGGGTGCGACCGCCCGCAGGCATTCTCATACCGGGATCGGCCCCCGCTACACCTCGAGCCGTGCCCCGTCCAGATTCCTGGGCGCAAAAGCCGTGCCTGCGTCCTGTCGGCGGCGGCACGCGCTGCCGGTGGCTCGGTACGGCGGCATCGTGCCGCTATCGGCACCTGTCAGCAGCGCGGGGGCCGAGCCAGCGTGTCTGGGTTGTCGCCTTCCGCCACCATTTCCAAATACAGCCGGCGCGCGTACCCGCCGCAGCGCTTCCGCCGCTCGATACGCGCCTTGTCTACATCCTCCATGGTCAATCCGCGCAGGTCGAGCCAGGCGTGCAACGCGTCCAGCACATCGGCGAGCGACTCCAGATTTCCGCCCTCCGCAAACTGCTGGGCTGCACGGGCAACCGTGTCGAGCAGCGCCCGGTCGAACGACTCGTCATCCAACTCGTGACACACGACGATGTTCCCCATCGATTCAATCATTTCTGGAATCCGATCCCGCACCAACCGGTGATACTCCGTCACCTTTGCCCGTCCCCGGCTGCGTCCATCCGCGTTCACAGGCTCCACCTCCGGCGCACTGTGGTATCCGTATTTTCCCACGGACGCCTTCAAGCCGCAAGGCCGTCCACGCGAGCCGCTTTCGACTCTACCGAATTCCGTGTAAAATAAGGAGAGGTTTCGGAGAGGCGGTTGACCGGCCCGGCTGCACGGGATGACCCGGAGAGCACGTCTGGTGTGGTCCAAGGCCGCTCCTCACACAAGGGCACAACCAGGAGTGAATTCAGGCATGGAGCGCCGCGAACGACGGCCGGTGCCGTTGACGCCGGAACAGCGGAAGAAGAAAAAAAGGCGGAGGACGATCATCCTCGCCAGTGCAGGCGCCGCAGCCGTGCTCATTGCCGGCGGCGCGTACTGGGGCTTGACACGGCCGCTCGACAACGGCGTGGGTAGCAAGATGCCGCAACAGGTCATCAAAAAGACGGTGTACGACAAGAACCGGATCAACATCCTGCTCATCGGCACCGACACGAGGCCGGGCGAAAGCGGCGGCAACACGGACGTTCTCGTCCTTTGCAGCATCGACAACCAGAACAAACGCATCGAGATGATGTCCATCCCGCGCGACACCAAGGTGTTGTACCCGGATGGCAGCTACGCAAAGATCAACGAATCGCTCGCCATCGGCGGGCCCAACCTGACAGTGAACCTGGTTCAGGACCTGCTGCAGATGCCGGTCGACTACTGGGCCATCACGCACTTCGGCGGGCTCGTGGAAGTCATCAACACCATTCACGGGATCACGGTCAACGTGCCCGAGCCGATGCACTACAATACCGGGGACAAGCAGTACGGCATCATCGACCTCAATCCCGGCGTGCAGACGCTTGACGGCGAGCAGGCGCTCGGGTTCGTGCGGTTCCGTGAGGACCCGCTCGGCGACATCGGCCGCACCGAACGCCAGCAGGCATTTTTGACGGCTCTCGTGCACAAGCTGCTGCAGCCGGACAACATCACGCACCTGCCGTCCCTCGTGCAAGAGTTCAAGGGCACCATCGACACGAACATGAATTCCTTGCAGATTGGGGCTTTGGCCTTGGGCGCCAGCCACTTCAAGAACTATTCGGTGATCACGGAGACATTGCCGGGGTCGTTCCACAACCCGGTCGGCCCGGGCGACGCCAGCTACTGGATTGTCAATCCATTGGAAGCCCACTACGTCGCAAAAGAGTTTTTCTACCACGGTATCCGCCAGGCCAACCCGATCCAGCCTGAGTCGGTGACGATGAACTGGCAGCCGCCGGCCGAGCCGTCGGCGGGCGAAGCCGGCAGCGGGAACACGAGCGGATCGGCGACGGGGAACGCCGGCGGTTCTTCGGAAGGGTCAAGCACTGGGACGCAGATGATGGTCACTGGCGACTCGGCCAACGTCCGCTCTGGTCCAAGCACCGAGTACCAGGTGATCGGCTCGATGAGCCACGGCCAAACGGTCACGGTCATCGGAAAGGCAGGGGACTGGGACAAGGTGGATCTCGGCGGCGGGCGAATCGGCTACATCGCCAACTGGCTGTTGGGTCCCACCACTTGAGACGGCCAGGCGAGCGGCGGCCGGCAACCAAGACTCCCCAGCGGTCGCTCACGGCCGCGGCGCGTCATCGCCGGCACCGGCGATGACCGCCGGCCACTCCCGCCACGTCCAGCGGTCGTGCGCCCGGCAGCTCCACCACGTGGCCATGCAGACGCCGACCGCTTGTCCCACAAGAGCGCGCCCGTGCAGACACAGCGTCACCTTGACTGTGAGGACCGTCAACAACACCCCGGCCGCGGTAACCAACAGGAACACGGGCACATGAACGGCTTTGCGCCAACCCGACGGGTACCGCCGCTCACCCCAGGTGATCCGGTCGTGCCAGAGCAAGTTGTGTGCCATCGCCGCCAGCGAGGCCACGACGGAAGCCGCCACTACAGGCAGGTGAAAGGTATGCAAGAGGGTCGCCATCACTGTCAGATTTACGCCGACGCCCAGCACACCCGCGGCGGCGAGCAGGTAGAAACGGCGGTCCTCCTGGCTGTCTCGCACGAGCCGAACCAAGTGGACGACATAGTTCCACTGCTCGCGCACGTTCATCTTCGACTCGCCGGCCTCCCTCGCCACGAACCGGTACGGGATTTCGTCAACCCGGCGGTAGCGGCCCCTCACCAACACTTCAATCAGAATTTTCCAACCGACTGGCCGCAGCCAGACGCCGTCGAGCACCGTTCGCCGCAACGCGAAAAACCCGCTTGTACAGTCCATGACGGGGCGCAGGCGCCGAATCGCCAGCCGCGCGAGGGTGCGAGCGAACCAAGACACCAGGCGCCGCCACCAGTTCAGCCCGCCGTCTGACCCGCCGGCGATAAAGCGACTGGGCACCACGATGTCCGCGCCGTCGCGCAGCCGCTCCAGAACGGCCGGCAACAATTCGGGCGGGTGCTGAAGATCCGCGTCCATCACCACCAGCCACTCGCCGCGGCTGCGCACAAACCCTTCCGCCACGGCACTCGCCAAGCCGCCCGCGGTACCCGACCGGTGCACGACCCGCACAAACGGATAGCGCGCAGCCAGCGCAGACAGGAAATCAGGCGTGTCATCGCAGCTGTCGTCGATGAACCAAACGTCGTATGAGACTTCCGCCCGGTTCGCCTCAGTCATCCCGCCCGCCATGACCACCTCGTGCGGGACTCCCAGCGCGCCGACAATCCGCTCCGTCACCCGTCGGACGTTGTCCCGTTCGTTCATCGTCGGGATGATGATGCTCATCTGCACCGTGTCTTCGCGGCAATCCGCCCCGTTTCCGCCCATCGTTGCTCCCGCCTACAGCCGCTCGGCCACGGCTTTGGCCTGGGTGAACAGCAAGAGGTAGTCGCGGCCGCCCGCCTTCGAGTCTGTGCCCGACATGTTGAATCCGCCGAAGGGATGCACCCCCACGAGGGCGCCTGTGCACTTGCGGTTGAAATACAGGTTGCCGACGTGAAACTCGCGCCTGGCGTACTCCAAGTGATCCCGGTTCCGGCTGAACACGGCTCCGGTCAAGCCATACTCCGTGTCGTTCGCGATACGAATGGCTTCTTCAAACCCGCGGGCGCGAATGAACGCCACCACCGGGCCAAAAATCTCCTCTTGAGCAATGCGCGCGTGCGGATCGACATCGCCGAACACGGTCGGCCTGATGTAATATCCGTCGCCGTCCGCCGGGCCCCCGCCGGTCAGAAGTTCGCCCTCCTGCTTGCCCGTCTCAATGTACTCGAGGATCTTGCTGTACGCGCGCTCGTCCACGACAGGGCCGACATCCGTGTCCGCCGCGGTCGCAGGACCGACGCGCAGCAACTCGGTCAACTCGACGACCCGTTCGAGAACCTGGTCGTACACGCTGTCCAGCACCACAGCCCGGGAACAAGCCGAGCACTTTTGGCCCGAGAACGCGAATGCGGACGCCACAATTTGGCGCGCCGCGTCCTCCAGGTCGGCGTCGTCGTCGACGACGATGGCATCCTTTCCGCCCATTTCAGCCACCACGCGCTTCAGCCAAATCTGGCCAGGAGCCACGCGGGCAGCCCGTTCGTAGATGCGCACACCCACCTCGCGCGACCCGGTGAACGAAATGAACCGGGTCTGCGGGTGATCCACCAGAAAGTCACCGATTTCGCCGCCGCTGCCCGGCAGGTAGTTGATGACCCCGTGCGGGACGCCTGCCTCCCGCATCACTTCGACGAACTTCGCCGCGATCACCGGGGTTGGACTCGCCGGCTTGAGCACGACCGTGTTCCCGCAGACGACGGCGGACGAGGTCATGCCGGTCAAAATCGCCAGCGGAAAGTTCCACGGCGGGATGACGATACCAACCCCCAGGGGGATGTAGTGGAGTTCGTTGTCTTCGCCAGGGATTCGGACCAACGGCTGCACTTCCCCGAGCCGAATTGCCTCCCGTCCGTAAAATTCGAGGAAGTCAATCGCTTCCGCCACGTCGGCGTCCGCCTCTGCCCAGGTCTTGCCGGCCTCCACGCACATCCACGCCGCCAGCTCGAAGCGGCGCCTGCGCATGATCGCGGCGGCCTTGAACAGGTAGCGTGCCCGCTCCGCAAACGATCGGCCCCGCCAACCTTCAAACGCCGCCAAGGCCGACTGCATCGCCCGCTCCGCGAGCGCGCTGTCGGCCTGGGACACCACGCCGACAACCTGCTGTTTGTAGGACGGGTTGATGCTGGTCAAGCGCCGCTCGGTGGTGATCTCCTCGTTGCCGATGTACAGCGGGTACTCCCGGCCAAGATCCGACTCGACCCGCGCTAGCGCCTCGGCCATCCGGCGGCGGTTGTCCGGATCCCGAAAATCCGTCAACGGCTCGTTTCGAAACTCCTGCAAGGGCAAAAACCCCCTTCAACGGAACGCTGGCCACAGTCTGTCCGGGATGGCGCTGATTTATTGTTGCCTCTCCGGGGAAGCGGGACCGCCGGCCACTGGCACCTGGAAACAATGCTACATCCACCAGTAGCCCCCGTACGGCTGCAGAGCCCAAGGATCCAGCCACGCTGCAGACGGAGAAGGAAACGGATAGTACGGTGACAAGCCGGGATATGCCTCCGCGAACCACCCGCGCATCAGGGCGGCGCGGCCGTCCGCCGGCAGATGGGGATCGATTCGCAACCACCACGGCAGCACAGGACAGACCGCACAAGGGGCCGCGTACCACGCCAACCAATCGTTCACGTGCACCGGTTCACCCCCTCCCGGCCACTGTGCTTGGCCACGCCTTCGCACCAGGGCGGCCACAAGCCCGCCTGCCACAACATATGCCGGCCGGCTGGCAACCGCCCGCCCAGAACGCAACGCCTGGCACGGGCGACGAGGCTGTGTCAGCCCTCAATGTCTGCATCTCGCAGGATCCAGCGGACCGCGCTGTACAAGTCGGTGGCCCGGAAGTCCGGTTCGGGCAACGGTAGCGGCAGTTGACCGCTCACCGGGCGGTGCCGGTGGCCGGAGTGGACCGGATCCAGGTCTGCATCATCCCGTAAGATCCACACCGTTCGCGCGCCGGCCGCCTGACCGGCGGCAATGTCAGTGTCGCGATCGCCGACCATGTAGCTGCTCTCCAGGTCGAACCCGTGCCGCGCAGCCAAATCGAACAACATCCCGGGCTTCGGCTTCCGGCAGCGGCAACCTGCCCGGGGCGCGTGCGGACAGACTGCGATGTCGTCAATCACGGCCCCTGCCTCGCGCAGCTGGTCGAGCATGTGGCGGTGAATCTCGTCCAGCACTTCGGGTGTCAGGTGTCCCAGACCGACGCCACCCTGGTTCGTCGCCACGAAGACGAGAAATCCGGCCTCGTTCAACAGCCGGATGGCTTTCGGCGCCTCTGGAAACAACACGAAGTCCTGAACCGAATTGACGTGGATGTGCGTCCGGTTGTCGTTGATGACTCCGTCGCGGTCGAGTATGACGGCGCGCCGCAGCCGACGGCCGGCACCGGCGTGAGTCATGACTCGATGTACTCCCGTTCTGCGACTTCCACCAGCCGCCCGACCAAGCGCAAGAACGCTTGTGCATCGTCATCGCCCAGTTGCCGCAAAAAGTCGGCCAACTGCTTGCTGCGCGAACGCCGGATCGACTCCAGCTTGTCGCGGCCCGCCTCGGTGATGGAGATGTGGACGACGCGGCGGTCTTTATTCGATCTCGAACGCGCGACGAAACCCAGCCGTACCAACTCATCACACACTTGCGTCACGGCTCCCGGACTCAGCCCGGCAATCCGCGCCACGTCCGACGCCTTGGCTTGGCCGTGTTTGTCCAAAAACCCCAAGATGAAGACCTGGGTCGCGGTCAGCCCCATTGTCCCCATGTTCGCCCTCCGGTGCATCACCCGCTGCAAACGAACCATCAGCTCGTCCAGCTGGCGGACATGTTCGTCCATGCCGTGGTCTGCCAAGCCCCTCATCCCTCCATGGGCGTCGCACCGTTCCGCTTCGCTCCCGTTCATTCTAACAATGGCTGAATCGAGGGATCAACGGGGATAAGGCCGGCCCGGTTCCCGGGGGCCAAAGGAGAGGCGGCGCCTGCTGTGCGACCCACGGCCGCCGGACGCCGGCACCGCAGCCGCCTGCCGGGTGTTACAAGAGCGGCGCCGCCAGCCGCGCCGCCCGTTCCGCGACGCGCAGCAAGCGCCCGCGCCGCGCCCACTCCTCGTAGGTCAGGCGCCGGGCTTTCTTCAGGTCCTGCTCAAACTGGGCCTTCAACTCCTGCGCCACGCCTTGGCTGACAATCAACTCCGACACCTCGTAATTGAGGCGGAAACTGCGCAGGTCGAAGTTGGCAGCCCCGACCACCGAGACCCAGCCGTCCACCGTCATCACTTTGGCGTGCAGTACTCCTCCGTCGTACAAATACACCTCCACTCCGGACGCCATCAGATCGTCGTAATAGGTGTGGCTGGCGAGCCCGACAATCCGGTGATCGCAGTGCCGGGGCAGCAGCAGACGTACGCGCACTCCCCGCAGCGCGGCCGTCTGCATCGCCATCGTCAGGTCGATGTCCGGGACAAAATAGGGGGTCGTGACATCCACCGTCCGTTCGGCCTGAGTCAGGCATACGAAAAACAACTGCCGAATCGACTGCACAGGCCGGTCCGGACCGCTCTCGACCGTTTGCACCCAAGCCGGATGGACCCCAGAGTCCCCGCTGGAAACCGCATCTTCCACGGAAGCCGCCGGCGGCTGGCCAGCCCACTCAGCCGCCCATTCCCCGGCGACTGCCCCGGCCCACCGGATCCGCGCCGGAGCAGCGGGACCAGCTCGCACAGCCCGACCGTCCGCGCCTTGCGGCGATGTCTGACGGTCCGGACCAGTCGCGGGAGAGGCGACCGACCAGTTCACCTCGAAAAGGTTGCTCAACGTCTGCACCGCCGGACCTGTCAGACGCAGATGCGTGTCCCGCCAAGGGCCGACGCCCGGCTGTCTGCCGGTGTACTCGTCGCCAATGTTGATGCCGCCCGTGAACGCTTGCGTGCCGTCGATGACAACGATTTTGGTGTGATCGCGCAGATTGACCATCGGCCACAACCAGCCCGGACGCAGGGGAAAAAACGTGCGGCACTCGATGCCGGCCTGTTCCATCTTGCGCAACACCGGCCTCGGGAAGCGCCAGCTGCCCAATCCGTCCTTCAAGAAACGGACCCGCACGCCGCACCGTGCCCGCTCCATCAGGATGGCGAGAATCTGGCGCCCGACGTGATCATTGCGAAAAATGAAGTACTCCATGTCAATCTGCCGGGTCGCCCGCTCCAGTGCGTTCATCAGCCACCGGTATTTGTCCGGCCCGCTCGGCAATACCTGGACACCGCCCCGGGCGGGCGGCCGGCCCACCAGCCGCCGCACGGCCGCCTCGATTCGCCGCACACTGGAGGGGCAGTTGTCCGGGAGCGTGAACTGGTTCGCCCCGGCCGCCGGAGTTTCCGCCGCGCCACCCACCCCCCGCCGCTGTAC
>JADGIC010000084.1 GCA_019683615.1 Alicyclobacillaceae bacterium | reverse complement strand
CCCATACCCACAAATTTAGTGGCTACATTTCTTACAGCAAAACCGCCTAGAGACCTTGTCCATCAAGGTCTCTAGGCTCATTTAGACCGTGAACTTCCGTTTAAGTTGGAAGAATCCGGTCCATAACAAAACTGATAGCGCTATTCTTCCAAGTACGAGGAGGACACAAGATGAGACAGATTCCGTCAACGCTCGTGCTCGCGGCCCTGTGCCTGATTGCTGCCGCTTGGCCGGGTGTCCAGACGTGGGCGGAGGCAACCCCTGTCCACCACTTCCTGTCACACGGCTTGTACCTGGCGGCGGGGGGACTGTTTGGCCTGCAGACAGCCCGGTGGATCCATCAACCGGCAGCGCTGCGGCGCACAGATGAAGCTGGGGTGAGTTCATGAAGCGCAGAACCGGGCAAGCAGCACTGTTGGCGTACCTCGGCGCGGTGATGCTGGTGATCGGATTTTATCCCATGGCCGCCGAGCTGATGGAGCGGCTCCGCATTGTCCACGCCGCCTGGCATCTGTGGTTATTTTTCGGAGCGGCGTTGCTGGTGTACGGCCTGGAGACGTTGCGCTCGCTGGCGCGCCGGCACCAGCGGATGACAACTTGACGGTCCGCCCGCCACACGTTGTTCGGCAGCGACGTACGGCGGCGCACCGACGACAAGGGCCTGCCGCCAGGTGTGAACACCTCGCGGCAGGCCCGCTGCAATGGCGGCGTCAGCCGATCAGTTGCCGGAGACGCCGGGCCGCTTCGCCGGGGTCCGGCGCACTCATCACCGCGGACACGACAGCAATTCCGCACGCACCGCACCTCATCACGTCAGCCGCGTTGGCAAGGTTGATGCCTCCGATACCGACAACGGGGATGTGAAGGCGACGGACAATCTCCCGCAGTCCGTCCAAGCCCGCAAAGCCGGCGTCCGGCTTGGACTGCGTCGGGTATACAGAGCCAACGCCCAGGTAGTCCGCGCCGTCCCGCTCTGCCTGCAGCGCCTCTTCCACGGTCTCCGCTGAAACGCCCACGATGCGGTCGCCCATCAGCCGGCGAGCATCGGCACACGGGATGTCGTCCTGCCCCACGTGCACTCCGTCCGCATCGACCAGCACAGCGACATCGACGCGGTCGTTGACAACAAAGAGCACGCCCGCCTCCCGCGTCAGCGTCCGAACAGCCCGGCCCAGCTCGACAAAGCGGCGGCCCAAGTCACGCTTGCGCCGCAACTGCACAGCGGTGGCGCCGCCCGCAATGGCCGCTTGCACCGCCGCCAGCAGCGAGTCACCGTCCGGCCGCTCATCCGTCACGACGTACAGGCGCAGTCGCTCGGCCAAACGGGCGCGGTCCGCAAACGTCCTTGAACCTGGGCCTGACCAGCCTGCCCCGGTCAAGGTTCCTCATCCCCCATCACCCGGACGTTTGCGCGGCGGTTGACTTCTTCAGGGTCAAGCCTGTGCAGCGCATCGAACAAAGCGGCCTGGAAGGTGCCCGGACCACTCGCTTCGGCAGCCGCCAGCTCCGCTGCGACGTTGTAGCAGGTCAGTGCGGCCACCGCCGCCTCTGCCATGCGGCCGGCGCCGAGCTCCCCGGCGGCACCCGCGAAAGCGCCGATGAGAGCGGTCAACATACAGCCGGAACCGGTGATGGCCGACAACAGCGGGTGCCCGTTGGACAGAACCCAGATGCGGGACCCGTCTGTCACATAGTCGGTCTCCCCGGTCGCCACCACCACGGTCCCGCGGCCGCGCGCGTACTCCCGCATCGCCTGGGGTAACCGCTCCGAGACAGCGACGCTGTCAACGCCCTTCACCTCGCCGCCGATGCCCAGCATGTAGCCAATCTCGCCGCCGTTGCCGCGCAACACGGCGAATTCCAGCTCATCCGCCAAGGCGGCAGCGATTTCCGACCGGTACGGCGTGGCGCCGACTCCAACCGGGTCAAACACGACCGGCACTCCAGCCTGATTCGCCGCCCGCCCGGCGATACGCATCGCTTCGACAACGGTGCCGTCCAGAGTGCCCATGTTCAGCGTAAGCGCAGCAGACATCCGGGCCATGTCGGCCACCTCTTGGCGGGCGTGCGCCATCACCGGAGAGGCGCCGACGGCCAGCAAGGCGTTGGCCGCGACGTTCGTGACCACCAGGTTTGTGATGTTGTGGACGAGCGGACGTCGCGCCCGCACGGCCTGCAGCCAGGCACCCGCGTCGACGGAAGCACTCACCCTGTTCACTCCCTTTCGTGCAAGTTGACGTCTGACAGGTTGCACCATTGCCCATCCTGCCACACGTACCACCCGGGTCCGGGAACTGCAGACGTGAACGCCGGGTGTACCGAATGATCCGTAGGGCCGTGCCCGCTTCCTACGTCCCAATCGCGGGCCGACGCAATCGCTTCATGCACAAACGCCTTTGCGACGGCCACCGCCTGCAGGACCGGCAGCCCGCGGGCGAGTCCCGCCGCGATGGCCGCGGAATACGTGCAGCCGGTGCCGTGGGTATTCGCCGTTGGCAAGCGCGGCGCGGCGAGCACCGTGAATGAGGTGCCATCGTACACCAGATCCGCCGAAAGCATGGTCGTATCCAGCGCGCCGCCACCGCCAGAGGCTCGCAGACCGGGCGCAGGCGGCAGAGACCACCCCGCCTGAGCATGGCCGCCTTTGATCACCACCACGGCCGGACCAGCATGCCAAATGTCTTGAGCAGCCTGAAATGCGTCGTCCCAAGAGCGGATGGAGCGGCCGCACAGCGCCTCCGCCTCCGGGATATTCGGCGTCACCACGGCCGCCAGCGGCAACAAATGGTCCTGGAGCGCGGCCACCGCCGCCTCCGCCAGCAGGCGTTCGCCGCCTTTCGCCACCATCACCGGATCCACCACCAACGATCGCACTCCGCGGGCCGACAGCGACTGGGCAACCGCCTCGACAACCGCTCTCTCCCCCAGCATGCCCGTCTTCACGGCGTCGGCACCGACGTCGTCGAAGACCGATTGCATCTGCAGCGCCACGAACTCAGGCGGTGCAGCCAGCACGCCCTGAACGCCCAACGTGTTTTGGGCGGTGAGTGCGGTCAGCACAGACAGTCCGTATACGTCAAATGCGGCAAACGTCTTCAAATCCGCCTGGATGCCAGCACCGCCGCCGCTGTCGGACCCGGCAATCGTCAACGCCCGGGCGACGTGCCCACCTGCGCTTCGGAACACTGTCGCTCACCTCCCACCGGACGGCGTCAGCCGCGGCCGCAGCCGGGCTCGCCCGCCCACGCTCGCGCCTGCCGTCCACATGCGGTTTGAGGGCACCTTATCAGGGCACCTTAAAGAAAAAATCCCCACCTGCCGCAGGCGGGGCGCGCGCACTGTCGCGCGAATGTCGGGGTTAGGTACAGTGTAGGCGATTAGCATCTACACACTTCTAAGTATAGCGAGGTGCCCGCAGCAACGCATGAGACTTTTGACCCGTCTTCACAACAGTCAAATTGAATGTTATTTACTTTCATTTGCGAATTGAAACCCTGATAACGGTCAACCTGGAAAAAGGTCGGACGACAGATACCGCTCACCCGTGTCCGGCGCGATGCACAACACCCGCTGGGAGGGCTGCATGGACTCCGCGATGCGCACCGCGTGGAACGCGGACGCCGCCGCCGAAGCGCCGACGAAAATGCCTTCTTCCGCAGCCAAGCGGCGGGCCATGCGCTGCGCATCCGCATCCTCAATCAGCAGGATCTCGTCATAAATCTCCCGGTTCAAGATTTTCGGGATAAACCCCGGGCCCGTTCCGGGAATCTTGTGCGGACCAGGCTCGCCCCCGGACAGCACGGGCGATCCCGCCGGCTCCACCACGTAGATTTTCAAGTTTGGAATCGTTTCCTTGAGCACCTCTCCGGTGCCGGTGATGGTGCCGCCGGTCCCGGCGGTCAGCACGAATGCGTCCAGTTGCCCGTCAAACGCTTCCAGAATCTCGATGGCAGTCGTCCGGCGGTGGATCTCCGGGTTGGCCGGATTTTCAAACTGCATGGGGATGAAACTGCCCGGGATCTCCTTCGCCAACCGCTCCGCTTCATCGATGGCGCCCTTCATCCGCAACGACGCCGGCGTGAGGTACACCTCCGCCCCGTACGCCTTCAGGATTTTCACGCGTTCTTCCGTCGCGTTGTCAGGCATCGTGATCACGCACCTGTACCCCTTCGCCGCGCAGACCATTGCCAGACCTATGCCCGTGTTGCCCGACGTCGGCTCGATGATGGTGCTGTGACCCGGTTGAATGAGCCCGCGGCGCTCCGCGTCCTCAATCATGTTCAAGGCCGGCCGGTCTTTGACGCTGCCACCGGGGTTGAACGACTCCAACTTCATGAACACCTGCGCGCCCTCTGGCTTCGGAATCCGATTCAGCCGGACGACTGGCGTGCGGCCGATGAGCTCCAATACCGAGTTGTAAATGCGATTCACAGTATCACTCCCTGCGGCGAGCGCCGCGACTCGTTCCCACGCCAGTATATCCGAAAAACCGGTCGGAAAACAATCCATTGCAACGAGTACCCCGCACGTGAGCGGGCGATGTCAAGACGTGGTGATCAACGCTTCGGTCCGCAAGGCAGACTCCTCGTCCCGGCAAATTAACAGCATCGTGTCGTCACCAGCAATGGTGCCCAACAGCCCGTCGATGTGCATGCTGTCAATCATGGCCGCCACGGAATGCGCGTTGCCAGGCAACACCTTCATCACCAGCAGGTTGTTCGCCCGTGCCAGAGAGACAAACACATCCGACAGCTTGCGGCGGAACACGTCCAGACTCACAGGAGCGGCGGTGACCGGTATCGCGTACCGGTACCGCCCCTGGCTGCCGACGACCTTAATCAATTGCAGTTCCTTGATGTCTCGGGAAATCGTTGCCTGCGTGACGGTGAATCCCTCGGCTTCCAGGCGCCGCAAAAGCTCCTCCTGGGTCTCAATCTCGTACTGGCTGACCAGCTCTTTGATGCGCAAATGCCGCTTCTCTTTCACGGCACACCTCCACCATCCGCTTCACGTGCCAATCCCTTCAGGAAAAGTATGAACCAACAGCGCTCGGCTGTCCAACCTGTGCACGCGGCGAACAAATGAGACTAGGGCGTGGTTCGCCACCTAAAAATTCATTATTATTTGGGAGGACGATCTTTTTGGGTGCAGCCGCCCGGATGGTGTCTGCACAGATCCGCCTGTCGGCCCGATCGTTGCGGTTGAGGAAACCAGGAGGGGAGCCTGCATCAAAATGGAGTGGTTGGGAGGAGCCATCGACCCCATCGGCACGATTTTGTTGTGCCTGGTCGGAGCGGTTTGCGTGCTTTGGATCACGGCCAGGGCGTCGCGCTGAGTCTGCTGTGCCGCCGCGACCCGGCGGGCACCCGCAGGTCCGCCGCCTTTAAACGGCCCGGCGGCGGACGCGCATGTCCAATTCCCGGCGCTCCTTTTCTGCTGAGGCGATGTCCTGCATTTCCAGCTGCCGGCTGCGTTCCTGATCGGCGCCAAACAGGAAATACAGATTCGCAGCGACAGCCAACGCCACAAACAACATCCACGCCACTGTGAAGGAACCCGCCACGCCGGACCGGAGCCCGGGCAACCGCGGCAAGGCATATACCGTCAATGAAACCAACGCGCACGCGTTGACCAATGCCCGCGTCTTGGCGTAGGGCACCGTGCGCAGTTTGCGCCGCATCCTGCTCACCCCCCGGTCCGTCATCCTTGTTCCATACAACGTATGTCCGCTGTCATCTGTCTATGAACCGAATGCATCAGCACAGAACCGTCGCCAGGCTGCACGGGCGAGCCGCCGCACGGCCCGTTTGCGCCATCGGCACGTGCATAAACCCAGCCTGCGCGCGGCACGATCAGAAATGGCCCGCCGTGGTCGATGAACCACTTGTCAGGAGGCGAACGGATTGGACGTGCTGGAGAATTTCGAGGAATGGAAACAGTTTCTGGGTACGCAGATTGACCGCGCGCAAGCGATGGGCATGTCGAAAGACCAAATTGCACGCGTGGCGGAACACATCGGCGATTTTTTGGCGCACAAGGTGGATCCCAAGAACGTACAACAGCGGTTGCTGAAACAGATGTGGGATGTCGCGAACGAAGACGAACAACAGGCGATTGCGCGCGTGATGGTGAAATTGGCGGACAAGGCGCAATGACAAAAGGCGGCAGGGATCCCCACACGCGAGTGCCGGATTCCCGCCGCCTGGCGTCTTTTCATCCACAACCCACTCCTGCACGGCTTTGCTCAGCCCAGCCGGTCACAGTTCGAGCGACTGTCCGGGTTTGAGCACTTGGCCTTTTAAGCCTTTGCCGGCCAACGAACGGACAAATGACTCCGCGTCTTGGCGGATCAAATCAAACGTGTCGTAGTGCATGGGGATGACGACGCCAGCCTGCACCCACTCGGCAGCCTGCAGCGCGTCGTCCGGACCCATCGTGAAGTTGTCCCCAATCGGCAACGCGGCCGCGGCAATGCGGTGACGACTGCCAATGAGCTGCATATCGCCGAACAGCGCGGTGTCTCCGGCATGGTAAAACGTCTTGCCACCCATTGTCAGCAAAAACCCGCAGGGGTTACCCGCGTACTCAATGCGATCCCCGACCTCCAGCCCGGAGCCGTGAAACGCTAGCGTCAACTTCACATGACCGAACGGAAACGAATGCCCCCCTCCCAAGTGCATCGGGTGTGCGTTGAGTCCCAACCGGGCGAAGTGCATCGCCAGCTCGAACGGCGCGATCACCGTGGCACCTGTGCGGCGGGCGATGGCCTCTGCGTCGCCGACATGGTCACCATGCCCGTGCGTGAGCAGGACGGCTTCTGCCTCAATGTCGTCGGGCCCGACATCTGCCGTCGGATTGCCGGTCAGAAACGGGTCAATGACGACGCGGTGACCATCACTCTCCACGGTGAAACAGGCGTGTCCATGGTACGTGATTTTCACGCGCTTCTCTCCTTTCCTCATTACCCAGGTATTTGTGTCCATGAACAAGTTTTCCATGCACAAGTATAGCGTAAACCGAGCGCTGTTGGAGACACTCCGCCTTCATTTCGTGATACTATTTTTAACATAGTTCCCCGACGACAATCCTTGCAACCTTGCCAGGCAAGCTTCACAGAGTTGGGGTGTGTGCTGGGTTCAGGAGGTGGTGACATGTCCTTGGGTCCCCGCATTGCCAAACTTCGCAAGGCCCATGGATGGACGCAGGCCGAACTCGCCAAGCGGGCACGGATCAGCGCCAGCGCTGTCGCCATGTACGAAACAGGGCGGCGCGTACCGGACGGTGCAGCGTTGGAGCGTATCGCCGAAGCGCTGGGCGTGTCTGCAGAAGAGTTGGCCCGTGATGCGGCAACTCGGGTAACCACAGCAGCGGAAGCCAGCCCCGCCGGGAAACAACCGGAACCTCCTCCGCCGGACTCGGAGGCCGCGGCGCTCCAACCCAAGCCAACCATGCCGTCCGACCGCCGAGCGCAAGCGGCCACCTCCCGCCGCGCCGCCCCGCAACCAGTCACCAAAACGCCAGCTGCCGCCCAGGTACAGCTGCCGAGCGACGAGGTGCCGGCGCTGTCGCTGAGCCGGGAAGAAGCCGCCATCATCTTGTTCCTGCGGGCCAACCCAACTTGTCTCCCGTTTGTGGAGTCTTACATCCGCGCCGACCCGCGGGAACGGGAACAGTTGGCCCGGACGTGGCGGCTGATTCGCGATTTCCAGTCGTACGGCAGGCGGCCGGACGGTTCACCTTGACTGGCTGCCGCCCGCCTTCCACCCCTGGCACGGACGGCAGGTCACAACGGCCTGCCGGGTTTGCGCAACATCCGACGGCTTACAATCCGTTCCACACCCCGCTCCTGTCTGCGTTCGCACCGGCGCCACCAGCCGAGGGGCTGCCCGTCGCACCGCCCGTCCGGTTGCCGGCGCCCGCGCCGCCACGGCTGCCAGAGCCACCGGTGTTGCCCTTTCCCGCACCGCCTTCAGCACCCGCGACGTTGCCCGGCCATCCGCCAGTCTGGTCGGCCGGACCCGTTCCTGTCCCGGGTCCCTTGGCGGCACCGCTGGCGTTCGTCCCGTTCCCGGCCGAGTCACCGGCCAAGTTGCCGGCGCCCGCGCCGTTACCCTCCGTGTTCACCCCATTGCTACCAGGTCCTGCACCCGCCACGGTGCCCGCGGTGTTGCCAGCGGCATTGTTCGCCCCGTTGCCGGCCTCATTCCCCGCGCCGTACCCTGGCATGTTGCCGATCCCGTTCCCGAACTCGTTCCCAGTTCCGTTTTCCGCCGCGTTGCCCACGCCGTTGCCGGTCTCATTGCCCGTCCCGTTGTCCGCGTTGGCCGGCGGCGGGGCAGCGCCGGGGACGGTGAAGCTCACCGTCGCCGGCGCGCCCAGCAGCGCGCCGGTGGTGGGATCGACCGCTTGCACAATGTAGGTGTAGGTGGTGCCCGCCAGCACGTCCGGGTCCTCGAACGACAGCTCACTGGTCGTGCCCAGCGGCTCCGCCGTGGCCTGGCCGGAGGACGGCGCCCCCGGCCCCGCAGTCGCCACCCGGCTGATGCTGAAGTTGACAGAGCCCGCGTCGGGCGACACCCAGCTGAGGCGCACGGCCGCTGTCGCCGGGTCCCACCCGGCCGTCAGGTGGTCTACCGCGTTGGTGGCGGCCGGCGGCTGCGCGGGCTGCGCTTCGTTGGACGGCACCGTGCCGTTCTCCTCGCCGGACAAGCCGCCGGACGGAGTGTAGGTGAACGTCTCCGGCGTTCGCCCCTGTTCCGCCATCCGTACGATGTCCGCGAAGATCATGGCGCAGTAGTGGTTCGGCGCGGTGTCCCAAAACAGGTGATAGACCGGGTCGTGCGGCTTGTCGTAGCCGATGTACACGGAGCCCACCATGTTCGGCGTATAGCCGTCGAACCAGGCGCGCGAGACCCAGTCGCGGTGTTCGCTGGTCAGCCCGGCGCCCCACTGCACCGTGCCCGTCTTGCCGGCGACCCCCCAGCCCGGGACTTGGGCGCTGCGTCCGGTCCCGTAGCGGACCACGTCCTCCATGAGCTGCGTCATCGTCGCCGCCGTCTGCGGGGACATGATGCGTTTGGAGGCGACGGGCGCCTCGTAGATGAGGTCGCCCGAGGCGTTCACCACCCGGTTGATCAGGTGAGCCTGCATCTGCACGCCCTGATTCGCAAACGGCTCGTACGCCTGCGCCATCTCCAGCGGCGTGACGCCGTATTCCATGCCGCCGATGGCGATGGCGAGCGTCTGCCGGTCGTGGTCCGTGAACGGGATGCCGTCGTTCTCGGCAAACCGCACCCCCGTATCGATGCCAATCTGCTGCAACAGCCACACCGACGCCACGTTTTGGGACGTCTCCAGCGCGTACCGGAGCGTCACCTGCCCGGGTGCGTTGGGGTCGTCGTTCTGCGGCACGTACCCGCCTCCAAAATCGTGCGGCGTGTTGTTCAAGATGGAGTCCGGGCCGAACTTCCCGCTCTCAATGGCCGGCGCGTACTCCAGAATCGGTTTGATGGACGAGCCCGGCTGGCTGCGGGCGAACACCCGGTCCAATCCGTCCCGGTAAAACCCGAACCGGCGCGATCCCGCCGCACCCAAAATCCCGCCCGTCTTGGGGTCGATGAAAACCGCCGCCCCCTGCACGGGCACGCCGTTCACGGGAGCGGGGAAGTCCTGGTCATACTCGCCGCTCCAAAACACTTTCTCAATGGCGTTCTGCGTCTGCGGATCGACGGTTGTGTAGATCTTCAGGCCGCCCTGCAGGAGTGCCTCCTTGCTGATACCGACCCGTTGGGCGTAGTCGAACAGGAACTGGGTGAACAGCGGGTGCGTGTCCCAGCCGTCGCTGGCCAGGTCGTGGTAGCTGACCCCGAGCGGCTTTGCCTCCGCCGCTTTCGCCTCCTGTTCGGTGATGTACCCGTACTTCGCCATGTTTTCGAGCACCTGGTTCCGCCGCTCCAGGGCGGCCTTGGGGTTGACCAGCGGATCGTACGCGCTGGGCGCCCGCGGGAGGCCGGCCAAGAGCGCCGCCTGGTCCAAGGTCAGCGCTTCCGGATGGGTCGCCAGGTCGATGCCAAAGTAGCGCATCGCCGCCTGCCTGACGCCGACGCAACCTTCACCCAGGTACACCCGGTTGAGGTACATGGCGAGGATCTCCTGTTTCGTGAAGTGCCGGTTAATCTGGACACCCAGCGCTATCTGCTGCAGCTTGCGGGAAAACGTCTTCTCGCTGTTCAGGTAGACGATTTTGGCCAGCTGCATCTGAATCGTACTGCCGCCCTGAGACAGGCTGTGCGTCATCAGGTCCACGACAGCGGACCGCAGCAAGCCCCTCAGGTCGATGCTGGAGCTGTGCCAGAAGTTGTGGTCCTCGGTGGCCACAATCGCGTTCTGCAACACGGTGGGGATCTGTTCGTAGGTCAGGTCGGAAGAACCCGGTGCGGAGATGGTCTCAAACACCGACCCGTCGCGGGCGTACACCACCGTCGGCGACGAGGTGCGGATGAGCGGCGTGGGATCGAACGGAGTGAGTTGCACCAACGCGACAAAGCCGGCGCTGCACAGCACGATGGCGCCTGCCAAGCCCCCCGCCACCCACGCCAGGGTGCGCTTCCAACCCTTTCTCTAAAACACAACTCCGAGCCAACGACACCCAAAGACAAAGCATATG
>JADGIC010000083.1 GCA_019683615.1 Alicyclobacillaceae bacterium | reverse complement strand
ATCCGGGTCTGTCACACTGCGGTGGGTCGTGTTGGAAAACTGTTGGCCACGAAAATCTTGCGAGCGGACAGACGCCCCGCGTGCCCGCTTCTTCTCCGTCGAGGCGCTTGGGCGAGAAGGATATGGAGTATGAGCCTTCGGCCCACCATCCCGGTCGTTCGACGAATCTCGCGGCGAATCTTCGTCCTCGTCCTGGCAGGCCAACTTTGCCAAATACACCCACCGCGGCCCGCGGACCTTTCCTTGAAACCTCAGGTCTTCGGCGGCCAGCAGGTCCGCCCCGTCCGGGTCTTGGACCAAGGCGCGGTTACGCTCCAACCAGTTGCGGTCGCCCGTGATTTTGCCGTACCCCGTGTTGGTCTTGGAAATGCTGTGCCAATCTTGTTGCAGGCTCTGTCCAAAATTGACCGCGGACGCCGAGTCGATGTTGGAAAACCGAATGTAACCGATGTTAAAGACGATGTGGATCCGCACGCCGGCCCCCCCTTGCCGCCGGCCTTACACACCCATCACGTGGGCGAGCGTCGGCGACTTGATGTCCTGGTCGTTGATGGGCACGTCAATCCAGTCCGGATCCCAGACGACGTTGAACACACAGGGAATCACGTTCCAGTTCCCTGACGCGGACCCTCCGGCTGCATTGTGCTTTGAATGACTGTCCCAACCGTTCTGGATGTTTTGACCGAAGAACAACCCGGCGTCCGACTGCATGGCGCCAATCTTGAGGAGGCCGATTTGAAACGCCACCGCCATCGCTCCCACCTCCAGGAACGCACCGTTCCACCCCATCATATGCTGCCGGTGAGACGGTGGCCCAGACAAAGGCGTGGGCTAGGCAGGTGAACAGTATGAAGTCGTCCATCGATTTTCGCATCGGGAACTGGCAGGTGGGCAGCATCGGCAACACGGCCGGGGTGTTTGTGGGCAATAATCTGCAGTACGGGTGGCGGATGTCGTCCAAGCAAAATCAGGCCAGCCGCAACATCACCGGCGACCACAACTGGATCCAGGACGCTGTCAACGAAGTGCTCGATCCGGACGGGATCGACACCTGGGTGCAGAAAACGCCACCCGGGGCCTCGACGGTACCGCCCAGCCTGGCACTCGCCCCTGCGCAGACCGGGCGGCAATGGCGGCGGCTGCCAGACTGGCTCAGCGACTGGGCGGATTGAACTGGTCCAGGGCGCGGCGCAGACTCTCCAGCTCTTGCTGCAATCTGCGCTGGCGGCGCATCAGCACGACGGCGTAGGCCAGCATCCCCAGCCAGACCACGGCGGTAACCGCCCAGAGAAAACCCATGTCGTTCAGCATCACACCTGCCCCTCCTGTCGTACCCGAGCGGCGCGGACCGCCTCACGCAACTCGTGCAGTTCCATCGCCTGCCGCTGCTGCCGGACGCGCAACGCCAAGAACAGCCCGTACAGGCACATGAACGCCACAAACCCGAACATCAGCGTCGCCGCCATCGAGCCCGGCATGTTGAACCCCGTTTCGTCGACGGCCAGCGGGTGAATCGACCGCCACCACTCCACAGACATGTGAATGACGGGCACGTCGGCGAACGCCACGATCGCGAATACGGCACTGACACGCGCCCGCCGCTCGCGACCGTCTATCGACGCGCGCAATAAGAAGTAGCCGGCGTACAGAAACCACAGGATCAGCGTGGTCGTCAAACGCGGGTCCCACGTCCACCAGGTGTTCCAGATCGGGCGGGCCCACAGGGAGCCGGTGACCAGCGTAATGGACGTGAACAGGACGCCGATTTCTGCCGAAGCCGCCGACACCAAGTCGTACACGAGACGGCGCCGGCGAAGGTACAAAATCGCGCACACGAACGTGACGAAGAAGGCAAAGAACGCGTTCCACGCACTCGGCACGTGAAAGTACATGATGCGCACAAGGTTTCCCATGTGCTGTTCCGGCGGGGACCACACGAACGCCAGGTACAGGTGAACGAACATCACGGCTCCTGCCGCGATCGACAGCCATACCGGCCAGCCTGCTCTCGACTGCACGCGCTACACCTCCATCAGCGGCTCGAACAACAGCCACGGCACCAACAGGAACGCGGCTGCGTAAGCCGCCAACACCTCCACCCACACCCAGGGTACCGACCAGGCGGGCTGCAAGCTGAACACCGTCAACCGAATGACGGCCAAAAACAGCGGGATGGCGAGCGGAAACAGCAGCACCGGCACCAGGATGTCGCGCATCGCACTGGCCGCGCTGAGGGTCGCCACGAACGACGAGACCCCCGTCAGCGCCACCGCTCCGGCGGCCATCACACCCGCAAACCAGCCCGGCCGCAGCGGCGGAGGTTGGTTGAAGATCACGAAAAACGCCACGACCAACGCAGCCTCCGCGGCGAGGACGAACGCGGAGAGTGCCGCCCAGCGCGCGTAAAAGACCAGGCTGCGGTCGACAGGGGCCAGCATCAGACCGTCCCAAGCGCCCATTTCCCCATCGTGCCGATCCCGCCCGCTCATCCCCTGCGCGGTCGCGAAAAACACGCACAGCCACAACACACCGGCGCTCCAGTCAGCAGGCAACCCGGAGGCCCCGTTGAGCGCGATACCCATCACGACCAACAGCAGCACGCCGAACGCCAAGCCGGACGTCCACAGCCGCTTGCCGCGAAACTCGACCACCAGGTCCTTTCGGACAAGCCGGAAAAACACCCGCAACCCGCTCATGTGGCTGGCACCAGCAGGCCGTGCCGGATGGTCAGCTCGATGTCCTCTGCCGCGCGCGGCAGCAACGCACGGTGAGTCACGGTGAACACGGCCGCACCCGCCGCCGCCGCCTCCGCCAGCGCCGCAGCGAAGCGCGTCTGCCCGTCGCTGTCCAAACCGTCGAACGGTTCGTCCAGCAGCAGCACGGCAGGCCGATGCAAAAGTGCGCGCGCGAGCGAGAGGCGCTGCACCATTCCTTTGGAATACTGCCGCACGCGCAGGTCCCGCGCCTCTTCCAACCCGGCGAACGAGATCCACTCGTCGACGATCCGCTGGGCTGGACGGCACCCGTACAACTCGGCGTACAGTAGCAGGTTTTCAGCACCAGTCAGCTCGGCGTAAAAAAACGGCTGCTGCAACACCACGCCGAGATGGCGCCGATCGGCCGGCCGCATCGGCCGCCCGCCCCACAGCACGCGCCCCCGGGTGGGCCGGGCCAATCCCGCCATCACCCGCAACAACGTCGTTTTGCCGCTGCCATTCGGCGCCGTCAGGACGTATCGGCGACCCTCCTGCAACGACAGCGTGACGCCGCACAACACCGGCTTCATGTCGTACTCCTTGTCCACGTCCTCCAGGGCCAGCACTCATGCATCCTCCCGTGTCTCGGCCAGGCGCATGGCCACCAACCGCTGCTTCAGTTGCTCCCGCCGCCGTTGGTAGTCGGTTTCGTCGAGCACGCCCGCCGCGCGCAGCCGCTCCACCTGCTCCCACGAACGGTACAACGCCTCCGCTGTTGTCGCAGGGCGTCCGGCCGTTGGCCGGGATGCCCGCCGCACTCCGACCAGGCCGAGCGCGAAGATGAACGCCGCCAGGGCCAGGTTCCCCAATGCCTGCGCCGAATTGGCACGGCCGGTGTCATCCGTCCCAATCACAGGCAGCCCCTTGACATCCGCCCCGGTTGCGCCCGGTCCGGCGTCAGGCAGTACTTCCACATCGACTGGCCAGTCGCTGCCGGCGGGGACCGCGGGGCGGCTGAACACGCGGAAGCGCAAGCCGGACAAGGTCACTGTCTGTGTTGTCAACTGCAGACCTGGCGCAGACAAGGCAAAGCGGCCGACGGGAATGTACAAGTACGCCATGTCCACTGGATAGTCGAGGTGCAACACGATGCCCGCGCCGTCCGACGACGTGAACGGCACCGTGTACGTCACGGTGACGGTCGCGGATGCTCCCGCCTGGACTGCGTTCGTGAGACGGATACGCCCGTGCGCAACGGACACCGAACGGGCAGGCGCCGCCACATTCCCGCCCGTGCCGGCACGCGACACTGCAGCACGGACGGCGCTCGCTCCGGCCGGCACGGAAACTGTCAGGTCGCTCGCCGCAGGCCCCCGGTTGGACACCGTCAGCACTTGCAACACCTCGACCTTGCGCACCACCGGCGCGGGGACAAGCATCACCTGCTCCCGGGTGACCTCCACTCCCGCGCCGGCCAGCGCGCGCGGCGGGGGTGCTGCCAGGGCGGTAGACGCCGCAGCTGCGCACGCGAACACAACCACCTTCGCCACCCGCGAACACCGTACCTGTCCGCGCGTCGGTGGGCCGAGGCGCTCTCCCAAGCCCCGGGCTCCTGCGTCGATCACGAGCGTCCACCCCCCCAACCCAGGGCGGCATCGCCGGCCTCGGGCGGCGCGGCCCGGCTCCGCACCTCCTGAACCGCTGCCTCCACCTCGGACTCCAGGCTTGTCCGCAGGTCGATGCTGGCTGCGTCCATGGCGCGAATGCGCATGATCAGCTCGTCCCGCTGCCGCCGGTACATGTCCGGCGGCACCTTGCCAGCCAAGTGATCGTACTCCAGCTCCGCCCACTGCGCGTACAGGTCGGCCGCATCTGAGCCGTCGACGGCAGTCGTCACCGGAGCGAGCACGGCCGCTGCCGGCCAGGTTGCCTGTGCCAGCTGCCGCCGCTCCGGCCACAGGCTGACGATGGTCCCCGCAATGAACAGATACCCGCCCCACCAGATCCACTGCACCAGCGGGTTCACGTGGAAGTCAAACACGGCGCTCTCCCCTTGGGAGGTCCCAATCATCACCACGTACAAATCCCGCAGCGGACGGGAGTAAAGAGCGACGTCGGTGGTCGGCTGCTGCCCGTCCGAGTAGAACGTCGCCGCCGGCCGTAACAGGCCCAACACCTGCCCGTCGCGCCGAATCACGAGGTTGGCGTACAGCCTGCGCGTTCCCGGCCCCTGTTCGACGCCCATGCCGGCAAACGTAGCCTGATACCCCGCCACCGGTGCGCTGGTCTGGCCGACGCGCAGCTGCTGCTCCAGGTCCACGTGAAAGACGCCCGACCCGGCGATGCCGATGGCCATCACCGCAACGCCGAGGTGTACGATGTACCCGCCGTAGCGACGGCGGTGACGAGACACCAGCCGAACCAGCGACAGCGGCCACGATTCGCCGGTCAAGCGGACGCGGGCGCGTACCGCTTGGACGAACTCCTGGCCGACCGTCCACAGCACAAAGACGGCAGCGACGAGGCCGGCCGTTCCGAGCGCAGACTGGTGATGGTACTGGTGCTCAAGCCAACCGGACAGCGCCAGCCCGAAGCCGGTGGAAATCAGCATCGGGTACAACACCGTGCGGCCGACGGCCGGCGCTGAGGAACGGCGCCAGGCGACCATCGGCCCAATCCCCATCAACAGGAGGATGCACACAGCCAATGGCAGGTTGACCTTGTTGTAGAACGGCGGTCCGACCACCATCGGCTGTCCGGCCCACTCGGACACCAGCGGATACACCGTACCCCACAGGACGGCAAACGTGCTTCCGAGAAACAGCACATTGTTGAGCATGAAGCCCGTTTCCTTGGAGACCACGGCCTCAAAGGAGCGGTCCGCGCGCAGCGTCCGCCAGCGTACCGCAATCAGGGCAGCCGACGCGGCAGTGGCCACGCCGACGAACGCCGCAAACCAAATGCCCAAGGGGCCGTTTGCAAACGCGTGAATGCTCCACAGCACACCGCTGCGGGTCAAAAACGTCCCCAACAACGTAAGCAGATACGTCAGCGTGATCAGGACGATGTTCCAAGCCTTCAACATCCCGCGGCGTTCTTGGACGATTGCCGAATGCAGGAAGGCTGTCGCCGTCAACCACGGCAACAGCGAGGCGTTTTCGACGGGATCCCACGCCCAGTAACCGCCCCAGCCCAGTTCTTCATACGACCAGTGGGCGCCGTAGACGATGCCAATGCTGAGAAACAGCCACGACACCAACGTCCAGCGGCGGGTCACGGTCAGCCACACGCTGTCCGTCCGCCGCAGCCATAAGCCTGCCATCGCATACGCGAACGGAACGGAAAAGCCAATATAGCCAAGATAGACGTTGACGGGATGCACCGTCATGCCCGGATGCTGCAACAGCGGGTTCAAACCGTTGCCTGCTTCGGCGGGGTGTGGCAGCCGCGCGAACGGATTGGCAACGACGTTGACGACAAGCGCGTAAAATGCGGTCATCAAGGCCAGGATCAGCGACACCAGGGGAAGCATCCGCTCACTGTCCTCGTGGTGAGCCTGTGCGACGACCGCGGCGTACAGCGTCAGCATCAACACCCAAAACAACAACGATCCGGCGTTGCCGCCCCAAAACGCCGCTATCCGGTAAATCAGCGGCAAACCGCTGCCCGTGTACTCCGCGACGTACGCGTACGCCCAGTCCTCCCGCACCAGCAAGCAGATCAAGGCGGCGGACGCGACCGCCGCCAACGCAAACGGCAACCACGCCACCTGGCGGCTGCGGCGGCGCCACCCGGGCGACCCCGTCTTGGCCGCGGCGGCGTGCACACAGATGGAAGACGCTATCGCCGGCAACAACAAGCGAAGCGCCCATTCACCGATGGTTCCTGTCAGCACGTCACAACCCCCCGCCGTTGGCCCCTGCCGGTCCGCTGCCTTTCGCCTGGTATTTCGACGGGCACTTGATCAGCAGCTTGTCCGCCTCGAACACGCCGCCTGGTGTCAACCGGCCGGTCACAATCACCGGCCAATCGTTGCTGAAGTCGTCCGGCCGGTCCCCGTGGTACACCACCGGGATATGCGCCCCGCCACCGTTCGCGTCGCGGATGGTGAATTGCAAGAGCTGCCGGGCCGGGTCCCATTGTACGGAGGGTCCGACAATGTCCCCGCTGACTGTCGTATCGACACCCACGGCAGCGGCACCCTTGGCCTTGAGTTCCCCGACTGTCAGATAATATGTAGAGGCGTGCGAGACAGCCGTGCGAATTAACACACCGATGATCCCCATCACGATGACAAGTGCCGTGATCAACTTCGCGCGCGTGGACATCATAACGGACACTCTCCTACCGAACCAATCCCGTACACGTGGCTTGGACACATCGGCCGCCTACAAAAACTCGCGCAGGCGCCGGGCAAGCGGATCCGCACCGTTTGCCTCGACGTCCGGGCAGCCGCCAGCAGGCGCCGGAGCGCCGTCCCCGCGCTGTTCGCTGCAACCGCTTGGCACGCTTGCGGCATGCCTGAAGACGTACCGCAAGGCGCCGCACAGCAAGGCACAACCGGCAACGGCGGGCAGGACCCAGACCAAACTGCCCCAACCGCGGACCGGCGGGGCGGCCAGGACACCCACTCCGTACTCCTGCACCATCATCCGCTTCACGTCGTCCGCTGTCTCGCCTGCCAACAGCGCCTGCTGGATCTCATAACGCATGTGCTGTGCTTGTGGAAGCGACGACGTCGCCACCGTCATGGTGTTGTGATCGCCAGGTGCGCGCAGTTGTGAGGCCACCGCGAGCACCTGCGACTGCAGGGTCGAACTGTCCGACGGCCCCGGCCCGGCGGAGAACCACCAAATGGCGGCGACAGCCGCCGCAGCGCCCAAGCCGCCCAGCAACCACCGCCGAACCCGCACGGAACCGAGGTGCCTGGACCCGTGGTTCGTAGCGCCGTTGTCCACTCGACCCCACCTGCCTTGCACACCGACCAATGATGCAAAAACAAGTATACTATAGTGGGGACGCGGCCACCAGCGACCGCCCCGGCCGGCTGTGACACTTCGGCGAAGCGCATGCGGCCGGGATCGGCAACTGCCTCCGGCGGTCGCCGGCATCGCCCGTTACCTGCAGAAACCAGGGAGTGAGCGCGTTTCGTGGCGAATGAACGGAAAGACGTCGACCGGTACTTCTTGGAGAAAGCCCAGCGAACGCCGCGCGCGCAGTTGACGGCAGACCTGTACGAATTGTACGAACGCATGTTTCACCATTTCGGAGACCGGCGCTGGTGGCCGGCAGAAACGCAAGAAGAGGTGATTATCGGGGCGATTCTCGTCCAAGGGGTGGCTTGGTCCAACACAGCCAAAGCGATTCACAACCTGAGAAGCCAGGACCTGCTGTCGCTGCGGGCGATTCATGCTGCTGCGGTTGAAGACATCGAAGCGTGTATCGTTCCTACCCGCTATTACCGGGCGAAGGCACGGAAGTTAAAGGCGTTCGCGGAACATGTGCAGACACACCATGGCGGCGACATCGGGGCCATGCTCGCCCAACCGATGGGCGAACTCCGCTCGGAACTGTTGAGCATCTACGGTATCGGCCCCGAAACGGCGGACGATATCCTGTTATACGCAGCCGGGCTCCCGTCGTTCGTCGTCGACACGTACACCCGGCGCATTTTCCACCGGCTCGGCTACACAGCGCCTGACATTCCATACGAGGTCATGCGCGCTTGGTTCATGGATCACCTGCCGCCGGAAGCACCGTTGTACAACCAGTACCACGCGCTCCTCGACGCAGTCGGACACAACTGCTGTACCAACCGGCGGCCCCAGTGTGAACGCTGCCCTCTTGCCCCTGCATGCAATCACGCCCGTGCCGCATACAGCGCGGAAATCAGTCCGCATACCCCGCCGCAACCAGCGTAACGGATGAACGCCCGAACGTGGCTTGCGTGGTGTGTGGTTGTGCCGCCGGCGTTTTGCATCCTCGCCCTTGAACAAAGTCCGGGGGCAGGCGCGGATCAGCGGACGCCGGGCATCAGCCCACTCGGTATTCAATGCGTAATTTGTCGGCAATCATCGCGATAAACTCCGAATTCGTCGGCTTCGTCTTGGACGCGCTCACCGTGTAGCCGAACACATTGCGAATGGCGTCCATATTTCCTCGGCCCCAGGCGACTTCAATCGAATGCCGAATTGCCCGCTCAACTCGGGAAGGCGTGGTTTTATACCGTTCCGCGATGCGCGGGTACAGCACCTTTGTGATAGAGCCCAGCATCTCCACGTCTTGAAACACAATGCCAATCGCTTCGCGCAGGTAATGATACCCTTTGATGTGAGCCGGCACCCCAATTTCATGGATAATTTTCGTGATGGCAGCGTCAATGTTGCGCTTTTGTGCAGCGGACAACTGCAACGGAGCCGTCGCAGAAGATGGTGCCGGTGCGGCTGCGGCCGCTGGCGATGCCGCGGTCCCCATGACGACCTGCCGGATCCGTTCCACCAACACGGGCATGTCAAACGGTTTCAAAATGAAGTACGATACACCCAACTCGATGGCTCTTCTCGTGATGGCTTCTTGGCCGAACGCCGTCAACATGATGACCTTCGGTACAGGCTGGCCAATTTGTTGCAGTCGTTCCAATACCCCCAACCCGTCAAGCACCGGCATGATAATATCTAAAACCAGAACGTCTGGCTGGGTGCGGACCACGGCCTCCACAACGTCGTTCCCGTTGCTGATCACACCGCAGACCTCCATATCGTCCTGCATCGAAATGTATTCCGACAGCATTTCGGTGAACTCCCGGTTGTCATCGGCAATGAGCACGCTCAAACTTGTCACGTCGTGTTTCCCCCTTGACCTCGCTGAAAAAATTCCAGTATAGTCATTCGACGGGGAAAAGGCGGAGTCCTGCCAAAATGTTTGTAATAGTTTTCGCCATTCGCACACTTTGTTTGACACCGTTCGACAACTCGTTACGATCCAGTAGCACTGCGGGCCGCGGTTGCTTGCCTTGCCCAGGCCGCGCGAACGGCTTTGCGCTTGCCCACTCCCGCTCCCGGACTGGCCTGTGCTTGTTGCATCATCCAGGCTGCGTACACCCCGTATCCGCGCGTGACGTCGCTGATGAACACGTGCGTGACAGCCGCTGCCAGGCGCCCGTCCTGAATAACAGGGCTGCCGCTCATCCCTTGCACAATGCCTCCCGTTTCCGCCAACAGCCGCGGATCGGTCACGCGAATGACCAAACTTTTCGGGGACGGTGTGTCCTGGTGAGCGACGCTCTCGATCACGACATCAAACGCGTCCACGCGGCGCCCGTGCAGGACGGTCAACATTTTGGCAGGCCCGACGTGAACCTGTGCGGGGCTGGCCACCACGAGCGGTCCTTTGAACAATGCGGAATGGGGGTTTCGGTGAATGCGGCCAAATACGCCGAATTCGGTGTTCCTCCAAACATCGCCCAGCTGCCCGCGCTGCACATCCATGCGTCCGCGTTTCTCCCCCGGCCTCCCGGGTTGCCCTCGAACCACGCCAGTGACTTCGGCGTCGTACAAGACACCTGTGCCTTCGACCGGCATGCCGGTCTCCACGTCGGTGATCACGTGACCCAACGCCCCGAAGCGGTGGTGCACAGGGTCGTAGAAGGTCAGCGTCCCGATGCCGGATGTGGTATCCCGGACATACAGCCCCAACCTGCGCGTCCCGTCGGACTCGACCAATGGTCGGAGCGTGACAATCCGGCGCAGCTGCCCATGGCGGATGGTGAGGGTCAGAGGAACGGGTGAGAGGTTGACCCAGCGGCGCACGTCGCGAATGGTTGACACAGGGTGTGAGCCAATCTTCTCAATCACATCTCCGGGTTGAATCCGGGCTGCGGCAGCCGGAGATACGCCCGCGGCGCGTTCATACCCGACAACCGTGACGCGGTTGGACTGAATGCGCACCCCGATGGCTTGCCCCCCCGCCCACACGCGAACAGGGGCTGAATGGTTGTCTGAAGACTGGGTCC
>JADGIC010000082.1 GCA_019683615.1 Alicyclobacillaceae bacterium | reverse complement strand
GTTGGAGAGGGGTTGAGGTACGGCACGGGGCCGCTTTCTGTCCCCAAGGATCATATTCGAAAAAATATATCATGAATATACAACCTACTCAAAATCGTGTATCTCAATTCCGCGGAGCCGGAGTCCGGTTTTACATTTCGCGAGGGGGTGTTGCTGCAATGAAAAACCGACTGAAGCGAAAGGTTTCAGGCATTGCCATGGCACCAGTGGTTGCGACGCTCGGACTGATGTCTTGGGTACCACCGGCCAGTGCGGGTGTGAAGTCGCCAAGCCACCCGGTCCGCATCGGGGCGTTATGGTTTGCCTACACGCTGCAACCGGTCCAGGCTGTGCTTCGCGGCGAGCAACAGGAAGCCAAGAAGCTGGGGGTACAAGTGATCAATTTGGACGGCCGGGGTGACGTCCAGACCCAAGCTCAGCAAGCGGCGAACCTGCTCGTGCAGCACGTCGACGCAGTCATCCTGAACCCCATCGACCCGGTCAGCATTGTTCCGTACGTCAAAAAGTTCCATGACGCCGGCATTCCTGTGATTGTGCAGTCGTTGAACTTGCCGCCGTCGGCGCAAAAATACATGACTTCGTTTGTGGGCACGGACGGCGTCGAAGCCGGACGTCAGTGTGCACAACTGATGAAAAAGGCTCTGGGTCCCCAAGGCGGCGGTGTGGTCGTACTGGAAGGGGCGCCTGGTTCGTCTTCCTCGATTCAGAGGTTCCAAGGATTCAAGGCCGCACTGCAGGGTTCGAACATCAAAATTCTGGGCGCGCAGACGACGGACTGGGACAGGAGCAAGGCGATGGCCATTATGCAAGACTTTCTGACGAAATACCCGGACATCCAAGGTGTGTTTGCCGAGGATGACGACGTGGCGATGGGGGCGCTGCAGGCGATTCGTGCTGCTGGAAAAATCAGGCAGATCAAGGTCATCGGCTTCGACGGATCCAAGGAAGCGGTCAAGGCCATCCGTTCCGGCGAGATGTACGGGACAGTGAGTCAGCCGCTGGTCGAGGAGGGTGCGATAGATGTGCGCCTGGCACTGGACGCGCTGAACGGCAAGAAGGTTCCGAAGTGGTACAAGGTGAAAATGCGCACCCTGACCAAGCATACGTTGAAGGGTTATGTGCCCCCGTATTGATACCGGGGCCGTCGGGTACGGGGTATGGATCCATTTTGTGAGGAGGGTGTTCTTGCAAATGAAGAAGAGGGCACACCTTGCCTGGATTGGCGGATTCCTAGGGGCATTCGCGTTGAGCGTCCCGGCCGCTCCTGCTGCACTCGGTGGAAACCCGAAAACTCAAGCAAACACGAGTCATTCGTATCGCATCGGTGCGCTCTGGTTTTCGTTCACCATTCCCGCTGTTCAGGCCGTCATTCGTGGGGAACATGAGGAAGCCAAGAGGCTGGGCGTGCAAACCATTGATCTGGACGGACAGGGAGATCCCCAAATACAAGCCCAACAGGCCGCAAATTTACTCATACAACACGTCGATGCGGTGATCATCAATCCAATTGACCCTGTCAGCATCGTTCCATATGTGAAGAAGTTTTATCAAGCCGGTATCCCTGTCATCGCCGAGGAGATGAATGTCGCACCATCTGGCAGGAAGTACATCACTACATTTGTCGGTCCTGACGACGTCCAGGTTGGCCGCTTGTGTGCTCAGCTCATGAAGAAGGCCTTAGGACCTGGTGGAGGAAATGTGGTTGTCATCGAAGGTGCGGCTGGCGCATCGTCAACGTTGAAACGTCTGCAAGGTTTCCAAGAGGGGATTAAGGGAACAAAAATTAAGATTCTGGCTATGCAGACGACAAACTGGGACCGCAAGAAGGCGATGACCGCGATGCAAGACTTTCTCACAAAGTATCCCGACATTGACGGGGTCTTCGGTGAGGACGACGATGTCGCTCTTGGCGCCATTCAGGCTATCAAAGCTGCCGGACGTGCCGGGAAAATCAAGGTCATCGGGCATGATGGATCCAAAGAAGCTGTGGACGCCATCAAGAGAGGCGAAATGTACGGCACCGTTAGTCAGCCACTGGTTCAAGACGGGATCACAGATGTCAAAGCGGCTGTGGCAGCGCTTCAAGGCAAGAAGGTTCCTGCCTGGTACAAAGACCGGATGATCATGCTTACGAAAAGGAATCTCAAGGGATACGTCCCTCCATTTTGATCATGGAACCGTGTTGCATCAACATCGACTTTTGCGGTAAGGAGGCGGGTTGAAGGTGGAAGCACTGCGGGCAGAACAGCGGGTGTCTGACTCCTATGCATTTCGGATTGCCGTCATCTTCTTTTTCACGTGGGGATTCGTGTTTTTGGACCGTTCCGCGCTGTCGCTGCTGATTCCGGTCATGTTGAAGGACATGCCTTTGAACAACACGCAAATCGGCCTGGTAAACATGTGGCAATCGATCGGCTATGCGATTGCGGCACCCGTTGTCGGTTACCTGTCCGATCGCATTGGCTACCGTAAGCGGGTCATTATACTCGCCGTGCTGCTGACCTCTGTGTTCTCCGGATTGACGGCGATTGCCAATTCGTATCCGGTCCTGTTGGTGTTGCGGTTCCTGGTGGGTGCCACCGAAGGAGGCATCATGCCGATTGCCGTCACGATGATCCGGGCTTCGGCAAGCCCATCGCGTTTTGGCCGCTATGTCGGGATTGTGTACGCAGGGGCCGCCGTGATTGCGTCCACCCTGGGCCCGACGATTGTTGCGCAGTTGAGCGCGTTGACCGACTGGCGAATGACGTACCTGTGCGTCAGCATTCCCAGCTTCATCCTGACTTTCATCATTTGGAAACTGACGAAAGAGACACCCCGCGAGGCGGCCTCAGCCGCATCAGGCACGGTTGCGACGTCGTGGAGTTCGGTTGGGGAGCTGTTCCGCTACCGGAACTTCATCGTTTGCGTGTTCATGTGCATCGTGTTCATGGGCGGATTGTGGCTCTACTTGTCGTTCGGGCCGTTGTACTTGACGCAGTTGGGGCACATGACCGAGCAGCGAATGGGCTTCGTGTGGTCGGCGTTCGGATTGAGCGCAATCTTTTGGCAGCTTCTGTTGCCAACAATCTCCGATTGGATTGGCCGGAGAAAGCCGTTGATTATCGCCTTGTGCGTGCTCAGTGCAGTGACGCCGCTGGCCATGTACGCCTATCCCACTGGCATTGTCAGCGTGCTCGCCATCATCTTGCTCGGTGGCATCATCGTTTCCGTGACGTCGTTCTACGCCAGCATCATTCCGAACGAAAGTCTGCCGCCCCGTTTGGCGGCCACCGCGAGCGCCGTGATCCTCGGCGTGGGTGAATTGGTCGGTGCATTTGTGGTCGGCGTTTCCGGCCGGCTGGCCGACTCCTACGGGTTATCCATTGTCATGGCGATTGCCGCCGGGATCTTTGTGGTGGCGGCAATCATCGCCATTGCCCTGATCGAAACCCACGTGCGGCGGACGCGGACCGCCTCGGCGCAAACCGAGCCCGTCAGCGGCTGAACCGGTTGTCTGTCCGCAGGGACGGAATTCTATCAGCATAGGGGGGAACTTGGCTTGAAGCTGGTCTACATGAACATCATGCCGTATCGAGATCTCCCAAAAGACTTCCATGCACGGTATGAAAGCTCTTGGGTCACTGTACCGAGTGCACTGTACGACGCTGAACAGGCCCGGCAGATGTTTCTCGATTACTTGGATCAATATGCGGCTGCTGTCGACCTGGGTTTTGACGGGATTGCGTTCAACGAGCACCACGGCAGTGCGTTTGGTATGGACAACTCGCCGAATCTGATGGCCGCGGCGCTGGCGCGCAAGGTGGGTGATTCCGAGCGGACGTGCCTCATACTGTTGGGAGACAGCCTCGCCCTTTACCAACCGCCTTTGCGGGTGGCGGAAGAGTTGGCGATTTTGGACGTACTGACGCAGGGGCGCTTGGTTGCCGGTTTTCCGCTTGGCACGTCGATGGACACGAACTTCGTGTACGGGATCCCGCCCGGGGAGCTGCGGCCGCGGTTTTACGAAGCGCTGGATTTGGTAAAACAAGCCTGGCAGAACAGGGACGTATTCGCGTTCAACGGCAGATTCACGCAACTGAGGTACGTGAACTTGTGGCCACGTCCGTATCAGCAGCCGCACCCGCCGATTTGGATCCCGGGCAGCGGGAGCTTTGAAACGTGGAACTTCTGCATCGAACACGACCATCCCTACGCGTATCTGAGCTACACGGGCCATGGCCCGGCCAAGCGGTTTTTTGATGCGTTCTGGGAACACCGGGACAAGCGGGGCAAAGACGTCAACCCGCATTGGGCGGGGTTCAGCCAAATCGTTCTGGTGGCTGAGTCGGACGAAAAGGCCCAGGAGTTGTTCGAAGAGCACGTATTGTACCATTTTCGCAATCTCTTTCACATTCCGAGAAAGTTTGCGGAGGCACCCGGTTACCGGAATGCGGCAAGCGTAGCGAAAGATATTGTCGAGGCCATGGGGAAGAGCCGCTATGAGATGCAGGAAGTGACGTGGAAGGCATTGGTAGATAGTGGAATTGTGGTTGCTGGCTCGCCCTCGACGGTGCGTGATCGATTGAAAGAGATAATCCACAGCTTGCGCATCGGCAACCTGCTGATGCACATGAACCTCGGTTCTTTGCCGCACGCGCTCGCGATGCACAGCATTCAGCTGTTTGCCAATCAGGTCATGCCTCACCTTCAATCCATTTGGAACGAGGAGTGGCCGGTGGTGGGGTGGCCCGCCGTGGCGCAAAACGCGGTCAGCGCGCCGACCACAGGTATCAATCTGTAAACCTTATCTGCAGGAGGTACGAAGATGAGAGATCTCGCCGGCAAAGTGGCGTTCATCACGGGTGGCGGCAGTGGTGTTGGACTCGGTCAGGCGAAGGTCTTCGCCCGTGAGGGTATGAAGGTCGTGATCGCAGATGTCCGTGCTGACCATTTGGAAGAAGCCATGGCGTACTTTCGCCAAACGGACGCCAAGGTGCATCCAATTCAAATGGATGTAATGGACCGCAAGGCGTGGGAACAAGCCGCCGATGAAGCGGAGAGAGTGTTTGGACCGGTGCAACTTTTGTGCAACACAGCCGGGGTCAGTATCTTTGGGTCGATGTTGGATGCCACGTACGACGATTGGGATTGGGTGTTGGGCGTCAATTTGGGCGGGGTCATCAACGGGATTCGGACATTCGCCCCGCGGATGGTGGCGTATGGCCAGGGTGGTCACATTGTGAACACCGCTTCCATGTCTGCATTTCTCCCGCAGGCAAGTGCGGGACTGTACGTGACCTCAAAGTTCGCCGTCCGGGGGCTGTCGGAATCATTGCGGATTGAGCTTGAGCCCCACAATATCGGGGTGTCGATCTTGTGCCCCGGGGCCGTGCGCACGAACATTCACGAGTCAGTGCTGGCGCGTCCCAAGCACCTCTCCAACACGGGCTATTATCACTACGATCCGGACATCTTCGCCCGCTTGAAAGCCGCCCTGGAACCGGGTTTGGATCCGGTGGTTCTGGCGGAAAAACTGTTGGAAGGCGTGCGCAACAACGCATTGTACATCATTCCGTACGCGGAGTTTCGCCAGCCTTTGGAGGAGTTGCACCGCCGCGTCATCGAGGTCCTGCCGGACCCTGCCGATGATCCGGACATGATGAAGCGGGTGGAAGCCATGGAACAGCACTTCACATCTCGTTGGGGACACTGAACAAAACATTGACGAACTGTAGGTCGACAAAGGGCGCGGCAAGGGGCCGCGCCCACTCACATCACGCACGCAGACCACGCCCTGTGTCACGCACCACAGGGCGTTTGTTGAACCACTGCGGGTGTACTCTCGGTGGGGGATGAGCGAGTGGAACCGATCCTTCGTATCAAGGGGATTTCCAAATCATTTCCTGGCGTCCAAGCGTTGCGCAATGTCAGCCTGGACATTTTCCCGGCAGAAGTCCACGGCATTGTTGGGGCCAATGGCGCCGGCAAGTCCACCTTGATGAAGGTGTTGTCCGGGGTGATCCAACCGGACGCGGGAGAAATCGTGTGGAAAGGTGCGCAGGTGCGGTTTCCGACGCCGTTGGCCGCGCAGCGGCAGGGCATTGCCATCATTCATCAGGAGTTCAGTCTGGTGCCCACCTTGTCCGTCGCGGAAAACATCTTCCTCGGTCGGTTGGCAGGCAAGCCGTGGAAGGTTTCATGGCGCGAACTGTACGACGAGGCGTCTGCATTGCTGGAGCGCGTTGGTGCGAAGGTCCATCCGAAAACCCTGGTGAGGCAACTCAGAATCGCTGATATGCAGTTCGTGGAGATTGCCAAAGCGTTGTCCTTCCGTGCAGAAATTGTCATCATGGATGAGCCGTCCGCTGTGTTAAGCGGCCCGGAGCTGCAGTCGCTGTTTCGCACCATTGAGCACCTGACTCAGTCGGGTGTCGGGGTGGTTTACATTTCCCACCGGCTGGAGGAAATCACGGACATCTGCGAACGCATCAGCGTCATGCGCGACGGGCAGGTGGTTGAGACGTTCCCGCGCGCGGAGGCCAACAGAGAACGAATCATCCGTGGGATAGCGGGTGCTGACATTCAGGAAATGGAGCGCCGTCAGGAATCTCAAGGCGCCCGGGAGGTTGTGTTGGACGTCGTCAATCTCAGTTTGGGTCACAAGTTGACCAACATCCGGTTTTCACTCCGCCGCGGCGAGATTCTTGGCTTGGCAGGCCTAGTTGGCTCCGGCCGCTCAGAGATCGCCCGTTCGCTGTTCGGGCTCGAGAAGAACGCGGTTGGCGAATTCATGCTCAACAACCGGAGAATTCGTTTTCAACAATGGAGTCCCCGGAAAGCCATCCAGCACGGGATCACGATGTTGCCCGAGGATCGGAAAAACGAAGGGTTGCTTCTGTCACATCCGATGTACATGAATGTGACGATGACACGGTTGCCCAAGGTGTCCCGGAAAGGTTGGATGCAATTTCGGCGTGAGATCTTGGCGGCTGAAAATTTCGTGGAGCGCCTGCGTATCAAGGCTCCTTCGGTGCACGCACGCCCTTTGACCTTGAGCGGTGGAAACCAGCAGAAAGTCGTGTTTGGAAAATGCTTATTCAGCGAACCGCAGGTGCTCATTCTGGACGAACCTACGCGGGGCGTGGACATCGGTGCCAGACAGGAAATCTATCACATCATTCGCGACCTTGCGGCCGAAGGGAAGTCGATCTTATTGATTTCGTCAGACTGGGCCGAACTGATGCCGCTTTGTGACCGCATCATCGTCATTCACGAGGGGAAAGTGAAGGCCGAGTTTCACGCTCATGAAGCAGACGTTGAGAAAATCATGCAGGCCGCTCTCAACTGACAAGCTTGTTTGGCGAAAGGATGACCGGCCCTTGAACGCAACTGTGAACTCTGCAGTGCGCGAACGCATGCACGTGCGATTCTTGCTGTCCGATGCCGGGCCGTTGTTGGCCTTGATCTTGCTGATGGCCATCGGTTCCATGATATCCCCGGTGTTCTTGTCGAAAGGAAATCTATATAACATCCTCTCGCAAATTGCTGTGCTTGGCGTCGGCGCGCTCGGCATGACGTACGTGATGATTTCCGGTTTCTTCGACCTTTCGGTGGGAGGCGTTCTGTCTCTGGCCGGCGTACTGGTGGTTGGTCTGCAACCATCGTTCGGATTCACCGTGGCGCTGTTGGCTGTGGTCGCTATGGGCGTCGGCATCGGATGTGCGAATGGGTTGCTGTTGCGCACGATTCGCGGCGACTTCGGCGCTTCCATCATGATCACCTTCGGCGTCGGGACCATTTTGGCGGCTGTTGCCTTACTGTACAGCAACGGCTACAGCATGACCGTGCAGTACAGCCGATTTCTCTCCTGGTTGGAGCGCGGCGGAGTCGCTGGGATCCCGGCGGTGGCCGTGGTGCTCATGATCTGTGCAGCTGTCCTCCACGTCATTCTGCGCTACACCGTCCTTGGCCGGTACATGTACCTCGCCGGCGCCAGCGCCAGAGTCGCGTTGAGTTCCGGCGTCCCCGTCTATACGATTCGGACCATCGCCTTGTGCATGAGCGCCCTGATGGCCGTGATCGGAGGCCTGATGGAGACAGCCCAAACGGCGAGTGCATCGCCAGTGGCAGGGGTCGGGTACGAACTGGACGTGGTCGCAGCTGTGGCCATCGGCGGCACCAGCCTTTCGGGAGGCTGGGGCAGTGTCGTTCGCACCATTGTGGGCGTGCTTCTCGTCGGCGTGCTGAACAACGTGTTGATTTTGGTAGGGCTCAGCACGCCTGAGCAAATGATTGCGCAAGGCCTTATCATCCTCGTTGCTCTGATCACGGACCGGCAACGGAAGTCGAATCTGAGCTAGAGGAGTGGTCGTACTTGAATCGTACCCTTGGTGTAGGAGCATTCATCCGGAAACAACGGGCGTTGCTGATTCTGGTTGCGGGATTCATCGCTTCGTCGTTCGCTTCGCCGTATTTCTTGACGGCCGACAACCTGTTGAACCTCGTCTCTCAAGCGAGCATCAACGGCGTCATCGCGCTGGGCATGACATTTGTTGTGCTTTCGGGTGAGCTCGACCTGTCGGTGGGCGCCTTGAATGCGTTTTCGGGGGTGTTGGTGGCCCGGTTGATCCCCGTATGTGGCGCTGGCGCCAGCATGATCATCGCGATCGCGCTCGGTGCCTTGGCGGGTGTTGGGACAGGATGGTTGGTGGCCAGACTGCACTTGAATTCCTTCGTGGTAACCTTGTGCACAATGTTTGTCTTCAATGGCCTTGCTCTGCTTTTGTCGGACAGCCGCCCCGTGGAAATCGACAACCCTGTGCTGGGTGCACTCGGTACAGGAGCCGTCCTCGGTGTCCCGGTGTTAATTTGGATCTTTGCCGTCTTGTGCGCCACAGCGTGGTATGTGTTGCGGTACACCTGGTATGGAAGAAACGTGTTGGCCGTGGGTGGCGGTGCCAAAGTGGCCGAGCTGACAGGTATCGCCGTACACCGATACAAGATTTCCGTGTTTGTCATCTCTGGGGTGTGTGCCGCGCTCGGAGGGATCATGTTGTCCGGGTTGTTGAGTTCAGCATCACCAACCGTCGGCGGCAGTACCGCCCTTTCTGTGATCACCAGCGTTGTGGTGGGTGGTACCAGTCTGTCCGGCGGGGAGGGCGGCATTCTGCAAACCGTTGTTGGTTTGTTTGTGTTTGCCGTATTGTCCAATTCCCTGTCGCTTTTGAATGTGCCGTCTTTCAATCAAACCATCATTGAAGGTCTGGTGCTGGTTGTGGTGGTTGGGTGGGACTACTTTTCTCGCAGGATGGCGGCCTTGTCAAGGCTGGCGAATTGACCGGACGGTTGCGGGTATTGAATTGTTGCAAGTAGTGTCCGGTATGCCGTGTAAAAAGGCTCGTGCTCTTGGATATGTAAAATGAGCCATTCGCTCTTCCCTGGTAGAATGTGAGATTGGCCAAACCACATTTGAGGGGAGGAAGAGCAAATGGCTCAATATCAGATTACCGTGGACGACCAGATTTTGAAAGGTCTCTTTCAGCAGGATGGCGGTGTGGCCAAGTTGGTAGAGCAGGTGCTTAACCAGATCCTGCAGGCTCAGGTTACCGAACAATTGAAGGCCGCTCCATATGAACGCACCGAAGCACGCCAGGGTTACCGCAACGGCACACTCCCCCATACCCTGACAACCCGCGTCGGCCGACTGGTCCTGCGTGTGCCCAGGGTTCGGAATGGTCAGTTCTCCACGGAACTGTTCGCCCGTTATCAGCGCAGTGAACAAGCCCTTGTGTTAGCCTTGATGGAGATGGTGATTAACGGCGTCTCTACTCGCAAGGTGGCCAAAATCACAGAGGAACTGTGCGGAACCGAGTTCTCTAAATCGACAGTGTCGGAGCTGTGTAAGCGCCTGGATCCGATTGTCCATGCGTGGAACAATCGGAGCCTGCGGGAACATCAGTACCCGTTTGTGTTCGTGGATGCTTTGGTATTGCGCGTCCGGGAGGATGACAGGGTGCGCTCCAGAGCAGCCATGATTGCCACTGGCGTGAACGAAGAGGGATATCGGGAAGTCCTGGGCCTGATGCTTGGGGACAGCGAGTCGGAGGCGAGCTGGCGGGAGTTCTTCTCGTGGCTGAAGAGCCGAGACCTGCGGGGCGTCGACATTGTGGTCTCAGACAGCCATAGCGGACTGGTGAAAGCCTTGCAGACTGAATTCCAGGGGTGCACGTGGCAGCGGTGTCAGACGCATTTTATGAGAAACCTGCTTGACGCCACCCCGAAGGCTCTCCAGGAGGAAGTCTACAAACGTGTACGAGCGATCCTGGATGCACCCGACATGAAGACGGCCCGGATGCTGAAAAATGACTTTGTCGAGGAGTACGCTGACAAAGCGCCGAAAGCCGTGCAGGTGCTGGAGGATGGGTTTGACGATGTGACGGCGGTTTTGGCTCTGCCTGATCGCTATCGCAGACGGTTGCGCACGACCAACGGAGTGGAACGTCTGAACGAGGAAATTCGGCGACGTGAGAAGGTGATACGGATCTTCCCAAACCGGGAATCTGCGATCCGGCTTTTGGGGGCCTTGCTGATGGAGATTGACGAGGCTTGGAGCACAGGCCATCGCTATTTGAACATGCAGGAGTACTGGGAGTGGCGAAAGGAGCAACAAGCCAAACCTCAAATCGCCAAAGTTCACAGGCTTGGCTAAGATGAGCCTTCCACTTCTATCAGGGAGGGCAATTTACACAGCGTTCTGGACTTGATCTTGTTGCAGTCGTTGTGTTATAGAAGAG